>NZ_JBIJDC010000005.1:0-79715 GCF_044344315.1 Zoogloea sp. | reverse complement strand
GCCGGCGTTACCCAGCTCCTTGTAGAAAGGCACGTTGGAGTCGCCGTTGATGGTGGAGATCACCGCCGTCTTCTTGCCCTCGCCGGCGAACTTCTTGATCTTGGCGATGATGGTCTGGTAGTCCGAGTGACCAAACGGGGTGTATTCCTCGATGATGTCGGCCTCGGCGACGCCCTTGCTCTTCAGGAAGGCGCGCAGGATCTTGTTGGTGGTGCGCGGGTACACATAGTCGGTACCCAGCAGCACAAAGCGCTTGGCCGAACCGCCTTCCTTGCTCATCAGGTATTCCACCGCGGGGATGGCCTGCTGGTTGGGGGCCGCACCGGTGTAGAAGACGTTCTTCTCGAGCTCTTCACCCTCGTACTGCACCGGGTAGAACAGCAGACCGTTGAGTTCCTTGTACACCGGCAGCACCGACTTGCGGGACACCGAGGTCCAGCAGCCGAAGGTCACGGCCACCTTGTCCTGGGACAGCAGCTGGCGGGCCTTCTCGGCAAACTTCGGCCAGTCGGAGGCCGGGTCCACCACCACCGGCTCGAGCTTCTTGCCCAGCACGCCGCCCTTGGCGTTGATTTCCTCGATGGTCATCAGCGCGGTTTCCTTGAGGGCGGTCTCCGAGATGGCCATGGTGCCGGACAGGGAGTGGAGGATGCCAACCTTGATGGTGTCGGCCGCGTAGGCGCTGGCGGACAGCCCGCCGATGGCGGCGATGGAAGCGGAGAGAACAGCGGCCTTGAGGAAGGTGCGACGGTTTTGCATCGAGGGCTCCTTGGATCGGTGGGTTCGGTTTAATGCGGTGCAACAACGGTTCGCAGATTACGGAGCCCTCCCCCGCGCCGGAATACGTCAGATTGCGTAGGTACTGCGTAGCCCCCCGGGTCGGCTAGAATCACGGGACTCCTTTCCACGCCCACCACAATGTCCACTCCCGCACCCGCCGATGTCGAACGCCTTGTAAAGGGCATCGGCATCCCGCCCCGCCCCGAGGTGCTCACCCGTCTGCAAAAAGAGATCGAATCGCCCAACATGTCCCTGACCGTGGTGGGTCAGATCGTGAACGGCGACGTGGCCCTGGCGGCGTCGGTCATGAAGGTCGCCAACTCCCCCGCCTTCGGGCTCAGCCGCAAGGTCGGTACCGTGCAACAGGCGATTCCGGTGTTGGGCAGCCGCGTCCTGTCCAGCCTGGTGGCCGGTTTCGCGCTGCGCAGCAGCATTGCCGGGCCGGTGCGGCTGGACCGGTTCTGGGACAGCAGCATCCGCGTCGCCCAGCTGTCGGCGCGCCTGACCAAGGAATTCCGCGGCGTCCCCGCCGACCACGCCTACACCTTCGGGCTCTTCCACGATTGCGGCATCGCCGTGCTGCTGCAACGCTTTCCCGACTACCGGGACACCCTGCAACTGGCCAATGGCGATGACAGCCGCAGCTTCACCGAAGTGGAAGAAACCCGGCACGCCACCCACCACGCGGCCATCGGTTGCTTTCTGACCCGCACCTGGGGCCTCGCCGAGGACATCAGCCGGGCCACGCTGATCCACCACGACCAGTCCATTTTCGCGCCCGACGCCGAGACGGACGACGCCCGCTGCCGCACCCTGATCTGCCTCGCGGCCCTGTCCGACTGTTTCGTGAATAGCTTCATGCGCATGAGCGAGGACGCCAGCTGGCTGCGCATCCGCCCGCACGTGCTGCAGCACCTCAACGTGAGCGAGAGTGAATTTCACGACCTGCGGGAAATGGCTTTCGAACTATTGGAGAGCATCTGAGCTCCACACAGACATGCCTGCGCCCCCCATCTACCCCGTCGCAGCCCTCCGCGCCATCGAGAGTCTGGCCCTGCCCGGTGCCGTACCGCCCCTGATGGAACGGGCCGGGGCTGCTGCCGCGGCCGTGGCCCTGGATCTGCTGCCCGGCACCGGCGCCCTGGTGCTGGTGGCCTGCGGGCCGGGCAACAACGGGGGCGACGGCTTTGTGGTGGCCCGGCGCCTGCACGCCGCGGGCCACCGGGTCAGCGTCGCCTTTGCCGCCGACCCGGCCCGCTTGCCCCCCGATGCCGCCGCCGCCCATGCTGCCTGGCTGGCCTTCGGCGGCACTACCCACCCAAGCCTGCCAACACCTCCCGAGGGGGGCTGGTCCATGGTCATCGACGCGCTGTTCGGCATCGGCCTGCAGCGGCCCATCGAAGGCCTGTACGGCGAATGGATCGCACAGTTGTCCGCCACCCGCGGCCTGCGTCTGGCCCTGGACATCCCCAGCGGTCTCGATGCCGACAGCGGGCACTGCCCCGGCGCCTGCTTCCAGGCCGATCACACCGTCACCTTCATCGCCCTCAAGCCCGGGCTGCTCACCCTGGACGGGCCCGACCAGTGCGGCACCCTCCACCTGGCTACCCTGGACCTGGACGCCGAAGCCCTGGCCCCCGCCACCGGCCACGCGGTGCGCCCTGCCCTGTTTGCCGAGCACCTGCAGCCACGCCGGCGTAACAGCCACAAGGGCAGCTACGGCGACGCTGCCATCATCGGCGGCGCGCCAGGCATGGTTGGCGCGGCCCTGCTGGCCGGGCGGGCAGCCGCCTATCTTGGCGCCGGCCGCGTTCTCGTCGGCCTGCTCGACCCGGCAGCCCTGGCCGTTGACCTGCTACGCCCCGAGCTGATGTTCCGCAGCGCCCACGCGCTGCTTGATGAAGCCGGCAGTGCTGCCCTCGCCGTGGGCCCGGGCCTGGGCCAGTCCGACGCGGCCCGCGCCCTGGTGGCCACGGCCCTGGCGGCGGCAACGCCCCTGGTGCTGGATGCCGACGCCCTCAATCTGCTGGCCCGAAACACCGACCTGCAAACCGCCCTGGCCGGGCGTGCCCAGCCTGCCGTACTCACCCCCCACCCGGCCGAAGCCGCCCGCCTGCTGGGCTGCGACACTGCCGCAGTGCAGGCCGACCGCGTCGCCGCCGCCTGCACCCTGGCCCGCCGCTACCAGGCCTGGGTGGTGCTCAAGGGCTGCGGCAGCGTGATCGCCGGGCCCGATGGTGCCTGGTGGATCAACACCACCGGCAACCCGGCCATGGCCACGGCCGGCATGGGTGACGTGCTCACCGGCCTGGTCTGCGCCCTGCTCGCCCGCGGCTGGCCCCCCCGGGACGCCCTGCTGGCCGGGGTGCACCTGCACGGTTTGGCCGGCGACAGCCTATGCACCGGGCTGGGCCTGGACACCGGCCTGCTCGCCGACGAGATGGCCGGCGCCGCCCGCCAGGTTTTCAACCAATGGCTCCAGCACCGCCCCCCCGCCGGCCCGCCATGAGCCTGCTCCAGCAACCTGGCCACAATGGCACCCTTGGCGACGTCTGTTCGCCCATCCTGCTGCGCCTGCCGGCCGAGATGCCGCTGGCCGAAGCCCTGGCCACCCTGCTCACCCACCGGGTTTCCGGGGCCATCGTGATGTGCGACGAGCGCTACGTGGGCATCATCACCGAGCGCAGCGCTGCCCGGGCCTGCCTCGACTCGGACCCGGCCAGCCTGATGCTCGGAGAGGCCTGCGACCCCAACCCGCCGGTTGGCCAGCCTCACACCGATCTGCGCGAGGCTTACCGCCTGCTGGTGCGCCACGGCAGCCGGCACATCCGCATCCAGAACGTGCCGGACGACCCCGGCGTGCTGATCTCGGAAACCGAGCTGCTGGCCGCCCTGGGCGTGGAGCACTTCACCCACCTGGACACCGTGGGCCACGTAATGAGCCCGCGCCCCCACACCATCCCCGCCAGCGCGGGAGTGGACCAGGCCATCCGCCAAATGCGCCAGTACAACATCGGCTGCGTGGTGGCCGAAGCGGCCGGGAAGCCGGTAGGCGTATTCACCTTCCACGACCTGACCGTGCTGCTGTCCCGCAATGCGCGGATCGCCGATATCACCCTGTCCGAGGTGATGAGCCCCAACCCCATCTTCGTCCAGACCTCCACCTCAGTCTGGTCGGCGGCCCAGGCCATGCAGCAGGCCGACATCCGCCACCTGCTGGTGATGCGCAGTGGACGCCTGGTGGGCGTGCTCTCCGAGCACGATATCGTGACCAGCCTGGAGGGCCGCTACGTCGCCTTCCTGCGCGAGATCATCGCCGAGCAGGAACAGGAACTCATTGACCAGCGCGTGCGCCTTGCCCGGCGGGAAGGCGAAGAGCGCCTGCGCCGGATCATCGAATCCACCCCGGACGTCGTCATCGTGAAGGACGGGGAGAACCGCTGGCTCATCAGCAACGGCACCGGGCTGCGCCTGTTTGGACTCACCGGCGTGGATTACGCCGGGCTCACGGAGCAAGAGCTGGCCCGCGTCGCCACGCCCCTGGTGGCCCAGAGCCTGTTCGAGTGCGCAGCGACCAACGACCTGGCCTGGAGCACCCCGGACGGCTATCGCTACATCGACCGCCTACCCTGCCCCGACGGCACGACCTGCTACCTGGACGTGATCAAGAAGCCCGTCTTCAACCCCGACGGCAGCCGCCAGATGCTGGTCGTGGTGGGCCGGGACATCACCGACCGGGTGCTGATGGAAGAGCAGGTGCGGGCCCTCAACGCCACTCTTGAAGAGCGGGTTGCCCGGCGCACCGCCGAACTCAGCGCCACGCTGGCCGAGCTAGAATCCTTCAGCTATTCGGTTTCCCACGACCTGCGCACGCCCCTGCGGGCCATTGAGGGCTTCTCCAGCGTGGTCATGGACGAGCACGCCGCCGCCCTTGGCCCCGAAGGCCTCGACCACCTGGGCCGGGTGCGTGACGCCGCACGGCGCATGGCCAGCCTGATCGATGATCTGCTCGACCTGTCGCGCCACGTCCGCAAACCCCTGCAATGCCGTGACACCGACCTCTCCGCCACGGCAGCCAGCATCGCCCGGGACTTTCTCGATGCATCGCCGGAGCGCAAGGTGCGTTTCGAGATCGATCCGGGCATCCACGCCGAATGCGACCCGGTGCTGCTGCGCACCGTGCTTGAGAACCTGATCGGCAACGCCTGGAAGTTCACCCGCCCGGTTGACGCACCGTGCATCCGCTTCGGGGTGCACCAGGAGCCGGAGGGTCTGGCCTATTTTGTGGCCGACAACGGGGTGGGCTTCAACCGCTCCGACGCCACCAAGCTGTTCACCCCCTTTCAGCGCTTTCATACAGCCGCCGAATTTGAAGGCAGCGGCATCGGCCTGGCCACCGTGCATCGCATCGTGCGTCGCCACGGCGGCTGGATCCGCGCCGAGAGCCAGGCGGGCAAGGGCGCCACCTTCCTGTTCTCCCTCGGCGCGTGAGCCACGCCCAGCGCCCGCTGCTGGGCATCGGCCTGGCCATGGCCTCGCTGCTGCTCTTCGTGATGCTCGACGTCACCACCAAGCACCTGAGCACACGCTTCCCGGTGCCACTGCTGGTGTGGGCACGCTACACCGTGCACCTGCTGCTCATGCTGGTGATGCTCGGCCCGGCCTTGCGCACGCGGCTCTTTCGCACCCGGCGGCCGGGCATGCACCTGGTGCGCGGGCTGCTCCTGCTGTCCACCAGCCTGTGTGGCGTGGCCGCCTTTCAGCGCATGCCCCTGGCCGAAGCCACCGCCATCATCTTCGCCTCGCCGGTCATCGTGGTGCTGCTGGCCCGCCCCATCCTCGGCGAGAAGATCGGCGCCCTGCGCTGGCTCGCCGTGCTGCTGGGCTTCAGCGGGGTGCTGCTGGTGGCCCGCCCCGGCAGCGGACTGGTGCCGGAGGGCATCGCCTTCGCCCTCGCCGCCGCCGTGGTGTACGCCCTCTACCAGATCCTCACCCGCAAGATGTCGAGCACCGAGAGCCCGGTAACCCTGCTGTTTCACACCGCACTCATCGGCAGCGCCTTAACTACCGCGGCCCTGCCGTGGATGAACCACGGCCCGGACCCCAGCACGCCCGACTACCTGGCCATGGGCGCCATGGGCGTGCTGGCCGGCTGCGGGCATTTCCTGCTCACCCGCGCCTTCCGCGAAGCCCCCGCCTCCCTGCTCTCGCCGCTGCTCTACGTGCAACTGCTGTGGGCCACCCTGTTCGGCTGGCTGGTCTTCGATCAGCTGCCCGACCGCATCGCCCTGGGCGGCATGCTGGTGATCGGGGTGGCTGGCGTGCTCATCGCCATCGACAGCCGGCGCGTAGCCCGGGCCGCCGCAATCTAGCATCGCGTAGGGTCGAACCTATCCGGGCTTCCTCAGTTTGCCGCATCGTCTGACGATCCGTGCAAGCGCTCCCGTAGAGGCGACTTGCGGGGGCGACTTGTGGGGGCGACTTGTGGGGGCGACTTGTAGGGGCGACTTCAGTCGCCCATCCACGCCCCGATCACCGGCATGCCCTTCATCGAAGCCGGTGGGCGACTGAAGTCGCCCCTACAGGAGGTCCAGCCTGGCTCCCGTAAGCCCCACCCATGCCCAGGTCAGCATTGGGTTTGCGTGTGCTTCTCGGCGCTCAACCGAGGCAAGCAGGTTTATTCGACCCCACAAACGCCCGGCCCACTAAAGCCTGCCCGGCTCAGCGCGCCTTCAGGGCCTCGATCGCCGGCGGATAACGGCCCTCGGCCGACGCCCGCAGCCAGCGCAGGGCCTGACCGGGGTCCTGCGCCTGCCCAGCGCCGGTATCCAGCATCACCGACAGGGCGTACTGCCCCTCAGGCTCACCGGCCTCGGCGGCCTGGCGGAACAGGCGCGCCGCCTCGTCCAGATTGCGCGGCACGCCCCGCCCGGCTTCATGCAGCCAGGCCAGACGCGTCAGCCCCCGGGGGTCGCCCGCGTCAGCAATCGCCCGGTAGGCCGTCAGCGCATCCGGCAGGCTGCCGTCCGCCTCCAGGCGCCGCGCCTGGGCCAGACGTCGGTCTTCCGCACTCACCGAGCGCTGCGCCGTGCCATCCAGCACCGCCAATTGCGCCGCGGCCTCGTCGTCACCCATGTCGGCGGCAGTCTTCAGCCAATGCCGCGCGCCAGCCACATCCGGCGCCCCAAAACGGCGGGTCTGCAGGGACGTGCCCAGCCGCAGGGCCGCATTGCGGCTACCGGCCACCGCCGCCTTCTCGTAACGCCGCCGCGCCTCCGCCCCATCCTGCGGCTCGCCCAACCCGTCCTCGGCCAGAATCCCCAGGTTGAACCAGGCCTCGCCCATGCCCCGCTCGGCCAGCACCGTCCAGATCTGCTTCGCCTCCGCGTAGTGGGCCATCTTGAACTCCGCATAGCCCTTATAGAGCCCGATGGCCGGCTTGCGCACCACCTCGGCCAGATCCTCCTCGCCCAGCAACTCCGCCTGGGCGGGATGGAAAGCGCACACGACAGCCAGCAGCCCGACACGGGCCAGCGATACACGAACACGCAACATGAAAGTCTCCGATGGGGTGGAATGTGCAAACAGGTGGATCTCCGCCACCCTCGAAGTCCAGAATACCCCGCTCACCCGCAAGTTCCCCTTTTGCCGGTCAGCAAAAGAAAAATCACGCCACCGCTTGACAGCCCACCGACCCCTTACTAAAATGCGCGCTCTTCACCTACCGGGCGGTTAACTCAGCGGTAGAGTGCCACCTTCACACGGTGGAAGCCACTGGTTCGATCCCAGTACCGCCCACCAGACAAAGCGTAGCGTTTTCAGTAACCTGGCAACGATACGCAGCAAAAAAGGCACCCTCGGGTGCCTTTTTTGTTTTGCTCGCGCAAGTCCTCAGAAACTGAAGGTCGCCGTGGCCGTGATCGTCCTCGGCATGGCCGGGGTCACCTGACCGCCGACGAAATAGGCGGACGGAACGTAGTACTTCTTGTCGGTCAGATTGAGGACATTCAGCCCCAGACGCGCCTTCCACAGGGAATAGGAAAGCTGCGCATCCCAGACAGTGGTTGCGGGGGTGAAGAAGGTATTGGTTGAGTTGCCCGGCAGCCGGGAATGATGGGTCACGCCCAGGCCCAGACCCAGCCCCGTGAGATCGCCCGAGCGGAAGTCATAGCGGGTCGCCAGACGGGCCGACTGTTCAGGCACGTTGAACAGCTGCTTGCCCACCAGGGTGGCATTGCTGTCTTCGGTGATCTCCGCCGTCTGCGACGTGAAGGCGGCAATCCAGGCCCATGACGGGCTGGCCTGCCATCTCAGGTCCAGGTCGACGCCCCTCGAGCGCTGCTTGCCCGCCTGGATGGAGAAACCCGGATTGACCGGATCGCCGATGGCCACGTTCTTGCGCGTCAGATCGAACCAGGCCAGGGTAGCCGTGATACCTGCCAGATCCTTCAGGCGGAAGCCCACTTCGGTCTGAGCGGACTCTTCGGGCTTCGGCGGTGCAGAGAAGATCGAGAAGGTGGGCACCTTCATGCCCTCGCCGTAGCCGGCAAACATCGACACCCGGGGGGTGAACTCATAGACCGCACCCACCCGCGGCGTGGTCTTGGCGTTATCGCTGACGTTGTTGATGCCCCAGGACGGATTGACGTCGTTCACCTTGATCTGCGAATGCCGCAGGCTGCCCAGGAAATGCCAGTTGCCCACATCGATCTGATCCTGGATGTAGGCCACCTTGGACAGATACCGGTTGCGCTGATCGGGCGTTGTCGGTGCCACAGGCTCGGACCAGGCGGGATACACCGGGTTGGTCAGATCCACGTTGTCAAAGGACACCACCCCGATCATGTTCGAATAGATCATGAACTCGTTGTCACGGGTGTTCTCGTAATCGAAGCCCAGGTTCACGGTGTGCTTCGCCTCACCAAACTGCAGCTTGCCGGTCAGGCTGGGGGACACCGTGCTCGTCTTCAGGTGCGCCCACATGCGGGCCCCGCAGAGGGTGTTGAGGGTGGGCGTGGCGCTGCCGAAGCCCATGCAACCCATCATGCCCATGGTGTCCACCAGCCAGGTTCCCCGCTGATCCAGCTTCACCTCGTTGTAGGCGGTGAGCAGCGAGAAGCTCCAGCTGTCATTCAACTGCTGCCGCCACTGAAGATTGACCCCCTTGGAGGTGTTGGTCGTATCGGGCAGATCGGGGGAGGCAATGTTGGTGCGCCTGGGCAGGGTGTAGGTGGCGGTGTTGAGCGTGCCGTTTGTCGGCAGACCGCTGTAATCGAGCGTGGTGTTGTCCAGGTAGCGCAGCCTCAAGACCACCTTGGTATCGGCGCTGGGGGTCCAGGCCAGGCTCGGAAACAGGGCGCGCTTCTTGAAGAAGACACGGTCGGTCTCGCTGTCGCTGTCAGACCACTCCCCCACCATCCGCAAAGCCAGCGCCGGGCTCAGGGGCTGATTGACATCGAAGTTCGTGCCCTTCTCGCCATAGGAACCCAGCTTGAAGCCCAGCTTCCGCACCACCTCCTGGGTCGGTTCGACGGTGGTGACGGCAACGATGCCCCCGGTGGTTTCGTAGCCGCCCACGCCCTGGCCGCCAAACAGCCCGCCTGAGGGCCCCTTGACCACATCAACCCGATCCACATTGACCAGGCTCTCGTGATTGGTGAAGTTGCCCTTGAGCGCCACGCCATCCACCACCGTGGCCGAATGGAAGCCGCGGATCTTGAACACCACGTTGTTGGCGTCACGCGCATCCACCAGCGACACATTGCTGACATTGCGCAGCACGTCGGAGAGCGTTCTCGCCCCCTGGTCCTCGATCATGGCCCGCGGCACGCTGACGATGGATTGGGGAATGTGCTCGACTGGCGTATCGGTGCGGGTCCCCGCGCTGACGGACTTCACCACATAGTCGTACTCGGGAGCGGCCCGGACATCAACGGTACCGAGCTGGGTCGCCTCCTGGGCAAGAGCGCCTGAACAGCAGCTACCGACCAAAGTGGAAATGACCGTCCTCTGCAAGGTCCTGCGCGCTGCAGAAAAACCCCCTCTTTCATGCCTCATGGTGCCCCCGAGTGTGGAAGTTGAGGGCAGCGCCGTGTACTTGTCAGAAAGGCCGCCCAAAGGGGCCGACCATAGCGAAATCGATCACCCCCCGGAATGCGGCCAGTTGTCGCATACAGCCAGGCCAGAGGGCATTGTCGCCAACGCCGATGGAGAAGTGCAGCTGGGGGAAGACAGCGGCGGCGAGCCTGAGCGTCAGGTGCGCCAGCTCACCCGCCCCTGCCCGGCTTCGTTCAAGCGGGCCACCAGCGCCTCGGCATCCACCTCCGCCACGCCGAACGAAAGCTCCACCTCCTCGCCGTGCTGCACGCCCTGCAGGCTGCCGCCGGCCGCATCAATCTCGCGCCGGAACAGCCCCTCCAGGCCGTAGGGCACGGCGCACACCATCGTGCGCAAGCGCACCAGGGGGATCTTGCGGGCGCTCTTCAGAGCCTGGGCCACGCAGTCGGTATAGGCGCGGACCAGCCCGCCCGCCCCCAGCCGGACACCACCGTAGTAGCGCACCACGGTGGCGAGCACGCCTTCGAGATCCTGATGGCGCAGCACATCCAGCATCGGCCGACCGGCGGTGCCGCCGGGCTCGCCGTCGTCCACCGCGGCCGAATGCCCACCGGCCAGCAAGGCCCAGCACACGTGCGCCGCCCCCGGGTGCTCGGCACGCAGGGCGGCCACGACGGCCTGGGCTGCCGCCCGGTCGGGCACGGACTGAACACAGCCGATGAACCGGCTCTTCTTGATCAACAGCTCGCTGTGAGCTGGCGCAGCAACGCTCTGGGCCATGAAAACCAGGGCGCCCTAAAAGGAGGCTGGCGGGCCGAGCCGGTTGTGCACGGACGGCGCCTGCACACCAAGCAGACGCCGCGCCTGCGGCAGCAGGCCCCTGCTCAACAGCAATCGCCGCATACTCGCCGCCAGTCGCCTCGCCAGACCCGGATCGCCGGCCCAGGCATAGGCATCAATCTCGGGCACCGACTCACCCGTCCGGTAATGGGGAAAATAGCTCGTGCAGATGCACTGCTCCGGCCGGATCTCCTCCGAATCCACCGCGAGGGCAAACAGGTGCAAGTCCTTGCCGCGGTAGTAGGCATGGCGCCCCAGGTCGATCAGCCGGGCGGGGTCGAAGGTCAGCCCGAACTCCTCGCGGGTTTCCCGCAGGGCGCACGCCAGCGGCTCCTCGCCGGGGTCGATGAGGCCCTTGGGCAGGTCCCAGTGCTCATTGCCGGTGGAATGCCCCACCAGCACCTCAGCCCGCTCATTGATGATGAGCAGGCCACAGGACAGAAAATTAGCGCTCACCGGGCGTAGCCCCGATGGCGGAATGGAGCGGCGTGGATCATGGGAAGGCAGAAAGCGGCGCGCGCCGGATTTTGGATACCGTGCGCCAAGCAGCAGATTCTCTCCTGTTAAGGCGATCTTTACTGACAGCATTTGTCACGCCTTGGTTCGACAGAACCGGCCCTTCACACCATTTCCACCCTTTGAGGGCCTGGCCCGAGGCCGACGCGAGCATGCGCCCCCAGCCGCGGGCGGACACCAGCCGAATGCATCTAGAATGGCGACCATTGCGCCACAGGGCGCGCCACCCACCTCACATACGCATGCGACATCAAGGCCGGATCAGCAGCTGGAAAGACGACAAGGGCTTCGGCTTCATCACCCCCAACGACGGAGGCGAGCAGGTCTTCCTACACATCAGCGCTTTCCAGAACCGTCAGCAGCGGCCCGCCCAGGGGCAGTTGGTGACCTACGAACTCAGCATCGACAGCCAGCGCCGGGCCCGCGCCGAAAAAGTCGCCCGGGCAGGCGAATCCGCCAGGGCAAGTGACACGGCACGTGACACGGCCAGCGGCGGCACCCTCGCCGCAGTCATCGCCCTGGCCGTCATCGCCGGGCTGGCCGGTGCGGCCTTCATGGGGCGGCTGTCCTATGCCGTGCCCGCGGTGTACGCGGCGGTCAGCATCGTCACCTTCATCGTCTATGGCTTCGACAAGATCGCCGCCGAAAAGGGCGAGCGCCGCACGCCCGAGAACACCCTGCATCTCCTCGACCTGGCAGGCGGCTGGCCCGGCGGCCTCGCTGCCCAGCGCCTGCTGCGCCACAAATCATCCAAGTCATCCTTCCAGGGCGTCTTCTGGACCACCGTCGCCCTCAACGTCGGCATGCTGGCCTGGGGAATGTCGGCCCAGGGCCCGATGCTGCTCAAGTTTCTGCTCGGCGCCGCCTGAGCCATCACCGGCATGGCGCCATCTTCCGGGGCTGCGCGGCTGGTCAGACCTGAAGGAACAACCTAGAATCAACCAGACTATCTATTCACAAATCCATTCAAAACCATGGAAGTGCACGCCGACGCCATCAGGCTGCAACTCACGCGCGGCCCCCAAACTGCACGCCAACTTACTGAAAAAATTGGAATAAGCCAACCCAGCCTGTCCCGTGCGCTGAAAACCATGGGCGCCGACATCGTGCGCATCGGCGCCGCCCGATCCATTCAATACACCCTCCGTGACACCCGGCGCGGGCTCCCCGACATCCCCATCCATCGGGTTGATCCCGAAGGCCGCATACAAACGATCGGCACCCTCGTCCCCGTCTGCCCGGACGGCTTCGTCATGCAGCACCCCGACGGCACCACTCTGCACAGCAAGGGCCTGCCCTGGTGGCTGCTCGACATGCGCCCCCAGGGCTACCTCGGCCGCGCCTACGCCGCCCGCCATGGCACCGACCTGGGCCTGCCCCCACGCCTGGCCGACTGGACCGACACCCACGCCCTGCGCGCCGTGCTAGCCCACGGCCACGACCTCATCGGCAACCTGCTGCCCGGCGACGCGGCCCGGGCGCACTTTCTTGCCGCCTCCCTGCCCGACCCCATCCCCCACCCCCATAAGCCCGAGGCCTACGCCCGACTCGCCCGCGAAGCCGCCCGGGGCGAGCTGCCCGGTTCCTCCGCTGGCGGCGAGCAACCCAAGTTCACCACCCGCGCCATGACCCCCGCCGGCCCCCGGCACGTCATCGTCAAGTTCAGCGAAGCCGAAGCGGGCCCCGTGCCGCAACGCTGGCGCGACCTCCTGCTCGCCGAACACCTGGCCCTCGAAACCCTGCGCCACGCCGGCATCCCCGCCGCTGCCAGCCGGATCATCGACCACCACGACCAGCGCTTCCTCGAAGTCGAACGCTTCGACCGCATCGGCGACCTGGGCCGCCGCGCCCTTATCTCCCTCGCCACCCTCGACGCCGAATTCCTTGGCGCCGGCCGCGGCCCCTGGCCAGAGCTCGTCCAACGCCTCGCCGCCGCCCGCCACATCACCCCCGGCGCTGCCCACGACGCCGCCCGCCTGTGGGCCTTTGGCACCCTCATCGGCAACACCGACATGCACAGCGGCAACCTGAGCTTCATCACCGATCAAGGCCGCCCCTACGCCCTCGCCCCCGCCTACGACATGACCCCCATGGCCTTCGCCCCCCGCAGCGGCGGCAGCCTGCCCGACACCCTCCCCCCGGCCGACATCCACGCCAGCGTGAGCAACGCGATCTGGCGAGAAGCGGAAGAGCTGGCCCGGGACTTTTTGGCGCGGGTCCGGGCGGCAGAGGGGTTTAGTGCGCGGTTTGCTGCGTGTGTTGATGCGCTGGTGGCGCATGGGGAGATGGCTGGGGAGAGGATTGGGCGGCTGGGGTAAGTAACAACGGGGCGCGTACCTGCCGGGCGAGTGAACCACTTCACTGCCCCCGTCCGGCGCAAATGTCATGCTTCGTTCATGACTGCCGGCGCCCACCATAACAACACTCAAGACTCCCGCGTCGCCGTATTGGTCGACTGCGAAAACAGCCATCCGGATATCCTCGACTACGCCCTAAAGGTCGTCGCCCAGTTCGGCCGCATCGTGCTGCGGCGAGGTTACGGCAACCACAGCGCCCTGATTGGCAAGAACTGGCAGGACACCCTGGTCCGCCTCGCCTTTACGCCCTGCCTGCAATACCAATACGTCAGTAGCAAGAACACCGCCGACATCGCCCTAGCCCTCGACGCCCTGGAAGCCATGTTTGACCACCGGGCCGACCGCTTCTGCCTTGTCAGCAGCGACTCTGACTTTGCCTACCTGTGCCGCAAGCTCCGGGAACGCGGTGCTACCGTTTATGTAGTCGGCGAGCAGAAAACCCCCGACGCCCTGCGCAACGCCAGCGACCAGTTCTTCGAATGGACGCCACCGGCCAAACAGGAAGAAAGCAGCCCTGCGAGAGAGCCCGCAAAAGCCCCGGTCGAGCAGCCGGCCCTGCCTCTGCCCCAGCGACGGCCGAGATTCGTGATTGAAGCCGTCGCCCTCCTGGCCAACAACACTGCAGATGGGCTTGTGCCCCGGAGCGGACTGGGGAATTACCGGAAGCGAATGGCCCCGGTTTCTCACCGATCCAATACGGCCACTCAGGGCTGTTGGGCATGGTGCAGACGTATGACTTATTGGGGGTGAAGAAATCAGATGGAGGGCACTATTCGGTGGGGGTGGTTCAGGAGGTGAAGGGATGAAGGGGTGCTAATCTGCGTTTGCTAACTCTTGGCCCGCAGCCTCCGTCGGGCTGCAACGCCTCTATTAGCCGCGAACTAAACTTTCCGATTATAGCAAATTAGTCCCTGGGGACGTCATTGCTGAAATCAAATCGCATTGAAAATATGCATTTGCGTTCTGCGGTTAGGTCATATCTTTTACGTTCTGCTTCTTCTTAAAAACACATCAGATGGTTGACTATTTAGGTTTCTACGTTGAGTAGTCATATTTCGTTCTAACGATGAAATCCATGAATATACCGAAAACTATTGATGGGATAGACGATGACCTCAAGAACACTGGGGCTGCTGATGATCTAACGTTTGATGCTGCGGAGTTCGCGGGCCTTTCACATGAGATATTCTTAGAGTCGGCACTACTTCAGTGGATTTTGACAAGAATCAGGAGGAGCCCATCTCGAAAAATTCGATTCTCTGGCACCGACGCTAACGATTTCGATCTGACTATGAAGCTGGGTGTAAGCGCCCCCGGATTATTGACTGTTCTATTGCCTAACGTAAGTATCGATCAGATAGGAAAGCAGGCCTCTGCGCAGTTCAAGAGGAATTTTTTCTCCATCCAGGAAGCTTTACCTCAGCTGCCAATTATGAGCTCAGTATTCTTGGCATGCCTAGACTCCTACAGTCGTGGATTGCCAAGTCAGCTATATGAGTCCTCTGCCGATCCTGTGGTGGTCGACTCCCCTGATTTTTACAAATACATCAGCAGTGTTATTGCCTCTCTGAGTCCCGAAGGGGAAGCTATCCGAGGTATCAGAAGTTTAGTCCCAGCGATTGCGATCGTGGTCTATGAGCTATTTAAGAACACTCACGATCATGCTCGGAGATCAGTGGATGGGGCAATACTAAGAGACTCTATGCGAGGGATCTATATTAGGCACTACTCCAAAGACGAAATCTTGCGCCGTGGCATTGCTGAGAATCCGGAGGCTAGCGGTGCGATAAATTCGTTTGTCAGTGCAACATTTAACTCAAAGAAGAGATCTACTCGCTCTGGAGAAATTGAAAATAGTTACTCTGGGTTTCTTGAATTGTCGATTTTTGATTCTGGGCCAGGCTTGGCTGCAACCTGGCTTAAAGATGAGATTTCGAAACCAGACCCCCAAGCTCAATACGATGCGGTACTTCGTTGTTTTGGAAAGGGGATTAGCTCCGACTCAGCTATAGGGAGAGGCTACGGGCTATGGAAAGTCTTGCAAGAACTCCGTAAATTAAAAGGCCTGATACGCGTGCGAACAAATCGCGTTCATTGCGTAAGACATTTTGCGGTTCTGAGCGAATTGGGTCTGCAAGTCATGAGCGACGGATCTCAGAAGCCCAAGGAGGACTTGTACGACTGGAAACGCCAACTGACCAAAAGAGCCAGCGATTACCCAGCTGTAGAGGGAACCTTGGTGTCGATTTTGATTCCGCTGGAGGCTATGTGAGCGTTCATACAGTTTCCATTATCCGATTAAGGCTGCCAGAAGGCTCCAAGGTCGTCAATGCACTGGCAATACACTTGCATCGAGATGAAATTGACGAAGAATTGATCGACAACTTAATCACGCGCAACATATCTTCCGGAGTAGCCATACAGAGAGTATATATCATCGGTCACGAGTCTATCTTGAGAATGACAATTGATAGCATCGGAAGAAAAGACGCAGTTTTGTCGAATCGCCTGAAGCGCATGACTTTAGACGACAAAGGAGTTTTTTTTCTCACATTTTCTTTCTCCAAAGGTTGCCACATCCTGATGGATGGTCAAGGAGATGAGTTGGCGAACTCTCAAGATGTCATTGAAAAACTACGCAATCATATTTTGCACGAACTATTTCACCGTACCAACGGATTAATTAAATCGCCAAAAGGATTTCACTACGTCAAACCATCGGGAAAGCATGTAACCGAATTCCTTCGGACATCAAATGTTTTTGAGGATCCATGTGCCTCAAATGAGCTTTGCTTTTGGCTTTTCCCCTATGTTTTCAACAAGAACGTTGATTCCATTTCCGTTGACACGACTGGGATTGCGGTAGTGGCCACAGAGCTTGCGTATCAATACTGTCTATACGGCAAAAAGGGGGCGGTACCTGTCGTCCATTCTTTCGGCTCCTATGAAGGATTGGAAAGCAGAAGAACGAGGCTTGATCAAGACACACTTTATTTGATATCCGCGTCAACATCAGGATCACTAGAAGAGAAAATGGTACGTTGCGGGGCATCTCGTGACCACGTAATCACGCTATTTTACTTAGGATCAAAGGACGATTCGGCTCGTAACGTCCTGTGCGACCTAGGTAGCGTAACTACCAGCAAGACACGGTACCAAGAAATCGCCCAGTATGAATCGCGCGATTGCCCTTATTGCGCGGAGCTCTCTTTTCCGGTTCAGTTGGCTGGAGATCAGTTCTCTCCTGAGCCCCCAAGAGTTGAACCTATTCTCATTAAGCTCAATGATCTTGATAAAACACAGAAGGATTTGATAGACAAGTACTCCGGATTCGGGATATTCAAAGTATTTAGAAACATCGGAGGGAGAGACGCGGAATTTTTTATCGACATTGAACCGATATTTCAAACGTCCGACAGAGCACCTGATGGCTTAGCGAATGCATCTGAGGCCAAGCTTCCAGACACAATTGAGCGTCTCAAGCAAAGGATTGCAGCGCTGATGAAGCGCGGAGCTCCCATCCACCTTGAGCGCATCGTTCATACAAATTATCCCTACTCAAAGCAGCTAGCTGAAATCGCGGCAGAACTCCTGGCGCATGGGCTAAAGCGGACTCCAGACATACTTACGGCCTCGAAATTACGAGAGCACCCAGAGGGGCGCGGAACTGCGACTCTAGTTGTTACATCGTGTTTGGCTGATGCGCATGAGATTATGGGGATTAATCGGGACTTGAGGACCGTTCAGCCTGCTGGCAACACAACTTACATTGCAACTTTTTTCCGGAATACTAGCGCGGCTGAAAGAGGTGCAGTGAAATCCTCTATCTCTTTCGGAGAGCATGGTCCAGATACTTTCAACCTCTACACGATCGTAGAGTTAGACCTGCCTGAGTGCAGCCCGGTCAATAGTTGGAAATTCGAGCTCAATACGCTGCGGCGGGTAGTAGAGTGGTCGGAACTACAAAATCTCGATGTTCCATGTGAGATAGCCGAGCGCATCGCGTTTCTAGAATCGGCTCCAAGGAATGGACTATTCGAAAGGCTGTTCTGGGACTCGCCTAAAGGTCATGCGTTACGAGTACGACCGGACTTTACTCTTATCGACGTATTTTCCGGTGCGCGCGAGATTTCTCAGGCGGACGTGTACTTCGCAATCGCTGCCGTGTTACATAGCTTGAGAAACGGAATTTCGGGCAGGCGACTGACTTATAGGTCCCATGAACGATCCGTTATATCGCCCGAAAACTTCAGCCGATTCAACGATGCGGTGATTCAATCTGCAATTCTGCGTGCGGCTCGAGATCGAGAATTAGGGTACAAAAATTGCGATAAAGAGTTGTCACGCAACATGGCAGATATCATTATTGCCCAAGCCTCGGTTAGCCGAGGAAGTGATGGCGATGGGTTACCTGAGTTCTTGTTGGCCCTCGCTACTGGCCGAATGACATTGCATGACGATCACCTCGCAGAGGTGTGTTCTGCTGTCGAAAGATCTATGGTTGCCACCGATTCATGCAAAACTATTGCGAAATATATTGAGGACAATTGACTTTAGCGACTTAAGTCGCTCTATGAGTCGTAAACAACGTGGAGCGTCTGTTCCGCAGCGTAACTCGCCGCATGCTACGAGCACTTTCGAAGGCTACTTTGGCCAACTAGCCGAGGAATGGCTCACGCTCCCTGTCGGAACGTCGCCGGCCTTCTGGGAGCCCCACGAAGTGCGTGCGGGAAGCACAGGACACGATCACCCTCCGATCCAGAAAGGTCTTTGTTACATGATTGAAATAAATTCGCTCGCTGGTATTCAGTATGCTGGACTGCCCGGAATCTCGGAAACATGCGTGCAAGCTATTCAACGAATGCTTCAGTACAACGACCATATAAGCACCGCGAAGTTACTCACCAACAACCATAATCACTCCTTTCTTCTGGTAGTTGGCGAGCATGACAAGGTGGCCGTAAAAGGTGGTTTTGCATCGGGGTATGGTGGCGAAGGGCCAAGAGCGTTGGCACGGGCACTGCAGCTACTTTTGGAACATGGTGTCGATATTGAGGAAGTTGACGTTGAGCGAGCCGTTCTTGATCGCCTCGACGCCTCATGCCTGACAGTGCAGGACCTAGAGACCATTAATGCGGCTCAACCTGTACGCCCAGTACGCATCCACGACTACATTTACGATGCAACGGGTTCGGCCAAGTCCCTGGGAGATCATTGGAGTAAATTTCCTGCCGTTTTGCCGTTCTATATAATTAACGTCCGCATATCTGACCTAGCACTTCGTTTTCTCGAAGAACCTAATGATGCACTCCTGCAGGGTTTTCGACGGTTGGAGGACACCGTCCGTAAACGTACAGAGTCACAGGAGCACGGAGCGAAACTCTTCAGTCAGGCGTTTCAAGGAGAGGGAGCGAAGCTAACTTGGCACGGAGTTCAGCAAAGCGAGCTCGTCGGTAGGGTTAATCTCTTCACTGGCGCCTACATGGCTCATCGAAATCCAAGGGCACATCGCGAGATGAGTGAGGATATGACGTCTTTGTTGAGTGAGTTTCTGCTGCTCAATCACCTTTTCAAGCTTGAATCCGAGGCAGTACCAAATATTGGACCTGAGCTTGAACGCGGCAATGGCTGATAAGCAATTGGTTCGTCGAATTGTCCGCAAGTACGCTGCTTCCAGGGTCCATTAGCACAACGGCTCCCGCGTCCGGATACTCTAAATGTTAAGCGGAAGCTCTTTCCTAGTCGTGACCGACGTCAATCAGTCGACGCCACCAATTCAACGGATCGGAGACAAGTCGTTCGACGGCACTGAGCGCCGTGCGGTAGCTGTCGGCAGCAATGCTGTCACTCAGTCGGCGCCGATCGGCCAACAGCCCCTCTCTCTCACCCCCCTCACACCACCCTAACCTGCCACCTCCACCACTCCGCCGACACCATCCGCCCAAACGCGCCCACCATGTTTTCAATCCGCGCATTGAACCCCTCATCCGCCTTCCCCTCCGCAAGAAACGCCAGCGGGTCGGTCCAGCAGGCGCGGAGGCCGGGGCAGACTTTGTCGTCCATCACCAGGGCTTCGTAGCGCAGGCTCACTTCGCCCCAGGGGGCGTGGGCGAAGATGGGGGTGAGGGCGCCGCTGTCGAGGGCGCGGATGTAGTAGTCCATGTCCCGGTCGTCGGCCATGGGCATGGCGTCGGGGCTGGCGTCGAGTTCAGTGTCGAAGTCGGCTTCGTCGGCGGGCCGGTCGTCGTCTCTTGGCACGGCGCGGGACGGGCCCAGGGCGATGACGACGCCGGCGTCGCGGTACAGGGCTTTGAGGCGGGCGGCGAGGGCTTCGCTGGGGCCGTCGGTTTCCAGGGCGCGCATGAGGGTGCGCTGTTCGATTTCGAATTGTTCGTACTTGTCCATGGGAGCTGCCTGAAACGGTGAGCCGGGAGGATAGCCGAGGCGGCGCCACCGTTCCATGTCTGCCTGCGCGGCCTTGCTTGCGGGATTGCCGGAAGCGCCTTGATTTGCCCTATCCCATGTGCTTGACTGCATGAGCAGAAGTTGTCGGTGGGCTCGGTTTGCCGGATCACGCTGACATTCCGTAAGCCTTGAAACGCTTTTCTGGCGCTGTTCTCGGCTGCGCTTCCTGCGCCGCAGGCGACGATACCCAACTTGGGCTTTGCCTTATCTGCATCCCCTCCTTGAAGTTTCACAAAAGTAGTGTTGAATGCATAAACAGACAAACTGATCAGTCCGGTGCAAGGCATCGAAACAGGTGCCGGCTAAAGGCCATGCGAGGGAAGGCGATGACATGTTTATAGCGGGAACAAGTGCCACCCTGCGGCGCCTGATTGAAGACCAGTTGGTTGCGACCGGTGGCCTGGATGGCTACAACGTTCTGCTTGCCTCAACCCGCGATTTCACCGGCGCCATCGTCAACCGGGTGTCCTTGTTTCTGTATCGGGTGGAGGTGGACGAGAGCCGGCGCAATGTGGATCTGCCGCGTCTGGCGCCCAACGCGCCGCGCCGTCAGGCCCTCGGGCTGGAGCTCCACTATCTGCTTACCGTTTGGGGGCAGCGCGCGGCCGAGGGCGAGCAGGTGATGCTGGCCCGCTGCATGGACATCCTGGATCGCCACGCGGTGATCACCGGCCCCCTTCTCGACCCGGCCTACCCGTGGGAGCCCGAGGACAGCCTGCGGGTGTCCATGAATCACCTGAGCACCGAAGACATGCTGCGCCTGTGGGACAGCCTGGAGCCGCCCTACCAGCTGTCGGTGCCCTATGTGGTGCGCACGGCGCGGCTGGCTGCCCGCGAGCGCTCCGACCCGGCGATTGCCGATTCGCGCACGTTGGTCTTCACGCCCCAGGTGCCCTGATGCTTGCCCCCGCCGACACGCCCCTGGCCTGGGCCGCCCGCCACTCTCCCGACAGGGTCAGCGCGGTTGGCGTGCTGGCGGTGCGCATCCGGCGCTATCTCACCACCGGCGCCGACCCGAGCCTGGCGGCCCTGCCCGGCTTGCGGGTGCGGGTGGCCGGGCAGGCCGAGCGCCCTTTGTGGCACGAATCCACCGGCCTTTACGGCTTTCTGAACATTCCGTCGGGCGACGCGCGCATCGAGATCGACGACCCCGCCGGCCGCTACCAGCCCCAGGCCATCAGCGCCCTGGTGCCCGACCGCTCTGCACTCAAGGCCGCCCTCGAAGCAGCCGAGGCGCCCCCCGCGGTGCCGCCGCCGGCTTACCCCACCGTGGATCTGCGCCCCGGCCTGGCCATGGGCCTGCCGCCCGCCACCACCGCGGTGTGGGGCGTGCTGCGCGACGGCAGCCGTGCAGTGCCCGGCGCGCTGCTCAGCCTCGCCACGGTACGCAACGGCGCCGCCGACACGGTGAGCACCCTGAGCGGGCCGGACGGCAGCTTTCTGCTGGTGCTGCCCTTCGAGGTGATCGACCGGGGCGTCAACCCGCCGCTCCGCGACTTTAACCGCGCCCTGACGGTGTTCGCCCCACGCCCGGCACTGGCCGCGGCGCTGGCAGCACAGGGCTTTCTCGCCGGTCAGCCGACCAATGTTTTCGGGCTCTCGGCGGCCGAGCGCAATGCGCTGTTCCTGCTGCGGGGCTTTCAACTGCGCGACGCTGGCGGCGCCCTGCACCCGCAGGTCGGCGGCCAGAATCCGCCCGTTTCGGTTTCAGTCGGCAGAAAAGTCCGGCTGGATATCGAGTTGTTACCCTAGCCATGATGGAGGCTCGAAATGCCTGAATACCTCGCTCCGGGAGTTTACGTCGAAGAAACCAGCTTCCGCGCCAAGTCCATCGAGGGCGTGGCGACCTCCACCGCCGGCTTCGTCGGCCAGACCCGCTTTGGCCCCACCGCCGGGCTGCCGTCACTGGTTACCGGCTTTGAGGAGTTCCAGCGCCTGTTCGGCGACGGCGATGACCTGCTGCTGGGCGGCGTGCCCACCCCCAACCAGCTCGCCCACGCGGTGCGCCTGTTCTTCGAGAACGGCGGCAAGCGGGTGTATGTGTCGCGCATCTTCACCCCCACCGGGGGCAGCTCGCTGGCGGCCAGCCGCTCGGTGAGCCCGGCAATATCGGTGCAGGGGGTCAATCGCTTCCTGCGTGCCCGCTTTCCGGGGCGGGCCGGCAACGTGGTGGTGCGCGTCAACGCCACCCGCAGCGGCAACCTGCTCACGGGCGCGGCGGGCAGCCGCCGGGTGATGGGCCTGCGCCTGGGCGACGTGGTGGAGGCCGGCGCCCTCAAGGAGAGCCGGGTGGATGCCGCCGGAGCCAACGCGGTCACCGCGGCCAACATCTTCAGCGTCAGCTTCGATGCGGCCGGCAACCCGCTGCTCACCAACGCCGGCGGCAACCTCGACCTCAACGGCGCAGCCCTCGCCGCGGTACAAAAGATCACCCTCGACTTCAGCATCGGCCCTAACCTGGACGGCTCCACGGGCACCCGCAGCGAGCAGATCCAGCGCCTCTCGCCCCACCCGGATTCCGATCTCTTCGTGGGCCGCATCCTGCGCCACGAAGACCCGGACGCCGGCATCGAGCCCCCCGCCGACCGCAGCCAGCGCATCTACTTCGACGCCGTGGCCGCCCTGCCCACGGTGGCAGCCCAGCGCACCACCTTCGCCCGCGACCTGCTCACCAGCCTGGTGGCCGCCTCGCCCCTCACCCTGGCCAACGGCAGTGACGGCATCTCCCCCGACAGCGCCGCCTTCAGTGGCGGTGGCAGCGGCCACGAGGCCACCGGCCTGGCCGCCCTGGGCGAGATCGAGGACATCGCCATCGTTGCCGCGCCGGGCTCCGCCGCCCTCGCCTCGCCCATCGATCAGGCCGTGCGCGACGCCCTCGTGAGCCACTGCGAAAACCTGCGCTACCGCTTCGCCATCCTCGCCGGCCCGCGGGACGCAGACCAAGCCACCATCCGCCAGGTGCGCGGCCAGCACGACTCGAAGTACGCCGCCATCTACTACCCTTGGCTGGTCGCCACCATGCCCGGCAGTGCCCGCGAAACCGTGCTCTACTCGCCCGAAGGCGCCATGGCCGGCATCTACGCCCGCAGCGACATCGAGCGCGGCGTGCACAAGGCGCCGGCCAACGAGACGGTGCGCGGAGTGCTGCGCTTCTCGCGCAATGTGAACAAGGGCGAGCAGGACGTGCTCAACCCGGAAGGCGTCAACTGCCTGCGCTTCTTCGAGGGCCGCGGCTACCGGGTGTGGGGCGCCCGCACCATCAGCTCCGACCCGGAATGGACCTACATCAACGTCCGCCGGCTGTTCATCTACCTGGAACACTCCATCGACCGCAGCACCCAGTGGGCAGTGTTCGAGCCCAACAACGAAGAGCTGTGGCTCAAGATCCGCCTCACCATCGAGGGCTTCCTGTACGACGTGTGGCGCACCGGCGCCCTGCTCGGCTCGCGCCCCGAAGACGCCTACTTCGTGCGTTGCGACCGCACCACCATGAGCCAGTCCGATCTCGACAACGGCCGTCTGGTGTGCCTGATCGGCGTCGCACCCACCAAGCCGGCCGAGTTCGTGATCTTCCGCATCGGTCAATGGACCGCCGACGCTTCCATCATCTAAGCGCCCGCCCTCCCGTCGATAACTGCATCCTCAAAGGAGACCGGCAATGGCCACTCTGCGTGAAGACCCCTACGGCCCGTTCAATTTCAAGGTCACCATCAACCCTGCCAGCGGTGGCGAGTTTCGCGGCGGCTTCTCGGATGTCTCGGGGCTGTCCACCGAGATCACCCACGCCGACTACCGGGAAGGCACCGATGCCTTCAACCGTCCGCGCAAGGTGCCGCTGATGTACAAGGCCGGCGACGTGACCCTCAAGCGCGGCATGATCGCCTCCCTCGACCTGTGGAACTGGGTCAACCAGGTGCGCCGCGGCAACATGGAAGCCCGGGCCACCGTGGTGATCGAGCTGATGAGCGAAGACCGGGCCAGCACCGTGGCCCAGTGGAAGCTCATCAACGCCCGCCCCTCCAAATGGACAGGCCCGACCCTGGCCGCCAAGGGTGCCTCCGACGTGGCCATGGAAGAACTCACCCTGGTCTGCGAAGACCTTGAGTTCGAGTGATTCCAGGCCTGAACTGAGACCCACCCCATGAGCGTCGCGCTGCTTGGCAGCCTGTGGCGTCCCGGTCTGCCGCCCGGCATCTACGAGGAGAAACCTGCCGTGGCCTCCCGGGCGCGGGTGCGCCTGGACGTGGCCGCGCTGATCGGGCTGGCCGAACGCGGGCCGGTGAACACCCCGGTGGTCATCGACGACGCCCGCCAGTTCGAGGCCGCCTTCGGGCGCGCCCTGCCGGGGCTCAAGCTGCCCCTGGCGGTGCGCCTGTTCTTCGCCAACGGCGGCCGACGCTGCGTGGTGGTGCGTTGTGTCGACCACGTCAATGTGCGCACCACGCGCCTGCTGCTGCCCGGGCTGAAGGCCGTGCGCGGCAACTCCCGCAAGCAGGTGCGCCTGGCCGCCCGTAACCCGGGCAGCTGGGGCAACCGCCTGCAAGTGCGCTGCCAGCTCATCCAGCGCCCCATCGCCCTGGGGGTGGACCCGGTCACCAAGGCCCTGCGCATCCCGCCCGACCGCCCCGCCGTCGGCGCCACCCTGCGCCTCACCCGACGCGCCAGCGGCCCGGGCGCCACGCCGAGCAGCCGCTTCTTCCGGGTGGACCTGGATGCCGCCCGCCAGCCCATCCTGGTGCCCACGCCCACCAACCCCTTCCTCGACCCCGAGCTGCTTGCCGCCGCCGTCGAACTCACCCTGCGGCTCGACGTCTTCCTGGACGGCAAGCTGGTCGAGAGCTGGGACGACGCCGCCCTGCACCCCAGCCACCCGCGCTTCCTGCCGCGCCTGCTGGGCCGCCGCGCCGCCGCCGAAGCCCTGCTGCCGCCGCGCACCGACACCGCCAACCCCGAAGACCCGGTCTATGAGGCCGACCGCCGCTGGGGCAGCGCCGACGACCCGTGGGGCTCCGACTTCCTGCGCCCCAGCCTGCAGTTGGCCGATGCCTGGCTGCTGCCCAGCCGGGCGCTGTTTGCCGCGCCGGCCGGTCTGCTGCTGTCCGCCGCCGAGATGCCGCCGTCCCGCCAGGGCCGCGATGCCACCGCCAGCACCGGGCGCAATCACTTTTTCGAGGGCACCAGCATGGCCCTGGCCGATGCCATCGAGGACGCCGACCACCGCTTCGTCGCCTTCAACGCCCGCCCGCCGGCCCTGGATGCCCTGAGCGTGTGGGACCAGGCCCGCCCCTTCGAGCCGGTTGCCCTGGTGAGCATGCCCGACCTGCTCCACCCCACGCCCCCCGAGGCCCTCACCGTACCGCCGGCCCTGCCCGACGAGTTGTGCTTTGCCCCCCAGTGCAGCCGGGGTCAGGCCGAGCGCACCGCCAATGCCTTCGACTGGCCACGCCTGGGCTTTGATGCGGCGGAGCTGCAGGACTACCAGCGCCGCCTGGTGGCCGACTGCGAGGCCCGCGACACCCGCATCGCCCTGCTCGACCTGCCCCCCGGCCTGCGTGCCGGTGACGTGGTGGCCTGGCGCCACGGCGTGGCCAGCCCCCGCGCCGCCCTGTACACCCCGTGGCTGCGGGTAGATGCGGACGGCAACGCCGCCACCGTGCCCCCCTCGGCCGCCGCCTGCGGCATCACCGCCCAGGTCGAAAACGACACCGGGGTATGGGCCGCGCCGGCCAATCGCCCGGTGCTCGGCACCTTTGCCCGCGCCGACGACGCCGGCCTGCCGGAGCCCGGCTTCCTGTTTGAAGAGCGCATCGACGAGATCCGCCGCACCGAGCGCGGCCTGATGCTCCTCGGCGCCCGCAGCACCGCCACGGAGCGGGACTGGACCCACCTGTCGGTACGACGCCTGATCGACTGGCTCAAGGCCCAGCTCGCCGCCGACCTGGCCTGGGCACCCTTCGAACCCAACGACGCGGTGCTGTGGTCGGCCATGGCCGGCACCGCCCGCCGCCGCCTCAAGGCCCTGTTCAATGCCGGCGCCCTGGCCGGCCGCAGCGACGCCGACAGCTACTTCGTGCGCTGCGACGCCCGCACCCACACCCAGGGCGATATGGACGCCGGCCGGGCCATCATGCAGGTGGGCGTGGCCCCCGCCGTGCCGGCCGAATTCATCGTCTTCCGCCTCGTCCGCAGCGGCGCGGACGACCCGCGCATCGAGGTGCAGTGATGCCCGACCCGGCCATGCTCTCCAATTTCAACTTCGCCGTGCATATCGAACTGTCCGGCCTGGGCGGCGACGAAGGGCTGGCCCTGGGCAGTCGCAAGGGCGCCTTCTCGGAGGTGCAGGGCCTGGAGATCACCCTCGAACCCGTAAGCCTGCGCGAAGGCGGCTACAACCGGGGCGCTCGCCAGCTCGTGGGCAAGACCACCAACCCGCCCCTGATCCTCAAACGCGGCCTGTCCCTCGACCCGGCCTTCTGGACCTGGGTACAGCGCTGCATCGACGGCACCTTTCCGCTGCCCTATGTGTCCGGCACCATCCGCGTGCTGCAGGCCGACAGCAGCGCCCCCGATGCGGGGGTGTGGCGCTTCGAGAACGGCATCGTCACCAAGGTGAAGTCCGCCGACCTCAACGCCGGCAACGCCCGCGAAGTGCCCCTCGAAGAGCTGCACATCGTCCATGAAGGACTGAGCAGGGAGGCGGTATGAGCACTGCCCAGTTCTGCCGCGCCAGGCTCGTGCCCTTCGATGCGGGGGGCAAGAACACCGAGGAAGGCCGGATCATCCCCCTCGACTTCAACCCCGAGACCCTGACCCTCAAGGTGTCCGGCGGCGAGCAGAAGGACAAGGGCCGCAAGGGCCGCCAGCAGGTGCAGAACGTCGGCTCGTCCAAGGCCACCCTGTCCTTCGAGTGCGTCTTCGACTCCACCCGCCCGCGGGACGACGACACCGGCGAGGGTGGCGGCGAAGAGATGCTCGACGTGCGCGTGCGCACCAAGCCCATCGCCGACCTGGTGCAGACCTACGGCAGCGGCAAGGAGCAGGCGCCGCGGCGGGTGCAGTTCCGCTGGGGCACGCTGATCTTCAACGGGGTGATCTCGTCCCACCAGGAGGTGTTTGAATACTTCAGCCCCAGCGGCGTGCCCCTGCGCTCCAAGGTGCAGCTGACCCTCACCGAGCAGGAGTTCCGCTACGAGGTGAATGCCAGCGACGCTGCCCAGCGCCGTCAGGCCGTGGAGCAGGCCGCCAGCGATGCCCGCAGCCAGGCCAGCGCGGCTGGCGCCGACAGCCTGCTGGGGGGCGGGGCCAACGGTGGCGCGGGCTTTGATCTCTCGGCCGGTTTCGAGCTGTCCGCCAGCCTGGACGTAAACCTGGACGTGAGCCTGTCGGCCCAGGTGGGCTTGTCGGCCAGCCTGGGCGCCTCGGCCGACATCGGCATGGCGGTGGGCGCCGGTATCCACCTGGACGCCTCGGCGGCCATCGACCTGTTCGGCCCCGCGGCCCTGGGCACATCGGGCGACCTGGGGCGTAGCGGGCTGACAGTTCCCAAGCCCTCCCCCGGCCTTGCCGCGGCCGGTGTCACCCCCAACCCCTGGGCGCCCGACGGCCCCGCCCCCGGCAGCAGCGCCGCCGGGTTGGCCGCCGCGGTGAGCAGCCAGCGGGCGGCCGGTGCCATCGCACCCCTGCCCGCGCAGGGCGGTGGTGCATCCGCCTCCGCCGGCAATGCCCCCCTGCCCGTGCGCGGCAGCCCGCCCCTGGCCCTACGGCGCAGCCCGCCGGCCGGCAGCCCCCTGTTTGCCACCCGGGGCACCCCCATCGAGAGGGCCGCGGGCGAACGCCGCCCCCGCTGGGAGAGCCTGCCCGCCACCCCCACCCCGGCGGCCGCGGCCCATGCCCACGCCGGCCACGCCAATCACTCCACCTGCAGTTGCGGCGGCTGCGGCTGTCGGCGCTGCTGCGGAGGCTGAGCATGCCCGTCTCCATCGGCGAAGTCTCCACCACCATCGAAACCCTGCCGGGGGGCAGCACGGCCGAAGCGGGCAGTGGCGCCACGGCCGACGACGCCCCCTTCGAAGTGCGCATGGAAGACCTCCGCGCCCTCGTCCGCGCCCTGGTGGCCGAAGAGCTCGAACGCCAGCAGCGCCATCGGAGCGACTGTCCATGACTTCAAGCGCGCCTTTCCTCGCCAGCGGCCGCCCGCAGATCAAGGTGGACGGGCGGCGTGCCGAGCGCCTTGAGGCCGACCTGATCCGCCTCGAAGCCCGTGCCGACGCGGCCGGCGTCGCCTCCCTGGAAGCAATCTTCCTCAACTGGGGCAGCCGCGAACCCGGCCAGCCCGTGGATTACGTGCATTTCGATACGGCCGACATTGACTTCGGCAAGCGCCTGGCCATCGCCTTCAGCACCACGGGCGACGAACTGACCGTCTTCGATGGCCTCATCACGGGCATCGGCGCCGCCTACCCGGAGCTGCGCCCACCGGAGCTGACCCTGCTGGCCGAAGATGCCCTCGCCGGTCTGCGTTACCGCCGCCGCACCCGCCTCTCGGAAAACCAGAGCGACGGCGACATTGCCGGTCGCATCCTCTCCGAGGCCGGCCTCAGCCCCGATGCCGGGCGCAGCGGCGCCAGCCACGTGGCCCTGCTGCAGGTGAACGAAGATGAACTCACCGCCCTGCGCAGCCGCAGCGGCGACGCCCTGATCGCCCTGCGCGATGGCACCGTGCATATCAACGAAGCCTCGGCCCTCACCGACACCCCCATCCGCCTGAGCCGCGAGAACGAGCTGATCCGCTTCACCGTACTTGCCGACCTGGCCCACCAGCGCGGCGAGGTGCGCGTGCACGGCTACGACGTGGCCGCCAAGGAGGCCATCCACGAAAGCGCCGGCGCCGACGCCATCCGCCCCGAGGCCGGCCCTGGCCGCCTCGGCCCCGAGATCGTCACCCGAGTGTTCGCCAACGCCGCCGACGACCTCCACCTGGAAGCCCCCGCCACCGGCGCCGAGGCCCGCAGCCTGGCCGAAGCTGCCCTGCGCCGCCGCGCCCGGCGCTTCCTGCGCGGGCTCGGCGTGACCCGCGGCACGCCGCAACTGCATGTGGGCTCGAAGGTGGAGCTGGTCGATCTGGGCCCCTGGTTTGCCGGCACCTACCTGGTCACCGCCGTCACCCACCGCTTCGATCAGGTGGAAGGCTACCGCACCGAATTCGAGGCCCAGCGGCCCAACCTGGGAGAGTCCGCATGATTCCCGGCGCCAGCTCCGCACCCGCCGGTGAGCGCCCGCGCCTTTACGGCGTCTACCCCGCCATCGTCACCGACGTGCAGGACCCGGACAGCCAGGGCCGCGTGCAGATCCGCCTGCCCTTCGTCGAGGAGAGCGACGGCGGCAGCGCCCTGGCCTGGGCCCGCCTGGCCACCCTGATGGCCGGCGCCGACCGGGGCACCTGGTTCATCCCCGAAGTGGACGACGAGGTGCTGGTGGCCTTCACCGCCGGCGACCCGCGCCGCCCGGTGGTCATCGGTGCCCTGTGGAACGGTGTCGATACGCCCCCCGAGAGCATGGACAGCGCCAACAACATCCGCTCCATCACCTCCCGCAGCGGCCACACCCTCACCTTCGACGACACCGCCGGTACCGAAAAGGTGGAGCTCAAGACCAACGGCGGCCATACCTTCACCCTCGACGACGCGGCCGGCGGCACCGTCACCCTGACCCACTCCAACGGCGCCCAGGTGAAGATCGACGTGGTGGGCAACATCGAGATCACGGCCAACGTGCGCGTCACCGTGCAGGCTCCGGCGGGGCTGGAGGTCACGGCGGCCATGGTCACCGTCAATGCGGCCATGTCCACCTTCTCGGGGGTGGTGAAGGCCGACGCGGTGATCACCAACAGCGTGGTCTCCCCCAGCTACACACCGGGCGTGGGGAACATATGGTGAGCCGGGCCACGGGCAGGCGCCTCCTCGTTCCGGCCAACCGCGCCCCCTCGCGGGAGCGGCTGCTGGCCACCGAGCCCTTCTTCCTGCGCGACCTCGCCCAGGTGCCCACCGAAGCAGCGCCGCGCCTCCTGTCCTTCGAGAGCGACAGCTTCATGGACGACTTCCTGGCGACGGCCGCCGGCAAGCGCCCGACCCTGCCCCGGCTGCTGCCCTGGCGCGACTGGTCCGAGCCGCCGGCCGGGCTGGTGGATGCCCATGGGCAGGCCCGCTACGCCACGGCCAGCCTGGCCCGGCGCGTGCCCGGCAGCACCGACATCGAAGCCTCCAGCGGCCCGGCCATGGACGCCGACGGCATCCCCCACGGCCTCGTCGCCGCCGAAAAGGCCGCCACGCCCCCGTGGCTGCGCAAGCTCTATCTGCCCCTGCACGAGCGCTTCAACCTCATCAGCTTCGACGTGGTCTGCGCCGCCGCCGGCTGGCCGCGGGTTGACCGAAAACGCATCAAGGGCAGCGGCGCGGTGATCCGCCGCTTCGTCGCTGGCCCGGCCGGCACCCCGGAACGCTGGGAAGACTGGATCGCCGTCGATGAACGGCACGGCGCCTGGCTGCCCCTGCTGCCCACCGACCTGCAGACCGGTGCCGCCGGTGCCGCGGTGGACCCGGCAAAGCTGCCCGCCCCCAGCGCCACGTTGGAGCTGCGCCTGCGCACCCTGCTCGACCTGGGCGCCGCAGACCAGCTGCCACCCCTGGGCCTCCTTGGCGCGCCCCTTTCCCTGCTGCCCCCCGACGCCGGCAAAGCCGCCGACCACTGCACCCTGTACGGCTACCTGCCGGTGTTCAGCGCCGCTCGTGAGATCCCCACCGAGCAGCGGGCCGGCGACACGGCCGCGGCTGTCGCCACCGCGCTGAGCCAGCACACCCAGGCCCGCCTCGACACCCTTTTCCAGGGCGCCGTCGATCTGCGCAATGCCGCCCTGCCCCACCTGCGCAGCCTGCTCGACGCCACCGTGCTGCCGGCACGGCCTGCCCAGGCCGCTGTCACCGCCATCGCCGACAACCTGATCGCCACCGCCCCCGGCGGGCTTGGCCAGGTGGGCAACACCCTCGCCCACACCATCGACAAGGCCCTGCTGGAGGCCCTGGCCCGGCTGTGGCAGACCGTCACCGCGGCCGCCACCGACGACGCCGACATCGCCGGCAACGTGCGCAGCGGCACCGATCTGTGGGCCGCCAGCACGGCCGCGGACACGGCCAGCGCGCCCGGCCTGTTCAACAACCTGCCCGGCGTCAGCGCCGGCGTCCAGGCCACTGCAGCCGCCGTCTGGTTGAGCGGCGCCGGTAACAACGCCTGGGACACCCTGCTGCGCCAGCGCCTGCATCAGTTGATGGATGCCTGGCTCGCCGGCACCGCCCTGCCGCCTCCGGCCCAGGGCAACGCCGGCCTGGTGGGCACCGACCACCTGGCGGTGGTGGTGGTGATGGCCCTGCTGCGCCTGCGCGGCTGCCGCCTGTGCCTGGCCGCGCGCCTCAACCACGCGCTCTACAACGATACCCTGGCCGCCGACCTGAAAGCCGTGGCCGCCGACGGCAAGCGTCAGATGGGCCTCGCCGCCCTGGCCGAGCTGTCCGAGACCCTGCTCGCCCAGGAGGCCGCCCGGGGCGACATCCAGGCCACCCCGCCGTGGCCGCCGGTGACCCTGCCGGCCCAGTGGATTCTCGATGCCCACGCCCACGGCGAGGCCATCGCAAAGATCTACGCCCGCTTCGACGACGGCCTGGCCGGCGCTGGCAATGGCGCGGTGGATCAGCTCAATGCCCGTATCGAGATCATCGAGACCGAGTTGGGCACCGCCGTGGCCGGCCTGCGCGCCGGCCTGTCCCTGGGCGCGGCCCAGCTCAGCCTCAACGAACAGCCCCCCTGCGGCCTGCTGGTGCTGCCCGGCATCCGGGTGGCGGGCACCGTGCTGGCCGCCTTCCGCACCGCCGCCGCGGCCCGCTATACCGCCGAGCCTGAACGCCTGGCCCTGCCCGAAGCCCGCAGCGGCGATGCCCTGCCGCGCCTGCGCTTTGATGCCGAACACCTCTACGCCGCCTGGGCCTGGGTGCGCGTCGCTGGTCACACCCCCTGCGAGCCCGAGCGCATTGTGTGGACCCGGCGCAGCGAGCCCTTCTCCATCGCCGACCCCACCGACCTCCTCGGCGCCCGCCCGGCCAGCATCCAGATGCCCGACATCCCCAAGCTGCTGCGCGACATCCCGCGCATCGCCCGGGCCCGGGCCAAGCCCTTTGCCAGCATGGCGGCGCCCCCCGGCTCCGGCGTCATCACCGGCGCCGACATGGCCGACACGCGCCGCGATTTCGGCATTGGCATGATCTGCAACTTCGGCATCCCCGTGCTGACCATCTGCGCGCTGATCCTCTTCAAGATCATCTTCACCGTGCTGATCACGCTGCCCTCGTTCAGCTGGATGCTGTTCCTGAAGTTCTGCCTGCCATTTCCCAAGAGGGGACCATGAGCACAGACAAGCTCGGCCAGGGATTGCGCTTTCCGCTGGTCACCGGCGACGGCTTCGGCTGGATCTCCGGTGCGGCGGCGGTGGAACAGTCCATCCGCACCATCCTCCTCACCGAACCCGGCGAGCGCATTGCCCGCCCCAACTTCGGCGTGGGCCTGCGGCGTTTTCTGTTTGCCCCCAACAGCCTCGAACTGCGCACCCGCATCCGGGCCGCCGTCAGCGAAGCCCTGGCCCGGGACGAAGCCCGCATCCGCGTCGAGTCCGTTGCCGTGAATACCGACCCGCGGGAAGCCACCGTGCTGCGCATCGCCATCCGCTACGAAATCCTCGGCGAACCGGGCGCGCAGAACCTGGTGTTCCCCTTCTACCTGAACGGGGGTGCCTGACATGGCCATCCAACCTCCCCGCCTCGACGACCGCGCCTTCGACGACCTGCGTGCCGAGCTGATCCGCCGCATCCCGACCCACGCGCCGGAATGGACCGACCACAACGCCTCCGACCCGGGCATCGCCCTGGTGGAGCTGTTTGCCGCCCTCGGCGACAACGTCCTCTACCGCCTCAACCGTGTACCCGAGGTGGCGCGCCTGGAGTTCCTGCGCCTGCTGGCCATTCCGCCACGGCCGGCGCGGGCCGCCCAGGCCATGGTGCGCCTGGAAGCCCGCCGGGGCATTGCCCCGGTGCCGGTGGATTTTGCGGTCGGCAGCCCGACCCTCGAGTTCACCGCCGGCGACGTCCACTACCAGACCCTCGACGAGATCACCGTCCTGCCCCTGGAGCTCAGCGCCTGGGTCAAGCAGCCCTATTCCGGCCCGCTGCTCGCCGGTGGCATCGAGAACGTCAGCACCCTGCTCGTCGATCACATGGGCAGCGCACCGGCCCTGGCCCAGTACCGGCCCATCCCGCTGGAAGCGCCCAAGGGTGGCCGGCTGCCCGCGCCCATTTCCACCGGGGCCAGCCTGGACGGCCGCATCTGGCTGTGCCTGGCGGCCCCGGAGACCGCCATGGCCGACGCCCTCAAGGCCAACGGCAACGACGCCGCCGCTGCCCGCAAGGCCCTGCGTGCCCAGCTTGGCGGGCAGGTGCTCAACCTGGGCGTGCGCAGTGACGACGCCCTGTGCGGCAGCACCGACCACCACCGCTGCCCCGACGCCGGCACCGACCCCGAGCGCTGGCCCCTGCGCTGGGAGATCTCCACCGGCAGCTTCACGGGCACCACCCAGCACGTGGACCGGGTGCGCTACCAGCGCCTCGCCGTGATCGCCGACAGTACCGACAGCCTGGGCCGCCGCGGCACCCTGCGCCTGCGCCTGCCCGATGCCACCGGCAGCGCCGAGCCCTTCGGCGACTGGACCGCCGCCAGCTTCACCCCGCCCGACCCCGACCTGCTGGGCATTGGCGAACTGCCCCCGCGCATCGACAACGCCAAGCTCGCCGAGCGGGTGCTGGGCTGGATCCGCGTCAGCCGTGCCGACCCCAGCCACCCGCCCGTCCGCCTGCGCTGGATCGACGCCAACGTGGTCCGCGTCGAGCAGGCCATCACCACCGCCGCCGAGCTGCTGGGCTACGGCGACGGCCGCACCGGCCAGCGCCACACCCTGTCGCGTACCCCGGTCATCCCCGGCAGCCCGCAGGTGCAGGTCTTCGGCCCCCTCGGCTGGGAAAACTGGCAGGTGGTGGAAGACCTGGCCCTGGCCGGTCCGGACGACCCCTTCTACACCCTCGACCCCGCCGATGGCAGCGTCACCTTTGGCGATGGCATCCACGGCCGCATCCCCCTGCCGGGCGAGGCCATCCGCTGCCTCACCTACAAATATGGTGGCGGCGTGCGCGGCAATGTGGGCGCCGAGCGCATCAACCGGGTGTTCCGCGCCGCCCCCGCCGCCGCCCTGGCCCTGAAGGCCGCCAACCCGCTGCCGGCCGAGTTCGGCGCCGACGCCGAGACCCTGCCCCAGGCCAGCGCGCGCATCCCCGAGGTGCTGCGCCACAACGACCGGGCCGTGGCCAGTGACGACTTCGCCAACCTCGCCCTGGAAACCCCCGGCGTGCAGGTGGGCCGCGCCCACGTGCTGCCCCGCCACAAGCCCCACGAGCGGGTGGACGGCGTACCTGGCGTGGTGACCCTGATCGTGCTGCCCGCCTACGACCCCCTGCAGCCCGATCAGCCCACCCCCGACAAGGAGATGCTGCGCCGGGTGTGCGCCTGGATGGAGCCCCGCCGGCTGGTCACCACCGAGCTCTACATCACCCCGCCCCAGTACGTGCGCCTGTCCTGCTCGGTGGCCGTCGAGCCGGAGGCCGGCGCCGGCGAAGAGACCCTGCGCCGCCACATCGAACTGGCCCTGCGCCAGCACCTCGCCCCGCTGCCGCCCTATGGCCCCGACGGCCAGGGCTGGCCCTTCGGCCGCGACGTGCGCGACCGGGACATCGAAGCCGCCACCCTGCGGGTGCAGGGCGTGCGGCTGGTCAATGAAGTACGGGTGGTGGGCGAGGAAATCAGCCGCACCGGCGTGCGCAGCCCGGTGGAGGAAAGCGTCACCCTGCTGCCATGGCAGTTGCCGGTGCTGCTGGAGGTGAAGGTCAGCATCGGCGCCGACGCCACCGCCGAAGAACTGCCGCCGCTGGATGAGGAAGCCGAAGCGCCTCCCCTCGCCGGCATGCCGGTGCCCGTGGGCAAGGAGGCCTGCTGATGAGCGGCCCGCGCTTCGCCCATCTGACCGGGCGCCCCATGTGGGAGCGCTGCGATCACGTCGGCACGCGCATCGAGGGCACCCCCGCCGCCGTGGTGCTGGCAACGGCCGCCACGGCCGGTGACGCCGCGCCCGCCGCACCCATCAGCCCGGCCGACTACGCCGCCTGGCAGGCCCGCCTCGGCACGGCCGTGGTCCTGCCCTGTGCGCCGGACCACTGCGGTGCGCAGCAGGTGATCGTCGCCACCCCCAGCAAACCCCTGAGCCTGCTCACCCCGGCCGGCTGGCTCCCCCTGCCGACGCCGGTCGCCGACACCCCGGCCCCGACCCCCGGCCTGGAGTTCGCCCCCGTCGGCCCTGCCCCGGCTCCCGCCGCGCCCGACGCCATCGCCCTCGACCCGGCCGGCCGTTGCTGGCTGCTCGACCGGGCCGGGCGGCGCCTGATCCTGCTGGCCCCGGACCTGCGCGTGCTCTCCGTCGTGCCCTTGCCGCCGGGCATCGACCCAGGCGCCTTCGCCTGCAGCGCCTTTGGCCTGGTGGTCGCCGACCGGGCCGAGCCGCGGCTGCTGGTGCAGCCCTGGGGCGGCGCCTGGCACGGCTACATGCCACCGGCCATCGCGGGCCGGCGCATCGTCGCCCTCACCGCCAACCCGGCCTGGCCCGAGGCCGTGGCCCTGGTCGAAGGCGGCCCCGACAAATGGCAATTGTTCCGCGTCGGGCCGGGGGGTGCCGTGCTGCACACCCTGCCCATGGCCACGGCACCGCTGCCCATGATCCTCACCGCCGCCGACCGGCTGGTGGTGGGGGAGCTTGCCCACCGCCCGGGCGACCCGCTGCCCACGCTCTTCCGCGAGTACACCCTGCGCCCCGACAGCGTGGAGGCCGAGCGCGGCTTTGCCGTGCGCAGCTTCGACGGCCGCGCCCTGTGGCTGGAGCAGGACACCCAGCAGGGCTGCGATGGCGTCCGGGTGATGGCCAGCACCGCCGCCGGTGCCCGCCCCCTCTACCCCCGCGAGGCCGACCTGGCCGGCAGCGGGGTGGTTGAAACCTGGGCGCTGGACTCCGGCATCTTCGGCTGCCAGTGGCACCGCCTCTTCGTGGATCTGTGCCTGCCGGCCGACTGTGCCGTGCACATCGAAGCCCGCAGCGCCGATGACCTGCCACCCTTCGAGATCCGCCGCCGCGCCCGCCTCCCCGCCGACCGGGTGGGCGACACCCGCCCGGCCCCCATCGACGACCCCTGGCCGCCCCTGGGTTCGGTGGTGGATGACGAGGCCGAAGGCTGGGTGCCCCTCGGGGTGGCCGACCGACGCCCGGCCCGGGCCGACGTGGCCTTTGCCGGGAGCGTCGGCGAGCGCCCGTCCGAAGACCCCCTGGCCGCCGCCCGCCAGCCCGCCGCAGCGCTGCCGGCCGGCATGCGCACCCTCGAATACCTGCTCACCGCGCCCCCCGGCCGCTACCTGTGGCTGCGCGTGCGCCTTGCCGGCACCCGGCGCCAGGGGCCCAGCCTGTTCGCCCTGCGCGCCACCTTCCCACGCCCGTCCCTGCTCGATTACCTGCCCGCCTACTGGCGCTCCGACCCGGCCGCCGCCGACGCCACCGAGCGCGCCCTGGCCCTCTTCGAAGGCTGGATGACCGAGATGGACCAGCGCATCGACGTGCTGCCCCAGCTCATCGACCCGCGCCTGGTGCCCGCCGAGGCCCTGCCCTGGCTGGGCAGCTTCCTGGCCCTGAGCTTCGATACGCGGGTGCGCGAAGGGGTACGCCGCGAGCTGCTGCTGCACATGGCCGAGCTGTACCGGGCCCGCGGCACCGTGCCCGGCCTGGCGCGCCTGCTCTCCATCCTCGCCGAAGCCCCGGTGCAGATCATCGAGGGCTTCCGCCTGCGCCGGCCCACCGCCGCCTTCCTGGGCAGCGCCCTGATCGGGCCGGCCCTCGAACTGGGTGGCAGCGAGAGCACCCTCAACGCCGCCGGCCTGGAGGACTGGGAACAGGAACTGGCCGGCGCCCATGCGGCACTGATGCTGCGTCGCGCCACCCAGGACAGCCCCTGCCCGGCCCGCGACCCGGACGACCCCCTGCCCGACGACGCCCTGCTGGCCTTCTACCGCCGTCACGCCCATCGCTTCACGGTGATAGTGCCGCGGGCGCGCTGCAGCACCCTGGCCGCCGTGCTGGAGCTGGCCATCGAGACCAGCAAGCCGGCCCACACCCTGCACCGCCTGTGCTGGCTGGATGCCGGCTTCCGTGTCGGCAGCGCCAGCCTGGTGGGCGTGTCCCACCTGGGGCCGGTGGACAAGGCCGAACCCGCCGTGCTTGGCAGCGCAGTGCTATCCACCTTCACCACCCTCCACCGTGGCCGTCGCGAAGACCGCTACCCGTATTTCAAACCCATGAACCCATGGGAGGCATCGCCATGAGCACCCCCACTGCCGCCGAGACCTTCATCCCCCTCGACGATCCCGATCCGGCCACCCCGGGCGATCCCTTCACCCGGCTGCGCTACAGCTACGGCCAGCTCCTCGGGGCGGAGGACTTCACCGCCGAGCAGCGCTACTTCCTGCTGCGCAGCCGCCTGCACAACGCCGCCCTGCACGGCTATGGCACGGTGTGGGGGCTCAAGGTGGGCAGCCAGGAGAACGAGACATCTCTCACCCTCACCTGCGACACCGGCCTCGCCATCGACCCCCTGGGCCGCGAGGTGTACGTGCCCCAGAAGGTCTGCCTGGACATCACCGGGCTGGCCGCCACGCGCTTCTGGGCCGACCTGGCGGCGCCTCCGCCGGCCCCGGGCGTCGAGGTCACGGCGGACAATCCCCGCCGCCGGGTCTACGTGGTGCTGCGCTACCGGGCCTGCCTGACCGAGCAGGTGCCGGCCATCACCCAGCCCTGCTCCGGCCAGGACGCCGGCCTGGCCCCGTCGCGGGTGCTGGATGGCTACCGCCTGTGCCTGGAGGCCACGGCCCCGGACCTCACCAGCCTGCCCATCCGCGACATCACCACCCGGCCCAACCCGCCGGCCGACACCCGCACCCGCCTCCTCGAACACATCATCAACCCCGACACGCCGCCCCCCGCCCGGCTGTGGAGCGGCGCCGACGACGCGCCCCTGCTCCTCGCCGTGCTCGACCTGGAACCGGTGGGCAACCCGGTGGAACGGGTGAAGCTCTTCGGCAGCATCGACAACAGCGTGCGCGCCCTGCTGCCGGCGGTGCAGGCGGTGGCCGATCTGGCCCTGGGCATCCGCCTCGAAGCCGCCGGCGCCCCGTCACCCTTCCAGGTCGGCAAGCTGCAGAGTCGGGCCGGCGAAGGCGCCGATGCGGCCCGCAGTTTCCTCGACCTCGTCACCACCCGCCCCCTGATGCCCGCCAGTCTGGGACCCGGATCGGTGCGCATACTGCGCTTCGATGAGGCCAACCAGAAGTGGCAGCCGGTTGCCATCGCCGGCCAGACCCCTTCCGCCACCGGCCTCGCCCTGGTGGTCGACGAAGTCCTGCAGGCAGGGGCACCCATCCAGGTGTGCCTGCTGGGCACGGGAGCAGAGGCCATCCTCGACATGGGCGGACAGCCCCTGGCGGGCGCCATCGGCGAGGTCGTCCCCCCGGGCACGGGCCGCGACGCCTGCCTGTTCACCCTCCACCCCACCACCGCCTGAGCCGGAGGCCGACATGAGCACGAACAAGTGGAAGAACATGGACGCCGGCCTGCTGACGATGATCGCCAAGGTCGCCCGCAACGAAGCCCTGAGCGCCGCCGACGAAGTGTCCATCGCCGATTTTCTGAAGGGCTATGCCGGGGCCGGTGCCGAGCCCGGCTTTGCCGGTGGCCCGAGCGGCGACGTGCGCGGCAGCAACAACCTGCGCCGCACCAACTGGTTCAACGGCCGCTACCTCACCGCCGAGGCCCTGTCGCGCCAGGACGTGTACTTCGACACCCGCGCGCGCCTCGCCGCCCATGCCCAAATGCCCGGCATCGCCTGGGGCCTGGGGCTGTCCGCCGACGGTCTCAACAGCACCTCCATCGACACCGAAGGCCGCTTTGGCGGCCTGCCCTCCAGCCGCAGCATCACCCTGCGCCGGGGCCTCGCCTTCGACCACATCGGCCGTCCCATCCTGGTGTCCACGCCCTTCACCTTCAGCATCGACCAGCTCATCGGCGCCTATCGCAAGACGCCCCAAAAGGTGGTGGGCGGCGGCGTGGATTTCATGCCCTGCGTGTGCCTGGTGAACGATCCGGCCGGCCCCACCGGCGGCGGCGCGGCCCTGCCCTCGGGCCCCTTCCTGCTGATCATCCAGCCCGGCGAGACCGAAGAGGGTGGCGCCAAGGTGATGGGTGAGATCTGCGGTGGCGCGGCCTCGGCCAACTGCCGCGCCGACACCTGGCGCGGCGGCTTCGGTCTGTCGCTGGTGCGCTTCCCGGTGGAGCTGCCCTTCCGCCAGGATCTGCAGTCCGCCTGGGATCTGCGCGGCACCCTGTCGGCCTATTTCTTCGACGTCTTCGAGCACGCCCTGTGGAAGCGCTGGGATCCGGACTTTGCCACCCACGGCCCCTTCTGCGCCGACACCGGCCCAGGCCGCCACGACGCCGCCGCCATCGCCCTGGCCATGGTTTACCTGGGCGAGGACGGCAGCGCCCTGTTCATGGACCAGTGGATTCCCCGCCGCACCATCTGCGGCACCCCGGCCGAAGACTGGCACCGCACCCGCTTCGGTGCCCCGCCCCGGGCCGCCGCCTGGGCGCGCATCCACCAGTTCCAGTGCATGCTGGCCGAAAGCCTGGTCATGCGCCCCTCCAATGCGGACAACACCAACCTGTTCGCCCGCGGCTTCCGGCACATCCCGCCAATCGGCTTCCTGCCCGTCAAGCCCGGCCCGGGCGACGAAAAGCGCCCCATGGGCATCCCCCTCTTCGACAAGCTGCTGGGCAACACCCAGGGCGCCCAGTGGCTGGTCTCGCCCCTGGTGCGCAACGCTCTCGGGCAGGCGGAGGACTACTTCCAAGGCACCCGCGTGATCACCTACGGGGTGGTGGCCCTGCACGACGACGACATCCTTGAGGATCTCAACAACGTTTTCGACAAGGACCCGATCCAGCTCAGCCTGCGCCCGCCCCGCAACAACCCGGACGCGGCCACGGCGGTGGCGGGTGCCCCGGCGCCCGGCCACTACAAGGCATCGCTGTATCAGGCCGGCACGGTGCAGACCACCAATGCGGTGGCCCTGCCCGGCTTCCTGGGGGTGCTGGCCAACCTGTTCGATGTGCTGGGCATGGATGAGCTGGTCAATCGGCGCACCGAGATCGTCAAGCTGGTGGTGCCCCTGCAAGGGCTCACCCGGGAACACCCCCTGGTCGGCCGCCTGCAGGAGGATGCCCTCAACCAGGCCCAGTCCTGGGGTGTGAACCCCTTGCTCACCGCAGCCAACCCCCTCGGCCAGCTGGGCACCGTCAACGACACCGCCGAAGCCCTGGCCGGCCTGGTGGCGCGCCTCGGGCTGGACATGCTGCCGCGCCATTTCGTGGTGTACGTCAAGCAACGCCTGGTGCTGCTCGACCTGCTGTTCTACCTGCTCGAAATCCTCCAGTTCCTGCTCAACTTCATGCGCGAGATCCAGAGCCTCAGCAAGACAGGCAACACTGGCAGCACCGGCAACGCCCAGACCAGCGTGTCCACCGAGCAGGTACGCGCCCAATACCTGCGCCAGCCGGCCGAAAAACGCGCCATGGTGGAAGCCATCATGGCCGAGCCCGATGTGCAGACCAGCATCGCACGGGCGGCCGACCTGAGCGGTTCCGGCATCGCCGTGACCACCCGCAATCAGGCCTTCCTGGACAAGGTGCAGAGCACCGAGTCGTCCCTCGCCAACACCATCACCGACCCCGCCGAACGCAAGCGGGTCGCCCTCGGCCAGGTGGCCGACAGCTACGCCGCCGAGTACCCGGACTACCAGCTCGTCCAGGTGCTGGCCGCGGTGCAGCCCCAGCACACCCTGGCGGTTGTCAACAAACTGTCGGTGGCCCGCAGCGCCGAGCCCACCCGCAGCCTGGCCGACGATCTGGTCAAGGACGGCCCCGCCGTGTTCGAGGCCGACGAGGCCCGGCCCCTCTATGCCGACCTCAAATCCAGCCTGGAAAACCGCAAGATGGCCGAGTACGTAAAAGACAGCGACAGCCGGCTGACCGTAAAGGAGGTGCTGGCCAGCACGCCGGAAGAAGCCGAGAAGCTGCTCGGCGCCGAAGGCTATGCCGAGTTCCGCAAAAACTACCAGGCCGACCGGGCCGCCGCCATCGCCGGGGCCGAAGCCCTCGCCAAAGGCGTGCCGAGCGAGCTGGCGGTGAAGGTGGAGGCTGGCATCCAGGCCGGCAAACCCGCCGAGACGGTGGTGGAAACGCTGAAGACCGAAACCGCGATCAGCAGCACCAATCGCCCGATCCTGGACCAGACCGCGACCCTCCTGCGCATCACCGGCGGGCAGGCCGGCTTCCTCAAACTGGTGAAGCGCACCTGAAGCCACCGCCATGAACGACTTCGTCGACATCGGCCAGCTGTCCACCCGCATCCGCAGCGCGGATGCAGAGTACGCCCAGGCGCTCGCCGGGCAGGTGCGCCAGCTGGCCGACCGACAACTGGCCCGGGCCATGGAGGGTACCGGTGCCCGGGCCCTGGCCCGCGCCCGGCTGCCCGCCAGCGCAGTGGTTGCCGTACAGCGCCTTGACCTGCACCTCAAGGTGGCCGCCGATGTGGCCAGCGCGGATCTCGCCACCGGCTGGGCCGCCGCCTTCGAGGCTGGCCTGGCCCGCCTGCTGGCCGCCACCGCCCCCGGCGATGTGGACGACGACGCCCCCGCCGCCTGGTTTGCCGACGCCTGGGCCGCCGAGCAGCGCCACCTGGAGCGCCGCCTCGCCGGGATGGCCGACGCCTGGTGGGCCCCCGATCTGGCCGGGGACGAGGACAGCGCCAGATCCTTCGCCTCCCTCGACCCCCTCGCTCCCCTCGCCATCCTGCAGCGCTGGCTCGCGCGCGACCCTGCCCGCACGGTGAGCACCCTGGCCGGAATGGCCCGCGCCGATGCCCGCGTTGCCACCCTGCTCGCCCCCGACGAAGCCGCCGCCTTCACCCGCGCGCTGCTCCGGCAGCTGGCCCGCCCGGACGCAGAGCGCGCGCTGCTCAAGCCGGTGGCCCCCCTTGCCTCCCACCCTGCCCCCCTCCCCACAGGGCTGACCGGCGGCAACACCCTGAGCTTTACCGCGCTGAGCGACGGCATTCCTGCCCACCTACAGGCGGCCTTGGCACGTCTCGCCCAACATCACCGGCGCCTCAGCGCGGCCACGGGCAACGCGGCCCTGAGCGCCCCCTGGCTCGCCGCCCTGCTGCTGGCCGAGGCACCTTCTGCCAGCGGCCTGCCGGCGGCGGCGCTGGCACGTCTGCTGACGCAGGGCGCTACGACAGACAGCCCGCCGGCCAGTGCGCCATCCATTCAACCCACCCTGGTCGATGCAGGTCAGCCCACCGCGGCGCCATCCAGCCCGCAAGCTGCCACCGCCACCCTGCACCCGATCAACGCCGGTGGCCTGCTGCTGTTGCTGCGCCCACTGCTGCGCCTCGACCTGCTGCCCGCCCCCGAAGCGCTTGGCACCGCCCTGGGCGACCTGGCCCTGTGTGCCCTGCGCCGGGCCTTCGCCCCCCTGCCACCCGGCGAACGGGCCGTGGCCGAAGAACGGGAACGCCCGCTGCTCGCCGTGTTTGCCCCCGAATGCGACTGGCGTGAGCGCATCGCCCTGATCCCCGTGAGCAACCCGGCCACCGCCGACGCGTTGCTGGACGCTCTGGTGGCGGCCATCCCCGCCGACATCACCGCGGCGTCGGGCGCCCTGCGCCAGGTGTTCGGCCCGCTGCCGCCGGCCTTCCCGACCGGTGCGGACACCCGCCTGGCCCGCCTGTTGCTGCGCCCCGGCCTGCTCAGCGTCACCCCCTGGGACGCCGAGCTGACCTGGCCCCTCGCCGCCATCGACCTGGCCCTGCGCCGCGCCGGCTGGGACCAGGACCCGGGCTGGCTGCCCTGGCTAGGCCGGACAGTGCGCCTGCGCTTCGGAGACCCGTCATGACCGGCCCCCGCGGCAGTGCCCTGCTCGACCTGTGGCTGGCCCTGGCCGCAGGCCGCCTGCTGCTGCGCCGGCCGGACGACCCGGGCCTGCTGCGCCTGGCCGCGCCCCACCTGGCCACCGACACGCCCCAGCACCTCGCAGAAGCCATCGCCGGCAGCGCCGACACCCTGTTCGCCGCCCTCGAAACCCGGCCCGACGCCGAGCCTCTGGCGCGCATTGCCAGCGGCTGCCGGCTGTCCGGCTTCGACCTGGACCTGCTCGCCCTGGCCGCGCTGCCGTGCTTTGATGAGGACGCCGCCGGCACCATCGCCACCCTCACCGGCGGGCCGCGGCGCGTCACCGTCGGTCTGGCCCTCAAACTGCTGTTCGGCGATCTGGCCGAGCCACAGGCAGTGCGCAGCGCCTTGCGCGCCTCGCCCCTTTGGCACACCGGGCTGATCCGCTCCGAAGAGAGTCGGCGCCCCCTGCTGGAACGCCGCCTCGACCCCACCGAGACCCTGCTGGCCGGCCTCGATGGCCTGGCCCCGGCCGAGGCCGGCGCCGGCTGGCAGGTGCGCCAGCTCGTGCCCCCGGCCCGCCCGGCGGCGAGCATCCGCCGCGCCGCCGGACTGATCATCGACATACCGGGCGTGTGCCTGCACCTCTCGGGACAGGCGGACCGCGCCGAGGAAGTGCTGGCCGTCGCCGCGGCCCCGGCACCGGCCCTGGTCCTCGACGCCCCCGACGACAGCGCGCCGCCGCCCTGGGCCGAGGCCCACCTACTGCACCTGGCCACCGGCGCCCGGGTCGCCCTGCGCACCGGGGCCGGGCAGCTCAATGCCTCCGGCCCGGTGCCGCCGGCCATGGTCATCGCACCGCCCAGCTTTTCCCTGCACGGCCCCGGCGCTCACCTGCGACGCCTCGAAGTCGGCAACAGCGACCCCATTGAGCTGGCCGACGCCTGGCAGCAGACCCTGGCTTGCAGCCAGGCCGACGCCGACGAGCTCGCCGGGCGCAACTGGATCGACGACGACACCCCGGCCCTGGTCGCCGCGGCCCTGCCCCCCGACGCCAGCCTGCCCGAGATCCTCGACGAGCTGTCGCGCCTGACCCCGCCCCGCGCCCTGCGCCTGGCCACCCGCTCGACCCCCGCCGTGCCGTGGACCCGGCTGGTGCTGCCGCCCCAGACCGGCGACCGCCTGGAAGACCTGATCCGTCGGGTGCGCCGCCGCGTCAGCGTGCAGCTACGCTGGCGCATGAGCACCGGCGGGCGCGGCCGCTCGGTGATCGGCCTGCTGTATGGCGAATCCGGCACGGGCAAGACCCTCGCCGCCGAGGCCATGGCCACGCGCCTGCACCTGCCCATGCTGTCGGTGGACCTGTCCCTGGTGGTGTCCAAGTACATCGGCGAAACCGAGAAGAACCTCTCCGAACTCTTCGCCGCCGCCGAGGGCTACGCCGCCCTCCTGTTCTTCGACGAGGCCGACGCCCTGTTCGGCAAGCGCACCAACGTGCAGGACGCCCACGACCGCTACGCCAACATCGAGGTGAACTACCTCCTGCAGCGCCTGGAGTCCTTCGAAGGCTGCGCCCTGCTGGCCACCAACCTGATGCAGGGGGTGGACGACGCCTTCATGCGACGCTTCGACCAGGTGGTGCACTTTCCCCGCCCGGGCGTGGCCGAGCGCGGCGCCATCTGGCGCGGACAGCTCCCCGCGGCGCACCTGGCACCCATGATTTCCATCGAGCAGCTGGCCGAGCGTTTCGAGCTCACCGGCGGCGAGATCCGCAACGCTGCCCTCTCGGCAGCCTTCATGGCCGCCGACGGCGGCACCGTGGTCACGGAGGGCATGATCGATGCCGCCGTGGCCGAAGAGTTCTGCAAACTGGGCCGGCCTTTCCCACGCCGGCAGGGAGCCTATCCATGACCGACATCGCCACCATCCTGAGCCAGGCCAGGACCAAGCTCACCACCTGGCAGGCCGAAGCCGCCAGCGCCGCCGCCAATGGCGCCTCGCAGACCCAGTCTGCCGACGCCGCCTGGGACGCCGTAGCCGCCATCGAGGCCGCCACCAACCACGCCGACGGCCTGCGCACCCAGGTTCTGGCGCGCAACGACACCCTGGCTGCCGCCCTGGCCGCCCGCGCCGCGGCCCTCGCCGATGCCGAAGCCGCACGCAGCGAAGGCGCCAGCCCACCCCTGGCCGACGCCTCGGCCACCGCCCTGCGCACCGCCGTGGCCGCCGCCGCCGGCGTCACACCGGCCAGCAAGCTCGACGACGCCGCCTTCAAGAGCGCCGCGAGTACCGTGGACACCAGCATCGCCGCCCTCGACGACACGGCCCTCAACGACCTCGCCGCGGCGCTGGTCACCCTCGAGACCAAGCTGCAGGACTACGAGGACGCCGAGGCCGCGGCCGAAGTCGCCCTCACCGCCGCCGAGAGCGCCCCGGCCATCATCGCCGACGATCTGAGCACAGCTCTGGTGCAGCGCGAAGCGGCCGCCACCCTGGCCGCCGCCGGCAACAAGCCCGCCGCCGTGCTCGCCTACGTGGACTACCAGGCCGCCCGCACCCGCCTCACCGCGGCCACCGCTGCCGCCGCAGCGACCAAGCTGCAGACCGACTGGAACACCGCCCGCGACGCCCAGTTGTCGGCGGCCGCCGACCTGCTCGCTGCCCAGCTGGCCGTCATCCAGGGCCAGCTCACCCTGGCCCGCAAGCGGGCCGAGATGACGGCCAGACTCACCACCCGGGACGCGGTCGCCAGCGCTGCCATGGACGCCGTGCTCAACCCGCCGCCGGCCCCGCCGGGGCCGTAGTCCGCGGGCCCGTCCGCCAGGCCCCGGTGGCCCCACCATGAGCCGCAGCACGCCTCTTGCCGAGTCCAGGCCGGCCCGCTCGACCGGCCCGTCGCCCGTGGCCGAATCGGCCCACTCGGCCAAGTCGCCTGCCGCCGCGGAGCCCGCCAGGGCATCCGCGGGTTCGGGTGCGGGCCCGACCCCCGCCAGTGGTGCCGCGGCACCGCCTCCCCAACCACCACGGGGGGGAGACCAGACCGACTACCTGCAGCGCCGGCTCGGGGCAGCCCCCCGCTTGAACCAGACGGACAGGGGCCAGGCGCTCCCCCAGCGCCCTGCCCTTGAACGACTGTTTGGCGAACCCATCACCGGCCTCGACCTGGCCTTTGGCGTCCCCGCCCCGGGCGGACGGCGCGACGCCCACGCGGCGGCCCGGGGAAACCGCGTGGAGTTCGCCGACCAGGCGCCCCCCCTCGACCTGCTGGCCCACGAGCTGGCCCACACCGTGCAGGCCCGACGGGGCGCCGAAGGCCCCGGCGACAGCCGCGACAGCCTGGAAGCGGAGGCCCGCCGGGCCGCCCGCAGCGCATCCGGCGGCACGCCACTGCAACTCAAGGGGCGCGCACCGGATGCCTGGCTTTACGACGCACCCACCTCTCCCCGGGGGGCCGAGGCCCTGCGCACGGCGATCAGAACGCCGGCCACGGATGGCCCCCCCAGCGTCCGCGTGCTTGCCATTCTCCGGGAGAACGCCGCCCCGGCCGACATGGCCCGCCTGCGCACTGACTACGGCGCCAACTTCTTTGGCGATCTGAAGAAGTGCCTCGACGACACCACCTGGGGCGAAGCCCGCGCCTACCTGGGCGCCCAGCTCACCCTGGCCGAGAACATCCAGACCCGCACCGGTATCCTGATCGACGATCAGGCAGGGGTTTTCGAAACCCTGGAGCGCTGGCCGGAAGACGACGCATTGCGCATGATCGAGGACGCCCAGGGCGTCGCCGCCCCCGGCGTGGCGCCCGGAGCAGCGGGGCCGGCGCCCTCCGCCCGTGCCAGTTGGGCCGAGGTGCAGGATGCCCTGAGCCACGCGCTCGACGCCGACGGCCAATATCGGGCCACCCAGATTCTCCTGGGCAAGGCAGAGCGCGCCCGCGCCAGCCGGCCCCCACCGCCACCGGGCAGCCCCGCGCGGGAAGACGCCGTATCGAAGCAGCGGGTGGCCTATGCCCATACCCGCATCGTCGCCGCCGAAGGCGCGGGGCGCGCCCGGGATGCCTTCCTCGCCATCGCCGATCTGAACGCCGCCCAACGGGCCGCACTGCGCCCGCGCCTGGACGGCGGTAGCTGGCCGCGGCTGGGCGCGGCCATTGGCCGGGTCCGGGCCATCGCCAGCGAACCCGACGATGCCGCCGCCCTGGCACAGGCCCTGCGCGCCGCGGGCGAAGGCAGCGGAGACATCTCGCCGGCAATGCTCCAGCATGCTGCGGGGCGGGCCGGCGACATGATTGCAACAGCCCGTGCCCGCCTCGCCGCCCTGCCGCCCACGTCCAGCGAAGAGCGCAACCGCCTCACCGCCGAGCTGGAGAGCCTTGAACGGCGCTTCCACGAAGGCACCCTGGTTCAGTCCCTCTACTTCGCCTCCCATCAGACGGGGGGCGAAACCCTCAAGGCCCTTGGCGCACCCGAAGAGCTGGCGGCCCAGTTCACCATCAACAAGGTGGGCAACTTCGACGAGCTTCTGGCCTTCATCCGCAAGGTGCCGGCCGCGCGCCGCCTCGCCATCACCGAGTCGCCCTGGTATCAACCCAAGCTGACTCAGGTGATGGGCATCAACCCGGACACGGCCCGCATGAACCTGCTGCTGGCCGCCCTTTACGAGGGCAACCCGCAGCTCGCCAATACCGACTTCCTGCGCCGGCAACAGGCCATGCTGGACGCCTACGATGTTGAACGGGCGTGGGATCCGGACGATCCGGTCAAGGCGTGGATCATCCTGTCCCGCAAGACCCCCGCTCGCTGCCAGGCCCTGGTGGAACTGATGAAGTTTCAGCCCGACCCGGAGCAAAAGGCGGCGAAGCCGCCCCCACCGCTGTATGCCCTGCTCCAGCGCCTGGAAGCCGGCCTCGCGCGGGAACGCGTCCTGGCCACGCGCCTGCGGCGGGGGCTCGCCGGCGATGGCGCAACGCTGCTCCGGGAAGACGCCATCAAGGTCCGCGGCAGTGCAAACACAGCGCTGATCGACAACCCCCGGGCCTATATCGAGAGCGTCATCAACACGCCGGCAGCCCAGGCCGAGCTTCGCCGTGGCATGGTGATCCGGCGCCGGCTGACGGAGAACCCGAGCCTGCCGGTCTCGGCCGAGGATCGCGCCCTTGCCGCCAAGTACGATGGCGCGCGCCAGGCCGCCGAGCAGATCGGCGACAAGGACCCGGCACTGCGTGAAGCCTTCGAGAACGTGGCCTTCGGCGAACCGGACCTGCAGGGCACCCAGCCCGGCCAGGACCCGGCGGTCGAGGCCGACTTCATGCACTACCGGCTGGAGGCCCGCCTCGCGGCCGTGCGCACCCAGGGCTCCAAGGCCACCACCGACGTCGTGAGCTGGGCCGGCCCGACGGTGGACGAGAACGCCGCCCGTTTCCGCGTCTACTACGATCAGGTGCGCCTGCGCGGCATCGGCCGCCCCGAACTGGCCCAGCTCGCCGACTTCTACTACCGGACGATGGCGGCGCTGGATGCCTTTGCGCCGGCCAACCGGGCGTTTGCTTCCACGGCCGCGCAACTGGTGGCGGCGGTGGCCGCCACCGTGGTGGTCTCCGCCGCCAGCGGTGGCAGCCTCGGGCCGGTGGCCGTGGGCGCCCTCGCGGCCTTTGTCGGCGGGGCCACGGCGGGGCTCACCGGTGCCGCCATCCGCGGCAATTCCACCTCAGGTGAAGTGCTGACCGACGTGGCGACCGGGGCGGTGGAAGGGGCTGTTTCGGTGGTGGGCTCGGCGTTGGCGGCAAAGGCCGTGCATGGCGCCACCGCCGGCCGCGCGGCGGGGCAGGCAGCACGCATGGCCGGCGGCCAGGCCGTGCGCACCGCCACGGGCGGCGCCGGGGCCGCCGTGGCGGAGGCCGTCATCGACGGGGCCATTGGTGGCGCGGCGGGCGAGCTCTTCCAGACGGCCATCGACGAAGCCACCTGGGACCGGGGCGTCGCCTCCGCCCTGGCCGCCCTGCTCGCCGCTTTGGCCAGGGGTGCGGCGATGGGTGCCGGTGCCGGTCTGGTCGGCGGCCTGGCCACGACGGGCCTGGGCGCAGCATGGCGGCGCGTGGCCGGCAGCCATGGCCCGCAGGCGGTGAGCGAAGTCCTGAGCGCCTTCGACCACATCTCGATCGGCAAGGCCGACCACCTCGCCGGCCTGTCCGAGCCCCAGCTGGAAGCCCTCTTCCGCGCCCGCCGTCTGGCCCTGGCCGGTGACGACGAGTCAGCCGTGGCCCTGCTCCGGCAGATGAACGTGGTGCCCGAGGGCAAGGCCGGCGAACTGCTCGATGCCTTCCGGGCGCGGCGCAAGCTGGTGGAAAAGGCCTCCGCCGAAATGGGCATCTCCATCGACGACCCGGCCCTGGCCGAACGGCTGCGCGTCGGCAACGTGATGGTGACGTCGGATCTGCCCGCGGGTGCCGCCCAGGTGCGCTACGCCGTGGGCCTGGACGGCGTGAAAAAGCTGGAGCTGTGGGTGGGCCGCGGCACCCGGCTGGGCGACGTCACCATCCACCAGGCCACGGCCGACGCCCTGCGCCGCTGGGGCGAAGACACCGCCAACCTGCGCGGCATGCTGGAACGGGTGCGGGCCTGGGCACGGGGCGGCACGCTGTCCAACGAGGAAGAGGTCATCCTTGAACTGCAGAAGCACGCACACATGATCGAGGCCCGGGAGCAGGCCCTGTCGGGTCTGACCCCCGGGAGCGACACCGCCCACCGCCTCGACCGCGAGATCGCCACCCTGCGCAGCGATGCGGAAGCGCTGCAAGGCCGTCTGGGTGGATTTGGCGTTCCGGAGGGGGTCATTGCCGGGTATGGCGGACGCAACTCGGGCGACACCTCCCTCCGCCCACCGGTGCGGGTGACATCCGAACCCCCCATCACGTTCAGGAGGCGACGCTTCAATGACATCTCGCAGCTACCCCGCAACGCGGATGGTTCCATAGCGCCCATCCCCGACGGCGTGGTGTATGAATTCCCCGGCGGGAACCGGGTCTGGCGGGAGGGTGACATCTATCGCCACGACACGGTGCTGGGGCCGTCCACGGGCAGGCGCCAGACCGAGCTTGAGATGCCCAGCGCCTCCGAGCACGGCCGCCCCGAGGTGGCCAGCATGGAGCGCGCCCACACCCTGGGCCAGGGCACGGGCTTCGAGAGCCCCTTTGCCATCTTCTACGCGCCCCGGGAGGTCAATCAGATCATCCAGAACAACGGCGTCGAAGAGATGCTGCGGGGCCTGCACAACAGCGCACGCCCCGGCGAGAGCTTCCACGTGTCCACCCTGACCAAGCCCCACCCGGGCACCCAGCGGCTGGCCGAGATCCGCTACCGGGTGGAGGTCAAGCGCGGCGCCGGCAGCCCGGAGTTTCTGTTCGAATACCAGATCACGGTGGGCCGTGAAGCGCCCTTCCAGGTCAACCATGGCCTCGCCAACATCACCGAAGATCCGGACCTGGCCCAGTTCGCAGACATGGTGGATGTTCCCCAGCGCCTGCGCTCGCGCTTTGCGATGCACTCGGGCGGCGCCGGCAGCGCCCCGGTTGTCGAGGCCCGCAACTGGCCCAGTGTCCAGCACCTCATTGATCAGCCCGTCGCCACCGCGGCCCTGCCCGCCGACTACATCCGCCAGCGCAGCTCGGACGGCACCTCATGGATCATCCGCCGCCGGGATGCCAATGACGCGGAGTTCCAGCGCCTGACAGTCAGAACCCGCGCCGATGGCGTCCCGGTCATCGCCGTCTGGCGCGCTTTCGAATAGGCCCTGCGATGACCGCCCCCAATCAACCCGCCTGGTGAAATCATCATGGCCCGCACACCGATCCGCCATCCCCCCGTCACCCGCGACCGCCCCGCCGAACAGCGGGCCGACCGGGTTGCCCGGGGCGAGCGCCCGGCCCGCAGCAGCCGCGTGGCCCGGGATGCCGCCCCATCCAGCCTGGGCCTGGGCGCCGGCCAGCCCCTGCCCGCCACCGAGCGCCGCTATTTCGAGAGCCGCCTCGGCGCCGACCTTGCCGGGGTGCGCATCCATCCGGATGCCGAAGCTGCGACCAGCCTGCGTGCCAACGCCTTTGCCGCCGGCCGCGACATCGGCTTTGCCCCCGGGCGCTGGCAGCCCGGCACGGTGGAGGGGCGGCGCCTGCTGGGCCACGAGCTGGCCCATGTGCTGGAGCAGGGCCGCAGCCGGCAGCCGGCCGTGCAACTGGAGGACGCCGCCAAACCGGAAGACGCCGACAAGGCCGCCGACGCCCTGAGCGAGGGCGTGAAGACCGTCGTGGAACAGGCCAAGGAGAACGAAGGGGTGAAGAGCGCCCTGCTCGACCCGGCCAAGAACTACGCCCTGCGCCAGTGGAACCCCCTGGGCACCGCCGAGAAGGTGGGGGTGGCCGGCTTCGGAGCCGGCACCTATGGCCTGGCCCTGGGCGCCGGCCTGGCCGACCCCGCCGGACGCAAACTGCTGTCGGACGTGAACCTGGTGGCGCCCCTGGGGCTGATCCCCTATTCCACACTCACCGGCTTCAGCTATGTGCTGCCCGCAACCCCGGCCAGCCCCACCCTGTTCAAGGCCAGCTTCTCGGGGGACGATCTGCTGGGTCTGGCCCATCAGAAGGTCTCATGGATGCCCCCCATGACCCTCAGCCTGGACCTGGGCTGGAGCGTCGATCCGTCCGGGGCCGTGAGCCTGAGCACCGCCAGCGCCGTATGGGGGGTGATGCCCGGCGTGTCGCTGAAACTGGGCAGCGGCGCAGCGCCCGAATGGAAGCCGCTGGTCAGCGGCCCCGATGGCCAGACGGCGACCGTCATGAAGTCGGTGCCGGCCCCGGCGGGCAGCGCCGCAACGCCGGCCGGCACCGGCGTGTTCGTCACCGTGGATCTGCTCAAGGCGCCCTTTATCCCCGCACCGATCCGTTCGGCGCTGGGGGGAGACACAAAGGGGAAGTGAGGCCATGGACACCCGCAGCCCACCCGCCCCCACCCTGGTCGCGCGTCAACGCCCGCCATGCCCGTCAAAGCCGACCTCACCCACGCCGACAAGCCGGTAAAGGTCGGTGCCACCCACGACCCGGCGGAGGCCGAGGCCGACCATCTGGCCGAGTTTCTGATCGCCACGCCGGGCGCCCAGCCACTCGCCTGCAGTGCCTGCGCCGCCGGTGACGCCCCCTGCCCGGCCTGCGCCACCGGTGCCGCCACCCTGCGCCGCAAGGCGCTCGGCGGAGAACCCGCCGGCAGCGCCATGTCGCCAGCGGTCGGCCAGGCCCTCTCGGCACCCGCCACACCACTCCCGGATGCCGCCCGGCGACGCTTCGAACACCGCCTCGGTACCGACCTGGCGGCACTGCGGGTGCACACGGGCACCGCCGCCGCCCGCGCGGCGCACAGCATGGGCGCCCGTGCCTTTGCCCTGGGTCACGACATCGTCTTCGGTGCTGGCGAGTACCGCCCCGACACCCGGGACGGTCAGCGCCTGCTCGCCCACGAGGTGGCCCACGTGGTGCAGGACGGCCCGGGCGGCACCCTGCGCCGCAAACCGAGCACCCCGCCCGACCCGGTGCAGGACGCCAGCGACGACGAGCGGCAGCTCGAGAAGATGCAGCTGTTGCCGGAGAGCAACTTCATCAATGGCGCCGCCAGCGTTGGCGGGCTGAAGGCCTGGCAGGCCCGCTACCCCCTGTCATACGAAGAGATGAAGAAGCGGGCCGTCGCCCTTTACGGCGAGGCCGGCTACGAACGCCTTCTGGCCGCCGACGGCCAGGTGCTGCCGCTGGTGCAGAAATCCGAAATGCTGATGACGCGGCTGACGGCGCTGCGTGACCGCTACGACGCTGAAGACGAAGCGGCCCACACGGTCATCGACGCCTACGGTGGCACCAATTTTCTGATCGGCGACAACGTCCGCGGCTGGTTCGACCTGAACTACGACTGGCTGGGCCAGCAGTATTCCAAGTACGACAATTTCGACCTCGGGCTCTTCCAGGCGCTGCTGTCGGAGGATGTGGACACCCTGATCGAACGGGTGGCCGAAAACGCCGACGCCGCCAAGCTGGAGGCCGACGAGGAGAAGGAGCGCAAGGAGGGCTGGATCGAGGACGGTGCCGACGTGCTGGGCAGCGTGGTGGCCAGGCGGGACGACGTGTTCTTCGATGACGAGATCGCCCTGGAGAGCGTGCTCGACCCGCCGGAAGGCAGCGACAAGGCCGACGAGATGCTGGCCATGGCCCGCTACGCCGGCCGCATGTCGGCCGTGGTGAAGGTGAAGGAGCGTTATTACGCCTACAGCTTGTCGGAAGATTTCGACCAGTCGAACGTGTTCTGGGGCAAGGAGCTGGATGCTTACTCCCGCGTGGTGCCGGCCGGGCCCCTGGGCGGGGCGGTGGTGGCCCTCACCACCACCAGTGGCCTGCCCCTGAAGGGCGAGGATGGGGGGCGTTTCAAGGGCGGCGACCAGCTCAACAACCCGGAAGCCTATCTCGACACCGACACCGAGATGCTGGCCTCGGGCAAGGCTGACGCCCTGGGGCTGAGCCCTTCGGTGATGTTCCGCAGCATGGTGCGCAACCTGGCGCTGGTGAACCTGAAGCAGGCGGAAGCCAACCTGCAGGGCATCGAGAATCAGATGATGCCCGACTTCGGCATCGATCCGGCGGCCGGCGCCGCGTTGCAGAAGGACACCGCCCGCCTGCGGGAGCTGACCGTTCAGGTGGCAGGCCTGGCCGTGGAGATCGGCGACGGCGAGGCGAGCGAAGAACAGATAGACCGCCGCGATGCGCTGCTCTCGGAAATCGGCACCATCAACGAGCGCAGCCCGGCCGCCGCGCTGATGGTCAAGAGCAGCCGCAAACCGGACGACCAGGACCCGGTCGAGGAAGACCAGATCGAGGACACGCTGGCCGACAAGCGGAGTGGCGATGCAGCCATGGCCGCGGTCAATGAAGCCCGTGACCGCAAGGCCAACATCAACAAGGTGCGCCTCGCCCTCTTTGATGACCCGGATTTCGTGCTCGGCCTCGACGTGCTCCACGACGCAGTGCTGGCCCACTTCTCCGAAACGGACCGCCTGCGCATCAAGGCCGAGCTGGTCTTCAACACCATTGCCTCGGTGGCCGGCACCATCGGCCTGCTCGGGCTCGACCTGGCCCTGCTGGTGGCGGGCTTCTTCACCGGCGGCCTCACCTGGCCCGGCCTGATGCTCCACGGCGCCGGCACTGCCCTCGGGCTGGCCCAGGCCGGCCAGCAGATCAAGCACGCCCAGATGGTGTCGGCCATGTCCGAGCTGGACCTGGAAGGCGGTTTCCAGCTCGCCAGCAAGGACCAGGCCAAGAGCGCCCGCAACTGGGCACTGGTGGGTTCGGCCCTGAGCTTCCTGTCGGTGATCGGGCTGGCCCGCACCGGCGCCAAGCTCCTGGCCGCCACCGAGCGCGAAGCCAACCTGGTGGGACGCATCGCGCACCAGGCCGGCGTGACGGAAGAGGTGATGGAAGGCGCCCTGCGCACAAACTGGCGCGGCATGCCCAACCCTGACAAAGGCGCCCTGCGCAGCCTGGTGCTGGCCAAACTGCCGGAACCCCTGGCCAAGCGCTACGGCAACCTCGCCATTGAAGTGCTCAGCGAGGAAGACTGGGCCCGCCTGTACGGGCCGAAATCACCCTCCCAAGCGGCTACCGAGTTCACCCGCAACGCCGCCGGTCAGCTGGTGCCCACCCGCATCCTGTTCCGCCGCAATGGCAACATTTTCGCCCTCCATGAAGAAGCCATGCACATCGCCCAGGCGGCGGAAAGCCCCGAGATGGCCAAGCGCATCGAGGCGGTGTCTGGGCTCACCAAGGGCATTTGGGCCAGCAAGAGCCTCCCGGAAAAGCTGCAAGCCGTGCGCGGCGTGCTCGAAGTGGAGCTGGACGCCCAGGAACGCATCCTGGCCCGCGCCCAGCAGGTGGGCGACACCGAGACCATGGACGACGCCTTTGCGCAAATGGAGAACCTCTCCATCAAGCTCGCCGAACTGGACCAATCGGTGGCCAACCCGGCGTCGCGCCTGCCTGCGTGGTTCGACGCCGCCGAGGTGCCGTCGATCTTCGCCAGCCCGCGCTTGCCCCGCAGCCGGGGCAGCTGGAGCGGCGCCCCGGGCAACTCCATCTGGAAATCCACCAACCCCAAGGTCAAGGCCATCGTCGGCAACAAGGGGGTGCGCTTCAGCAATGGCTACCCGGATTTCCGGGAGTACTCCATCGGCCAGGTGAACATCGGCCAGACGGGCCATGCCGGCGACTTCGCCGAAGCCGACATCAAGTTTGCCGAGGGCATCGCCAACGGCACCCGCAAGCCCCCGGCGGGCTACACCAAGGCCGACTTCATGACGAACGGGCAGCCCGTTGCCGCTGCCACCGAACGCTTCCGCCGTGCAGAAGGCTTCACGTGGCATCATCACCAGGGCGGCAACCAGATGATGCTCGTGCCCACCAAACTGCACGCCAACGTGCCCCACACCGGCGGCGCCTCGGCCGCCCGGGCCGGTGGCCCCTGACAGGAGACAGTCCATGCCCGGCAACGCCGCCGTCGAAGCTGCCATCACCCGTTTCGGCTTCTATCCCCTCGCCCCCCGGGCACCGCGCCCGACACCGGACGCCCTGCGCCAGCAGGCCGCCCAGGCCGGCGTCACGCTGCCCGAGGCCTTCATCACCTTTTCTGCGGAGCACGGTGCCGGTGCTTTCGAGCAGCGGGTCAGCATCGGGTTGCCCGCCGGTTGCCCCCTGGGGCCGGTTTTCATTGTGGACATCCTCTACGCTGTCGGCGCCCCCGAAGACTGGGACGCCCTGGCCCTGCGCGACGACACCTACGACGGCCGCCTGCCCCTCGCCGCCCTCCCCATCGCCACCGACGCAGGCGGGAGCCTGCTGCTGATGGCACCAGAGGACGGCGCGATTTACGCCTGGGACCACGAACACCTGGAACTCGACGACACCGCCGTCGACCGTATGGTTGCGGATCTGCTTGCCGACGGTGTTCCGGTGGGAGAACACGACATCGACCAACTGGTGCTGATGTGGGAAGAACGCCACCCCGGGCAAGTGGCCAACCCAACGGGGCATGGCAACCTGTACCCGGTGGCGGAATCGTATGAGGCGCTGTTTGGGGGGATGCGGATGGCGAAGAACTGACGTGCCATGCGGTCGAAGACCACATGGCGGCCGCGCAAAAGAAAAATGGAGCAAAGTCGCGAGGACTTGCTCCATTTTCTTGCCTGCCGGTTTCGGGATACCGGTGTGGCGGGTATTGGTGGTCGGGGAAAGAGGATTCGAACCTCCGGCCCCTGCGTCCCGAACGCAGTGCTCTACCAGGCTGAGCTATTCCCCGACGCTTTCGCTACCAGGTCAGCGATGTTTTGCTAACCTTCAAAACTAAACAGCCGCACATTATATTGTAGAACCGACGTTTTGTAAAGCTTTTTTGAATCACGTCGGACTTCAATACTTCCGTGCGACTGCGAACTTTGACAATTCTATCAAGGATTCCTTGAAAATGGAAGCAGGAAGCGCTTCCAGCGCGTTCAAAGCGAGTTCTGCCTCGGCTTCAGCCACTTTTCGGGTCGCTTCGATGGCGCCGGTGGCACGAATTGCCTCCAGAACAGCCGGAAAATCGTCGCGACCGCCATTTTCGATGGCACTACGCACACAAGCCGCGTGTTCGGGGCTGCCGTGCTTCATGGCATGGATCAGCGGCAGGGTCGGCTTGCCCTCGGCCAGATCGTCGCCGATGTGCTTGCCGGTATCGGCTTCGTCGCCCGAATAATCGAGGACGTCATCGATCAGCTGGAAGGCGGTGCCGATATGCATGCCGAAGGCCGCCAGCTTGTCTTCCATCTCCTCCCCTACGCCACCCAGGATGCCGCCAAGCCGGGCCGCCGCTTCAAAGAGCTTGGCCGTCTTGTAGCGGATCACGCGCAGGTAGTCATCGACCTCGACATCCGCGTTGTGACAGTTGAGCAGCTGCAGGACTTCGCCTTCGGCAATCACGTTGGTGGCATCGGCAAGGACGCGCATCACCTTCATGTTGTCGGCGCCGACCATCATCTGGAAGGCACGCGAATAGAGGAAGTCGCCCACCAGAACCGAGGCGGCATTGCCGAACATGGCGTTGGCCGTCTTGTTCCCGCGCCGCAATTCGGATTCGTCGACGACGTCATCGTGCAGGAGGGTTGCGGTATGGATGAATTCCACCACCGCCGCCAGCTCGCGGTGATAGCTGCCCCTGTAGCCGGCGGCACCGGCAGTGAACAGCACCATGGCGGGACGCAGGCGCTTGCCGCCGCTGCCGATGATGTACTCGGCCACCTGGCGGATGAGAACCACGTCGGAGTAGAGACGATCCCGGATGACGGCATCGAGCGCCGTCATGTCTTCGGCGATCGGCGCGTAAAGCTGCGAGAGAGACAAGGCAATGCCCAGACTAGAAAAAACGCGATGGTAGGGGCCGACTGCGATCCCGTCAAGCCGCCGGGATCAATGCAATTCAGCGAAATCCGACTTCGGTATCGAGGGCCCGCAACAAATCAGGCCGATCGGAAAAAAGACCACAGACGCCCCAGTCAACAAGGCGCCTGGCTGCTTCCTGTGTATTGACGGTATAGACCATCACCCGCAGCCCGGCGGAAAGGACTGCTTTCACATGCACCGCCTCAAGCCCCGACAAGCCCATATTGAGTGACACGCAGCCGAGCTGGCGGGCAAACACCAGGCTTTCCGGAGAATACCCTTCGACAAGCAGGGCCCGGGGCAGGCCCGGCGCCCGCTGCGCCGCAGCTTGCAAGGCCTCGGCACAGAAGGAGGACAGCAACACTGCGGGGCACTCGTCCGCCGGCATGGCCTGGATCTGCGCACCGACGACTGAACCTGTTTCGGCCTCAAGACCAACTGCGGGCTTGATCTCAACATTGGCGGCTAATCCCAGCTGGCGGCAGGCAGCGAGGGCGGCTTCCAGGGTGGGGATCATCTCGCCGCCAAAGGCCGGATGAAAATGCTGCCCCACGTCCGTGGCCTGCAACTGCACGGCGCTCAGGTCGGGAACCGCTCCGGGAACCCCGGCGGTACGCATCAGGGTCTCATCGTGAATCAATACCGGGACCTTGTCCCGGGACAGCATCACGTCGAACTCGACCGCCCGACACCCCAACCGGGCGGCAACAAGCAGCCCGGCCAGGGTGTTCTCGGGAGCATGGGCGCCACCGCAGCGATGGGCCAGCAGCAGCGGCCAGAGCCACCCGGACATCGACGGGATCAGTCCAGCTGACGGGAGCGGGCCACTGCGGTGTCGAGGGCCAGCTTGGAAGGCTTGCGGTCTTCCCAGACCGACTCGAGCTCCTCCTCGATGATCTTGCGCACGGCAGCGCGCTGGGGATAGGCGCTGGCCTTGCTGATCGCCGTGACCTTCTTGTGGGTGAGTTGCTGGACACCGACATGGATGTTGAGCAGATCGGCCGCCAGCAGGCGGCTCTCGGAGGCCAGCAGACCCGCACGGTTGAGGGGTAGGTAGCCCGCATTACGCTGCCACTCCACCTGGCTCTCGGCTGTCAGCCAGAAGTTGATGAAACGCGCCACGGCCTTGTACTCGGCAGGGCTCTTGCCCGCACCGATCCACATGGCCGGGCCATCGGCGAGGGTGTTCTGGGGCGCACCGTAGTAGTCCTCGTGGTAAGGCAGGCTGGCCACACCGACATCGAAGGACGCCTGACGCTTGAGCGTGGGCCAGGCACCGGACGGCGCCGTCAGCACGGCACACTCCCCCTTGGCGAAGCGCTCGGTGGCCTCATCCTCGCGGCCAAAGAGGTGGAGGTAGCGGGCCTTGACCCACGAGGACAGCATGGCCACATGCTTGACTTCGAGCATGCCGTTGATGGCGAGGGAGGCCTTCTTGCCTTCGGTGACCACCGGCTCGTTGTGCCAGGCACTCATGTTCTCAACAAGAATCCACGCCGGCTGGGCAGTGGTATAGGGGCAGGCCTGGCCGGCTGCCACCAGCTTGCCGAGGTCAGCCTGCAGGCCCTGCCAGGTCTTGGGTGCGGTTTCGGGGTCGAGGCCGGCTTCGCGGAATGCCTGCTTGTTGTAGAACATCACCGGGGTAGACAAACCTACCGGCAGGGCGACCAGACGGTTGGCGCTGTCGATCGGGGTCGGCGTCATCATGGCCGGGGCGCGCAGGGTTTCGAAGCGCTCACCGGAATCCTTCATGACCTGGTGCAGCGGACGGTAGCGCTGCGGGCCGGCGAGGAAGCTGGTCAGATCACGCTCACCCAGGATCATCAGGTGCGGGAGGCTGCCCTCGTTCCAGGCGCGGTCGTGCAGCACAACCTTGGCCTGGGGATGAGCCGCGTTATAGCGGTCCACCAGCTTCTGCAACTGGGCCCCCTTGTCGGCGCCGAGCGTATGCACCAACTCGATGTCCTTGACGGCAACCGGGGCTGCCGCGGCAGCAGCCGGCTTGGCAGCGGGTTTCTTGGGCGCCGCCACGGCATGGGCGGAAAACAGGGTGGCGATGGCAACGCACAGGGCGCCGCGATTGAGCATATTCATGGGGATCCTGTCCACGGACGGAAGAAGGTAGGTCAGCCCATAATTATAAGGAGAACGAGGCTCGAACAGCAGGGCTGTTTGCGGGAGCGGGATTCAAGTCGGAAGCCTCGGGGCCGTAGACCCTTCAAAGCAACATCGCCCCCTGCGCCATGACAAAACCGTCTCTTCGCTTCATGCTGGCCCTGGCTACCTGTGCTGCCGTCACGGGGGGCTGCGAGCAGCTCGGGATTCCGGACCCTGCCAAAGCCAGTGCCCAGGCCGAAGCCGACGGCAAGGCCATCGGCAGCGCCTGTCGCCATGCCGGGCGTGCCATCGAGGACTGCTACACCCTCAACACGACCGCGTCGAAGGCGGCCGTGTTTGCGGGCTGGAAGGAAATGAACGACTACATGGTGGAGAACAAGATCGCCGAAGTCGTACCTCTGCTTCCGCCTCCCCCGCCGCCCGCCCCGCCCTCGTCCAAAAAGAAGAAGAAAGCGGCAGATCACGGCGACACCGATGCCGGAAAAGATCACTCTGCCTCGGCGGACGGCGATGGCGGCGACCATGCCGACAGCGAAAGCGCGGCCAAGGCGGAAGCCGATCCTGCGCCCGAACCCGAAACGCGCAAGCGGCGTAAACCCCGGGAATAAGCCGAAACAGAACGTGGCTCAGGGCGTCTCGGTGCCCACCAGCGCATCACGGCGTGACTTCCACCAGGCAATGAACTGCTCGATGGGCATGGCAGGCGCATAAAGGTAGCCCTGAGCCCGGTCACAGCCCATCTCGTTGAGTACCGCCTCGGTGGCTGCGTCCTCAACCCCTTCGGCCACCACCTCAAGACCAAAGGTGTGGGCAATACGCACCATCAGTTCGACGATCGCACGATCGTTATCGGTGATAGTGATGCGTTCGACAAAGGATTTGTCGAGCTTGAGTTCGTCCACTGGCAGGCGACGCAGATAGTCCATGGACGAATAGCCTGTCCCGAAATCATCCAGGGCCAGACGGCCGCCGCCCACACGCAGGGCCTCCAGGTTGCGCGCGGACATCCCGTCCCGAGATACCAGACCACCCTCGGTAAGCTCGAAACACATGCGGGATTCCTGTACCCGCCAGGTTTCGCAGGTTTGCCGGATAAAGAGAGGCAGTTCCGGATCCTTCAGATCTTCGGCCACGAGATTCACGGACACCGCCACCTCGCACCCGGCCGCAGCCAGCGTGGCCAGCACCTGGGCGGCCTGCTGGATCACCCAGCGCGACAGCTCCGCCATCAGACCGATACGCTCAAGAACCTGCAGGATGTCGGGCGGCGATGCGAACCCCCGCCCCTCCCGCCGCCAACGCAGCAGAGCCTCGGCCCCGACGAGCCGGCGCGAAGGCAACTCGACCTGGGGCTGGAGGTGTAACTGAAACTGGCGTGCCTCCAGGGCCCGGGCCACTTCCGACTCGAAACCCGCATCGCCATGGCTGCGGGCGGCCGTTTCTGAACAATAGAGGTCAAAGGCCCGACCGGAAGCCTTCGCCGCCACCAGGGCCGCTCGCGCCGCATGCACCAGACCGAGCGGGTCGGCAGCATGCTCCGGCGCCCAGGCGCCACCCGCATGGAAGCGCCCCCGCTGCCCGGGGAAGTTGTTACCGCGCAAGACTTCGCAGGCGTCAACCAGCTTGCTTCCGGCCAGGGACACCTGGGCCGGGTGCTGCAGCGCCGGCAGGATGACAGCCCATTGATCGTCGCCGAGGGCACACAGGATATCGTTCGATCGCAGCACCGCCCGCATGGCATCCGAGAGGGCCAGGCGCAGGTGATCGCGCTCGTCCATGGCCAGGACATCCACCGAGCGCCCCCACTCGATGTCCAGCACCAGCAGCCCCACCGCCTGCCCATCGGCAACACGTGACAGACCATCGGCAAGCAGCGTCAGAAAGCGTCGCCGGTTGGGAATGCCGAGGACCGCATCGCCGTCCTCGGCATTAAGCCGGAAGGTTTGCTCATGATCGATGGACACCTCGGACAGCAGGCCCCCCAGGCACCACCCCAGACGTACGAGGGCTGTCAGGATGTCGAGCTCAAGGCGATGGACCATGGCTCGATCGCTGAACAGATGCAGCTGGCACGACGCCATCAGGGCCTCGATGGCGATGAAGGGAAACTCCGCCACAGCCCCGCCCAGATAGCACTCTGACCACAGATCCACCAACCGGGCCGGCCAGGCGGGGGTGAAGTCCCACTCGGTGATCCGTGCCAGTTCAGTGCAGAAAGCCCTCAGGGAGGGCTCAACACCCACCGCGGCCTCACCAAGATCGAAGCGCGACAGGAGGGCCTCCTCCAGCTCGCCGGCGCGGATGATCCGCCCGAAGGCCCGCACAGCCGCCTGCTCACCCTGCCCGACGCCATAGCGCAGCAGGAGACGCGCGAGGGCGTCCTCGTCCATGGCCGAATTAGGGGGCCGCACCAGATGCGGCGCAAGGGTATTCATGCGAGATAGAAAGCCGACGACTCAACCCCGAATGCACCGGGCGGAAGCGCCCGGACAATTTCATAGGGTTCGCCGGTGGCACAGGTTGGGTCGTAGAGGAGATCCAGGGTCTTTGGATAGGCGTTCGGCTTCTTGTCAGGTCCGAGCAGGATCATCACCCGGGGCTTGAGGCGGCGGATCCGGTTCTGGGAGACAACGACCGCGACCTCGCCCGAATTGAGCTCAACCAGCGTACCCACCGGGTACAGGCCGATGCACTGGACGAACTGATCCACCGTACTGTCCGAGAAACTCTTTCCCCGCAGCCCCCGAACGACATCCAATGCATCCTGAGAACTCACCGCGACGCCATAGGACCGCTCCCGGGTCATGGCACAGTAAACATCGCAGATGCCGGCAATCTCGGCCATCAGCCCAAGATCATCCCCCTTCAGCCCGGCCGGGTAACCACTGCCGTCGCACCGCTCGTGATGACGCGCGATGATATCGATCATCTGGGGCGTGGCATGGGGACATGCCGCAAGGATATGCAGGGAAAAATCCACGTGGGTTTTGAAGATCGCATACTCGCGGGGCGACAGGGGCCCGGTCTTGTGGAGCAGGCGCGGGGGCAGGCGCAGCTTTCCGATATCCTGAAGCACCCCGGCCATCCCCAGAGTGGTGATCGAATCCTCGCCGAGCCCCAAGGCGCGGCCAAAGATCATCACGTGGGCAGCGACGTCCAGGGAATGGTCGTAGCTGTACTGGTCGGTCTTCTTCAGGCGCAGCAGCCACAGCAGCGCGTCCGGATTGCGGACGATGCTCAGCACCATCTCCGAAACCACACCGCGGAGGCGCTCCAGATCCGGGCTCAGGTTGCTCTGGACATCCTTGGCGATCTCCGCCAGCAAGCCCTGCACCCGGGTCACCACGGGCAGTGCGGTGATGATCTCCTCATCCAGTGACGTGCTTGGCTCTACGAAACTCATCCCGGCAGGCCCGGAGCCCTTGGCGCTGGCATCGTAGCCCCCACTCCTTCCCGAGGGACGGCCAGGACGTTCATCGTAGATGGTCACCAGCGGCGACGCGGCCAACGGGCTTCTGGCGCGACGCTCGGGGAGTCGCTCGCCTACAACTTGCCGGCGGGGATCACCCGCCTGGGGATAGCGCCGGAACCATGGCGCTGCGTCACCCTCATCACCCTCCCGCGGCGTGACGACCTCTGCTGTCAGGCCTCGCAGTGACTTGAGCAGGGCGAAAAAGTCGAGTGGCTGACGTCGCTGCTCCGGCTTGATTACGAAAGATCCCAACGCCGCCGGCTGCCGCTCCGCAGCACCTCCCGCAGGTGCCTCAGGTGCACTCCGCCAGGCATCCCCCACCGACCGGGCACGATCCACGTAAACAAAGCGACACACCTGCCGGAGCTGCAGCAATGTCGCCTCGTCTTCAATCAGGAAACCCTGCATCAAGAAAGGCGACTCCAACCACGGACGATCAAGTTCCGACACAAACATGCCAGCACGCAGATCCTGCGCCGCCACGATTTCCTTCAACACATCCTCCGTGCAACCATTTCTGCTCCGCAACGCTTTACCGCAGTCAATATGAATTTACGGCGCCGGGCTGGGAAACTGGAGATGAACGGCCTCGATCTCCCGCAGGATCCCGGCATCCAGGCGGCGCGCGCAGGCATCAATATTGGTTTCAAGCTGCGCCAGGGTGGTTGCACCCAGGATCACGCTGCCCACGAAAGGCTGGGCGGCAACAAAGGAGATCGCCAGTTCGGCAGGCGTCATCCCGTGCCGACGCGCCAGCTCTGCATAGGCCGCGACGGCAGGCTGCACCCCAGGTTTGTCATATCGCTGGCCGAAAGCCGGAAACAGGGAAATCCGCCCCGGCGCCCCGGGGTTGTCGAGATATTTGCCGCTCAAGTGCCCGAAACCGAGCACCGAATAGGGCAACAGGCTGACCTTCTCGCGAAAGCACACTTCCGCCATACCCTGCTCGAACACCCGGTTGATCAGATTGAAGGCATTCTGCACTGACACCACGCGGGGCAGCCCGAGGGAGTCTGCAAGCCGCAGAAAGGACATCAGGCCCCAGGGGTGCTCGTTGGACAGGCCCACGTAACGGATCTTGCCCTCCGCCACCAGCTCGGCAAGTGCCGCCAGCTGCTCCTCGATGGGGGTCGCCGGCCGCTCGCCCTCCGGGTCGAAGCGCCACTGGCCGAACATGGGCTGATTGCGGGCCGGCCAGTGAAGTTGGTAGAGATCGATGTAATCGGTGCCCAGCCTGGCCAGGCTGGCCTCGACGGCCGCGCGGATGTTGGCCCTGTCGAGGGACGCCGGCCCACCCCGGATCCACGCCATGTTGCGCCCGGGCCCCGCCACCTTGGTCGCCAGCACCACACTGTCCCGGGGGCGCCCGCGCAGCCACGAGCCGACGATGGATTCGGTGCGCCCATAGGTGTCGGCCCGGGCCGGCACGGGGTACATCTCGGCAGCGTCAATGAAATTCACCCCCCGCGCAAACGCCATATCCAACTGCGCGTGGGCCTCGGCTTCCGAGTTCTGCTGGCCGAAGGTCATCGTTCCCAGGCAAACAGAAGACACCTGCAGATCGCTGGCGCCAAGCTTGCGAAACTCCATGAACACTCTCCGGATCAATGGAAAAAAACCGCTATGCGGCGAGTGGCCCGACTGTCAAAAGACGCTTGCCCGGGATCGGGTATCATGCCCGCCGCAGGCAGGCGCCGCACCACGCGTCAGCGCTGGCAAGCAGACCCCTCGCCGAGATTCTACACACCCACCGCTGCCTTCAGTCCCTTACTCCATGCTGCCCGCCCCCACTCCTTGCCTTGCCATCGGCATTCTCGTCCAGTGCCGCCCCGGGTTCGAGCCCGACGCCAGCCTCGAACTCCAGGCCGCCGCCCGCACAGCTCGCCTCGAAGGCAGTATCGCCGATGGGGGCAGCAGCGGTTTCACCCTGTTTCAACTGAGCACCCCCACGCCCCACGACGAGCTGAGACGCCGCTTTGACCTCTCCAGACTGATCTTCTCGCGCCAGGGTTGCCAGCTCGTGGGCAGCCTGGACAACCTGCCCGAGAAAGACCGCCTGAGCCCGCTGATGAGCGCCATCACCGCCCTCGGCGAGCGTTTTTCCGCGCTCCTTCTCGAAACACCCGACACCAACGACGGCAAGCAGCAATCAGGTTTCCTGCGCCGTTTCGGCCCGCTGCTCGAGGACGCCCTCAACCAGGCCGGACTGCTGCGCAGCGACTCCCCTCACCTGCCGCGCCTGCATGTGTTCCTGGCCGATTCGAAACGCGCCCTCCTCGGCCTGAGCGTGGCCAGCGAGGGCTCCGCTTGGCCCATGGGCATCCCGCGTCTGCGCATGCCCAAGGACGCCCCCAGCCGCTCGACTCTGAAGCTCGCCGAAGCCATCATGTGCCTGCTGACGCCCGACGAGCAGAAGGCCACCCTCCGCCCCGGCCTGCAGGCCGTGGATCTGGGCGCCTCGCCCGGCGGCTGGACATGGCAGCTGGTGAGCCGCGGGCTGCGCGTCACCGCCATCGACAATGGCCCCATGGCCCCCTCAGTAGTCGCAACGGGCCTGCTGGAGCACCTGCGGGTGGACGGCTTCACCTGGAAGCCCCGCAAGCCGGTGGAGTGGATGGTGTGCGACATGGTGGAACAGCCCTCCCGCATCGCCCCGCTGATGGCCGAATGGGTCGCCGGCGGGCGCTGCCGGCGCAGCATCTTCAACCTCAAGCTGCCCATGAAACGCCGCTACGACGAGATCGAGCGCTGCCGGGCGCTGATCGACCAGCGCATGCGCGCCGGCAACATCAAATACATTTTGAGAATCAAGCACCTTTACCATGACCGGGAAGAGGTCACATGCTATCTCACGCGGCGCTAACAGCGCCCCGATGTATAATGTCGGACTATTCAAATGGTGCAGTGCACTAAATCTGCCGCACCCAGATTGTGATCACATCCATGTCGTTCTCCGAACTCGGACTCATTCCTGAAATCCTGCAGGCCGTCACTGAAGCCGGCTACACCGAACCTACGCCCATCCAGCGTCAGGCCATTCCCGTCGTTCTCGCCGGGCATGACGTGATGGGCGGCGCCCAGACGGGCACGGGCAAGACCGCCGGCTTCACCCTGCCGCTGCTCAACCGCCTGGCACGCCATGCCAGCAGTTCGACCAGCCCCGCCCGCCACCCCGTACGCGCACTGATCCTTGCGCCGACACGCGAGCTGGCCATGCAGGTGTATGAGTCCGTCAAGATGTACTCGAAGCACCTGCCCCTGCGCAGCACCTGCATCTATGGCGGGGTCGACATGAACCCGCAGATCCAGGAACTGCGTCGCGGCATCGAGATCGTCGTCGCGACACCGGGCCGCCTGCTCGACCACGTCCAGCAGAAGACCATCGCCCTCGGTCAGGTCGAATTCCTGATCCTCGACGAAGCCGACCGCATGCTGGACATGGGCTTCATCCCTGACATCCGCCGCATCCTCGCGCTGCTGCCTGCTGCCCGCCAGAGCCTGCTGTTCTCGGCCACATTCTCGGACGAGATCAAGAAGCTCGCCGACCAGATGCTGAAGAACCCGCAACTGATCGAAGTAGCCCGCCGCAACATGGTCAGCGAGACCATCACCCACATCGTCCACCCGGTCTCCAGCGGCCTCAAGCGCAACCTGCTGGCCCACATCGTGCGTCACGAGGACGAGGCCAACCAGGTGCTGGTCTTCGTGGACACCAAGTTCGCCTGCAGCCGCCTGGCCCACTTCCTTGAGCGCCATGGCATCTCGGCCGACGCCATCCACGGTGACAAGACCCAGCAGGCGCGTACCGAGACGCTCGAGAACTTCAAGTCCGGCAAGGTCCGCGTGTTGGTGGCCACCGACGTGGCCGCTCGTGGTCTGGACATCGAAGACCTACCCTCGGTGATCAACTTCGAGCTGCCCCACACCGCCGAAGACTACGTCCACCGTATCGGCCGCACTGGCCGTGCCGGCAAGTCGGGCAAGGCGGTCTCCCTGGTCAGCTCGGAAGAGCGACATCGCCTCGCCGACATCCAGAAGCTCATCAAGCTCGAGATCAAGCAGGAGATCGTCCCTGGCTACGATCCCGAACCCGATTTCTTCGATGCCGACGGCAGCCGCCGCCGGCGCAGCGCCCCCGCGTCACGGCCCGCCGACAGCACGGCAGCCCCGGCGGCACCGGGCGGCGAACGCCGCAAGCGCAGCGAGCGGCCGGAACGCAGTGAGCGGCCGGAACGTTCCGAACGGGAGCGTAGCCCCCATCGCGGCCGCCAGCCCTCACACATCGCTGCCGACGGTTTCGACTTCAGCAAGCCTTACCAGCAGAAGGACGGCGTGGCCCCGATCGCCGGAGAAGGCAGCACCGACGAATCTGCACTTCCCCAGAAGAACCAGCGTCCGATCGCCTTTCTGCTCGGCGGCCTGGGCCGCAAGCACTGAAGGTTTCTAAACCGGCCCGATGCAGGGCGCCCCGACCGAATTCAGTGTATTAACGAATTCTGATAGTCTTCTCTCCGGACATACAACAAGGAGGAGAGAAGCATGAAGGGGAGATTTGTTGCTGCAGGATTGTCCTTGCTGATGGCCTTGCCTGCAGCCGTTCAGGCGGCCGATCTGAAGCGTGCAGAGGAAATCGTCGGGGGGCGCTGCTTCCTGTGCCACGGCATGGAAGGCGAGGCCGCCTCGGCCCTCTATCCGCGTCTGGCCGGTCAACATGCCGAGTACATCGCCAAGCAGCTGTCTGATTTCAAGACAGGCAAGCGCAAGAGCGACACCATGTCCGGCATGGTGGGCGACCTGAGCCCCGAAGAGATGAAAGCGCTCGGCGCCTTCTTCGAACAAAAAAAGCCCAATCACAGCAGCCGTGCCGATGCCGATCTGGCAGCGGTGGGGCGCTACATCTTCACCCAAGGCAACCAGTACTCGGGCGTTGCCTCGTGCACGTCCTGCCACGGCCCCAAGGGTTACGGCACGCCGCAACTGCCTCGCCTGGCGGGTCAGCAACCCCTTTACCTCGAAAACCAGCTAAAACAGTTCAACACCCGCGAGCGCAACAACGACAACGCTGTGATGCACTCCATCGCCTCCAAGCTCACAGAGCTGGAGGTCAAGGCAGTCTCAAGCTACATCTCAACCCTGGACTGAACGCTACTGCGTCAACGAAAACGAGCCACCCGCGAGGTGGCCCGTTTTGTCTTTACGTGACGATCTCCAGTCAGACCAGCATGTCGGCCCAGATATTGCGGGCCCAGGACAGCGCGTACTTGCCCTCCAGCTCATTGGCGGCCGCAGACACACCACCCGCCCCCGCCACCGGCATCACCGTCTTCTTCGCCGCATCGTACTGATGAACTGATGCCACGTGGATCACGTTCTTCGAATCCACGAAGCTGTAGCAGGTGTTCATCACCAGAGGCGTCGAACTGGGCGCCTCGCCCGCCAGCAGATTGATGATGGCTGCTGCTGTCACCTTGGCGTGCTGGTTGGCCATGTGACCCGACTTGGGCATGGTGGGTGCCGGGAAGATGGCGTCGCCGATCACGTGCACGCCCGGGGTATTCACCGACTCGAAACTCAGCCAGTCGATATCCACCCAGCGGTTGTTGATCAGCTTGATCCCCGACTTCGCGGCAATGTCACCGGCACGCTGGGGCGGCACCACGTTGAGCACATCCGCCTTGACCTTGTCGAACTCCAGCACGGCCGTCCGGCTGGCCGCGTCCACCTCGCGAAGCTCACTGCTGGGGCGATATTCGAGAATCCCCTTGTACTTCTCGAAAGCCTTGGTGAACAGCCCCTTCTTCGAGGTGATCTCCTCGTTGGCATCCAGCACCAGCACCTTGGACTTCGGCTTGGTCTTCTGCAGGTAGTTGGCCACCAGGCAGGCCCGCTCATAGGGCCCTGGCGGGCAACGGTAGGGCGCCTTGGGAATGCTCAGGGCATAGACCCCACCATCCTTCATGTCCTCCAGCTGCTTGCGCAGGGCCACGGTCTGGGCACCCGCTTTCCAGGCGTGCAACACGGTGTCGCGGGCAGCCTCGGTCTCCAGCCCCGGCACCTGGTCATACATGAACTCGATACCCGGAGAGAGTACGAGCCGGTCGTAGGAAAGCACGCCCCCAGACGCCAGGGTGACCTTGCGGGCACCGGCATCCACCGCCGTCACGGTGTCCTGCAGCACCTTCACGCCCCAGGTGTTGCGCAGTCCGTCATAGCTCATCGTGATATCGGCCATCTGCTTGTCGCCGCCGATCACCAGATTGGAAATGGGGCAGGAGATGAACTGGGGACTGCGCTCGACGAGGGTCACATCCACCCCCATCTGGCTCCACATGCGCAGGTATTTGGCAACGGTGGCGCCGCCAAAGCCGCCCCCCACCACGACCACATGGCCACGGGCCTTGGATCCCATCGCACAGCCGGACAGCCCCGGCAAGGCCACCACGCCACCGGCCAATGCGGCGCCCTTCAGAAACTCACGTCGATTCCACATGCTGCGCCCCTTCACTTGCGTGCGGCGAAGTAAGCCGCCACCAGCTCGAGTTGTGCCTCGGTATAGCCCTTGGAAATCTGGTGCATGATCGTCGCGGGCTTGGCGCCCGAGCGGAAATCCATCAGTTTCTGCATGAGCTTGGCCTTGTCGGTACCCGCCAGGGCCTCCGCTCCGGAGCCGGCCACTGCCTTGCCGTCGGTGCCATGGCAGTTGGCGCAGGTGGCGGCCAGATTGCGGGCCAGGTTGGGGTCGGCTTTTTCCTCGGCGTGCACGGCGCCCATCGCACCGATCAGCCCCACGGCCAAAGTCCATCGAAGCAGCTTCATTGTCTCTCCTCCTTGATTCCGCCGAAGCGGTAAGCGATCAGTGTGTCTTGCGTATTGTTCTCCGCAACAACCTGCCGCAGCAAGCCGCCATGGCCATCGAAACGCGGCCTATTTCGTTCATGTCGTATTGCAATGCAACAATATTAGCAATTGACGATATTAGTGTATGGTTATAAATTGTTTTAGATCAAGGGGGGCGAGACCGGTCGACGGCACGCACAGACGATTCCTCCCGTGATTCCAACATCTGGAGACTGAGGGAGAGACAATTTATGGCCGACCAGCCAACCCAGAGGGGCCGGGTACGTCCCGCGCCCGAGAACTTCCTGACCGAGACGGACATCATCGCGGTCAAGGAAGGCCGACGCGACTTTCTGCGCAACGCCCTGCTCACCGCCTCCGCCACCCTTGCCGGTGGCGCCACGGCCCGGGCGGCCGAGGGGGATCCCAACATCCTCACCCTGCCCGCCTGGACCACCAGCCTCGGCCAGCCGGTCGCGGCGCGCCCCTATGGCCTGCCCTCCCAATACGAGAAGGGCCTGCAGCGCCGGGAGTCCCCGGGGTTGACCCGGATGCCACAGGTATCCGTGTCCTTCGCGCCGCTGCAAGGGCTGTTCGGCATCATCACCCCGTCCGGCCTGCATTTCGAGCGCCATCACCAGGGCTGGGTAGACATCGATCCTTCCAAGCACCGCCTGATGGTGCATGGCACCGAAGACGGCTTTGTACGGCAACCCAAGGTCTATACCGTCGACGACATCCTGCGCCTGCCCCCGGTGTCACGCATGCACTTCATCGAGTGCGGCGCCAACACCGGCATGGAGTGGGGCAACGTGGCCGTGCCGACCGTGCAGTACAGCCACGGCATGCGGTCCTGCTCCGAGTTCACCGGCGTTCCCCTGCGGCTGATCCTCGAAGACTGCGGTATCGACTGGAAGAAGGCGAAGTACGTCCTTGCCGAAGGCGCCGACGGCTCGTCCATGACCCGCACCATCCCCATCGAACTGGTCCAGTCCGACGAAGTCCTCGTCGCCTACGGCCAGAACGGCGAAATGCTGCGCCCCGAAAACGGCTACCCCCTGCGCCTCGTCGTACCCGGCGTCCAGGGTGTCAGCTGGGTCAAGTGGCTGCGCCGCATCGAGGTGGGCGACAAGCCCTGGGCCACCAAAGACGAGGCCATCCACTACATCGACCTCATGCCCGACGGCCAGCACCGTCAATACACCTCGGTGCAGGAGTGCAAGTCGGTGATCACCACCCCGTCGGGTGGCCAGATCCTCCTCGACAAAGGCTTCTACAACATCTCCGGGCTAGCCTGGTCCGGGCGCGGCAAGATCAAACGCGTGGATGTCTCCACCGATGGCGGCATCAACTGGCGCCCGGCCCGCATTGAAGGCCCGATCAATTCCAAGTGCCTGACCCGCTTCAACATCGACTGGGTGTGGGACGGCAAGCCCGCCATCCTCCAGTCCCGGGCCATGGACGAAACCGGCTACGTGCAACCCGGCTACGGCCAGCTACGGGCGGTGCGCGGCAGCAAATCGATCTATCACAACAACGCCATCCAGTCGTGGAAGGTGACCGAAGGCGGGGAGGTGAGCAATGTCCAGGTTCTCTAAGGCCTCTCTGAGCGGTGCCCTGGTGCTGGCCTTCGCCACCCTCGCAGGTAGTACTGCCCTGGCCGACGGAAAGTACAGTGGTGTCGGGCGTCCGGCCACCCGGGCCGAGATCCACGCCTGGGATATCGACGTGCGCCCCGACTTCAAGGGCCTGCGCCCGGGCAGCGGCAGCGTGGACCAGGGCCAGGAAGTGTGGGAAGCCAAATGTGCGTCCTGCCATGGCAGCTTCGGCGAGTCCAACGAGGTGCACACCCCGCTGATCGGCGGCACCACCAAGGACGACATCAAGACAGGCCACGTACTGTCCTTGGTCAAGGGCGACGCCCCCCAGCGCAGCGCCATCATGAAGGTCGCCACGGTATCCACCCTGTTCGACTACATCAACCGGGCCATGCCCCTCACCTCGCCCAAGTCCCTGACCAACGACGAGGTATACGGGCTGGTGGCCTATCTGCTCAACCTGGCGGAAATCGTGCCCGCCGACTTCGTGCTAAGCGACAAGAACATCGCCGAGGCCCAGGCACGCATGCCCAACCGCAATGGCATGAGCACCGACCACGGCATGTGGCCGGGCGCCCCGGCATCAAAGGGTGGCATCGGCAACGGCGGCAAACCCGACGTGAAGAACACCGCCTGCATGAGCAATTGCAAGACCGAGGTGAAGGTCGCCTCCTTGCTACCGGTCTATGCCGAAACCGCCCACGGCAACCTGGCCGAACAGAACCGTGCGGTGGGTCCGGTGCGGGGCAAGGACACCAGTGGCAAGGCAGCCGCAGTCGCTGCAGCCCCCGCCCCCCTGAGTGAGAACGCCGCAGCAGCCAAGCTCGCCAACGACAGCGGCTGCATGGCCTGTCATGGCGTGGCCAACAAGATCGTCGGCCCCGGCTACAACGAGGTCGCGGCCAAGTACAAGGGGCAGGCCGATGCCGAGGCGAAGCTCGTCGCCAAGGTCAAGGCCGGCGGTCAGGGCGTGTGGGGTGCAGTCCCCATGCCCCCCCAGGGCCACCTCAAGGATGGGGACATCCGCAGCCTCGTCAAATGGATTCTGTCGGGCGCCAAGGCCCAGTAAATGCCGATCAACCAAGGAGAGAGACACATGAACATGCAACGCCGTGAAGCACTCAAGGCGGGTGGCGGGCTGGGCCTGTTCGGCCTGCTGGCCGCCGCCGGCCTGATCACCCCGAGCCAGGCCCGCGCCGAATGGAACAAATCGGCCTTCGACGCCAAGACCATCGAGGAAACCCTCAAGGCGCTGGGTGCCACCGGCGCCCAAAATTCCACCGACATCCAGATCACCGCCCCGGACATCGCCGAGAACGGCGCCGTGGTGCCGGTGGGGGTGGTGTCGGCCCTGGCCGGCGTCGAGGTCATCGCCCTCCTCATCGAGAAGAACCCCAACCCGCTGGCGGCCAGCTTCACCCTGCCGGCCGGCACGGAAGCCTCGGTGCAGACCCGGGTCAAGATGGGCCAGACCTCCGACGTCATCGCCGTCGTCAAGGTCGGCGGCAAGTTCATCATGACCAAGAAGGAAATCAAGGTCACCCTCGGCGGCTGCGGCGGCTGAGCCTCGGCAAGAACCCGATTCGGAAAAGGAATAGAAAATGGCAGATCCCATGAAGATTCGCGCCAGCGCGAAGGACGGCATCACCGAAGTGAAGGTGCTGATGAGCCACGAGATGGAAACCGGCCAGCGCAAGGATTCGTCCGGCAACCTGGTCCCGGCCCATTTCATCACCGAGCTGTCGGCCGAACACAACGGCAAACAGGTGCTGGCAGCCCAGTTCGGCACCGCCGTGTCCAAGAACCCCTACCTGGCCTTCAAGTTCAAGGGCGGCGCCAAGGGCGACAAGCTGGCCGTGAGCTGGATGGACAACAAGGGCGAGAAGCGCACCGACGAAGTCCAGATCAACTGATCTGCAGCCCTGCTCCCGCAGCCCGGGCCACACCGGGCCTGCGGAGCACCTTGGCTCCACGCACACTGCGCCCGACCACCAGACCGCTCCGAAGCGGCAGGGGCACCCCCAAGAAGGAGGAAGAACGATGAGTACAAGACTGCGTGCGGTCCTTGTCACGGCAGCCCTCGGCCTGGCCGGCACAGCCACGGCCCAGGGGTCGACCATGGACGAAATCGCCAAATACCGGGAGATGCTGGCCGACGGCAACCCGGCCGAGCTGTTCGAACTCAAGGGCGAAGCCCTGTGGAAAAAGGCCCGCGGCCCGAAGAACGTCAGCCTCGAGCAATGTGACATGGGCCTCGGCCCCGGCAAACTCGACGGCGCCTACGCCCAACTGCCGCGCTATTTCCCCGACACCCGGAAGGTGATGGACGTGGAGTCCCGCCTCGTCCACTGCATGGTCAGCCTGCAAGGGCTTAAGGAAGAAGACATCACCCGGCAGTGGTTCTCCCGCCCGGGCAAGGAATCCGAGATCGAGGCGCTGGTCACCTATATCGGCGCAAAATCCAACGGCATGAAGATCGATGTACCGGCCCGCCACCCCGAGGAAGCCCGGATGGCCAAGGTGGGCGAGTACATCTTCTACCGCCGCAGCGGCCCGCAGGATTTCTCCTGCGCCATCTGCCACGGCCAGGACGACAAGCGCATCCGCTTGCAGGATCTGGGCAACCTCACCACCCAGGCAGGTGCTGGCGTGGCCATGTCCACCTGGCCCTCCTACCGGGTGTCCCAGGGTGCAGTCTGGACCATGCAGCGACGCCTCATTGACTGCATGCGCCAGGCCCGCTGGCCCGAGCCCAAATACCTGTCCGACTCGGTGATCGCCCTGCAGGTGTATCTGCAGAAGAATGCCAGCGGCACTGTCATGCAGACCCCTGGCATCAAGCGCTGAGAGGACACCACCATGCACAAGACCCTCATCGCCGCCACCCTTGCCCTGCTCGCCAGCCTGCCCGCCCATGCCCAGGAACGCACCCCTTCCGGCGCCGTCAGCGTAAAGAACGACGTGGCAAAGCAGGCCGAACAGATCTTCCGCAGCTCCTTCCGCGGCGACAACCCCAAGTACTGGATGGACCGCCTCGATCAGGACGAAGCCATGCGCGTGTGCAGCCAGTACCGGGACAATCCGCCCGCCAAGCTGCGCCAGAAGATCGAACTGGCTCAGAAGGCCACGATCCGTTACCCCGTGGATGGCAAGCTCATCGGTGACTGGAAGGAAGGCGAAAAGCTCGCCTCCAGCGGCCGCGGCGGACACATCGGCTTCATCCAGCCCGACGCCCCGATGACACCCCGTGGCGGCAACTGCTACGCCTGCCACCAGCTGGCCAAGAAGGAAGTGGCCTACGGCACGATCGGCCCCACCCTGCACCACTTCGGCAAGCTGCGCGGCGCCAGCGACGACATCGTCAAGTACACCTACGACAAGATCTACAACTCCAACGCCTTCACCGCGTGCACCAACATGCCCCGTTTCGGGCTGCACAGCTGGCTCACACCGGAGCAGATCACCCACATCGTCGCCTTCCTGGTCGATCCCGAATCGCCCGTTAACAAAGACTGACAATGGAGCCCACCGCATGTCCATGAATCGCCGGGATTTCCTCCAGGTGCTGGCCGTCGCCGCGGCCGGCGGCCTCAGCCTGCACAGCAACCCCTCCGAGGCGGCCAAGGCCGCCACCCGGATGTATGACCTGCCCCGCTTTGGCAACGTCAGCCTGCTTCACATGACCGACTGTCACGCCCAGCTGCTGCCCATCCACTTCCGCGAGCCGGACGTGAATCTGGGCATCGGCCCCATGGCCGGCCAGGTGCCGCACCTGGTGGGCGACAAGCTGCTGCGCCACTTCGGTATCCGCCCGGGTACGCCGGAGGCCCACGCCTTCACCTACCTGGATTTCGTCAAGGCTGCCAAGACCTACGGCAAGGTCGGCGGCTTCGCCCACCTGGCCACCCTGGTCAAGCAACTCAAGGCCAGCCGCCCGGGAGCCCTGCTTCTTGACGGCGGCGACACCTGGCAGGGCTCCGGCCTGGCCCTGTGGACCAACGCCCAGGACATGGTGGATGCCTGCAAGGCCCTCACCGTGGACGTCATGACCCTGCACTGGGAAGCCACCTATGGCGAGGCCCGGGTCAAGGAGATCGAGGAGAAGGACTTCAAGGGCACCGTTGACATCGTCGCCCAGAACATCAAGACCGCCGACTTCGGCGACCCGGTGTTCAAGCCCTACGTGATCCGCAACATCAACGGCGTGGCCGTGGCCATCATCGGCCAGGCCTTCCCCTACACCCCCATTGCCAACCCCCGCTGGCAGGTGCCCAACTGGAGCTACGGCATCCAGGACGACAACCTGCAGAAGGTGGTGGACGAAGCCCGCGCCGCCGGCGCCCAGGCGGTGGTGGTGCTGTCCCACAACGGCATGGACGTGGACCTGAAGATGGCCAGCCGGGTGCGCGGTGTGGACGCCATCCTGGGCGGGCACACCCACGACGGCGTACCCGCCCCGGTGATCGTGAAGAACGCCGGTGGCCAGACCCTGGTCACCAATGCCGGCTCCAACGGCAAATACCTGGGCGTGCTCGACCTGGAGGTGAAGGGTGGCAAGGTCACCGACTTCCGCTACAAGCTGCTGCCGGTGTTCGCCAACCTGATCCCCGCCGACCCGGCCATGGACGCGCTGATCAAGAAGATGCGCGCCCCCTACGAGGGCAAGCTGGCCGAGAAGCTTGCTGTCAGCGAAGGGCTGCTGTACCGCCGCGGCAACTTCAACGGCTCCTGGGACCAGCTCATCCTCGACGCCCTGCTGGCCGAAAAGAACGCCGAGATCGCCTTCTCCCCCGGCTTCCGCTGGGGCACCAGCCTGCTGCCCGGCGACACCATCCGCATGGAGCATCTGCTCGACCAGACCGCCATCACTTACCCATGGACCACGGTGACCATGATGACCGGCGAGCAGATCAAGACCGTGCTCGAAGACGTCTGCGACAACCTGTTCAACCCCGACCCCTACTACCAGCAGGGCGGCGACATGGTGCGGGTCGGCGGGCTTGAGTACACCTGCGACCCGATGGGCCGCATGGGCGGCCGCATCTCCGACATGCGCCTGGGCGGCAAGCTGCTGGAGGCCGGCAAGACCTACAAGGTCGCCGGCTGGGCGCCAGTCTCGGAAGACGCCGCCAAGGCCGGCGGCGAAGCCGTGTGGGATCTGGTGGCCCGCTATCTCAAGGGGCAGAAGGTAGTCCGCGCCCGTCCGCTCAATCTGCCGACCCTGAAGGGCATGGCAGGCAACCCCGGCATGGTTTGAGGAGAACGACGATGGCCTGCAGCAGACTCCCCCTCCCTTCCCGGCTACATGCCATCGTCGCCCTCACCCTTGTGATCCTGGCCAGCCTGTTGCCGGGCGGGCAGGCTGCCGCCGAAACGCTCAGACCGGTCCGCGTCTCCGAACACGCCTGGTATGTGCTGGGCGACGCCGGTATGGCTTCAGCGGCCAACAAGGGCTTCAACAGCAATGCCGGCTTCGTCGTCACCCGGGACAGCGTAATCGTCATCGACGCCCTCGGCACCCCGCCCCTGGGCGACGCACTGCTGGCCGCCATCCGCCAGGTCAGCAGCAAGCCGGTGAAGCGGGTCATTCTGACCCACTACCACGCCGACCATTTCTACGGCCTCGCAGCCTTCAAGGCAGCCGGCGCCGAGGTGTGGGCCCACGAAGGTGGCAAGGAATACTTCGGCAGTGGCGAAGCTGCCGCCCGCCTGGCCCAGCGCCAGAAAGACCTGTTTCCCTGGGTAGACGAGAACACCCGTCTGATACAGGCCGACCGCTGGCTCACGGGTGACACCCGCTTTGAAGAGGGTGGTCTGCACTTTCGCATCACCATCCTCGGCCCCGCCCACGCCCCGGAAGACCTGGTGGTGACCGTGGAAGAAGACGGTGTGGTGTTCTGCGGCGACATCCTGTTTGCTGGCCGCATACCCTTCGTCGGGAACGCCGACAGCAAACGCTGGCTGGCCGCCATCGACACCCTGGTGGGGCTCAAACCCAAGGTGCTGGTCACGGGGCACGGCAATCACTCCACCAACGCCGCTGCCGACCTCAAGCTGACCCGCGATTACCTGCTCTACCTGCGCGAACAGATGGGTAAAGCGGTGGAAGAGATGGTGCCCTTTGAGGAGGCCTACGCCCGCACCGACTGGAGCCGCTTCAGCAAGGTGCCCGCCTTCGAGGCCGCCAACCGCATCAACGCCTACGGCAGCTACCTGACCCTGGAGCGCGAGTCCCTCGCCCGATAAGTCCATGAAGCTGCTCGCGCGCCTGGCCCTGCTGGCCTGCCTGCTGCTGGTGGGGGGCGTCGGTGTGCATGCCCGCGGCACCCTCGAATCCAGCCTGCAGGAGGTCGGCGGCAACCGGCGGGATCTGCTCTACGTGGTCCTGTTCAGCCTACCCGACTGCCCCTATTGCGTCGCGGTGAGGGACGCCTATCTCCCTGCCCTCCTTGATGACCCGCGCTTTCGGGGGCGGGTGCGCATCCGCGAGGTGAGCATCGGCAGCCCGCGCCTGCTGAAGGATTTCAATGGGGACAGGATCAGCCACGCCGACATCGCCCGTCGCTACAAGGTGAAGTTCGCCCCCACGGTGCTCTTCCTGGACGCTCAAGGCCAGCCCCGGGCCGACGCCCTGCTGGGCGGCGACAGCGTGGGGCTGTATGGCGGCTACCTCGAAAACCGGGTCACGCAGGGGCTGGCCCAATGAGCGTTGCCCTTCGTGTCATTTGAAGTGGTAGTAGCGGTGATTCAGCCACGCCACCACATGCTCCTCGTCCTCAGGAAACCAGCCGGTCTTCAACTGATTGCTGCAGAAGCCGACCTGGGCAGCCAGCTTGGCCTTGCTGGTCACCTTGCGATCACTGCGGGTGTACAGGGCCGAGCCATCCCCGCCCACCAAGCGCTGATGGCAGGTGGCACAGGCATGCTCCGTCACCATCTTCTCGCCAGTCGCCGGATCGCCGGCCCGGGCCAGACCGGCAAGGAGCACACCGGCCAGCAGGAAAAACGTTCTTGAACGCATGATCAGCCTCGACAGGGGTTGGCACAAACAAATCATCTGGAGGAAGTATGAGACATTTTGCGATCGCTGCACTGCTGGCATTGAGCAGTCTCTCCCTGTCGCTCCCGGCCCTGGCCGAAGGCGTGGACGCCAGCACCCTGCCCGATTACAAACGCTCCCGTCTGCAGCTTTACTTGACGCCTCAGGAGGCTTACAAGATTGTCGGCGAGGCCTCGGCCCAAACCCTCTTCCTCGACGTGCGCACCCGTGCCGAAGCCATGTACGTGGGCATGCCCAATGCCGCCGACGCCCTGGTGCCCTACGTGGAACACCAGGAGCTGATGACCGACTGGGACGAGCGCCGCCACATGTACCAGCTCGAGCCCAACAGCGACTTCATCCAGGAAGCCGAGATCCGCCTCAAGGAAAAGGGCCTCACCAAGACCGACCGGGTCATCCTCATCTGCCGATCCGGCGACCGCAGCGCGCGGGCCGCCGACCTGCTCGCCAACGCCGGCTTCACCCGCGTCTACAGCATTGCCGAAGGCTTCGAGGGCGACTCGACCAAGGAAGGTCCGAAAGCCGGCCAACGCATTGTGAACGGCTGGAAGAACGCCGGCCTGCCATGGACCTACAAGCTGGTGAAGGCGAAGATGTACTTCCCCCGCTGAGCCCCTCTCCCGGTTCGGCCTCGCCTAGCCGAGCCCGGCGCTCCGGTTCTCCTGCTCCAGCATCTCCCGCACGGTGTAGCTGGAAGTGCGCTCGGGATAGCGGCACTCGCCGGCCGTGAAACCAACCCCGTCGCTGCCGTTGAGCAGAGGGCATTCGCTGAAGAGCTCGGCCACCCAGTCGGCAAAGGCCCGCACCTTGGGGGAAAGGTGACGGTTATGGGGATACAGCACCGACATGGGCAAGGGACGTGGCTTCCAGGCCGGCAGGATCTCCT
>NZ_JBIJDC010000192.1:0-3471 GCF_044344315.1 Zoogloea sp. | reverse complement strand
TCGCCGCTCTCCAGATGCGGTAGGGCCATGAAGCGTGCCGGCTGGATCAGCCCGAAGCCCTGCAGGCCACAGGCGTTATAGGCATCGGTGTCGTTCACCGCCACTCGGCCGTTCATGCGCACCGGAACGCTGACACCATCCACCACGAAGTCCCAGTCGAAATTGCGGCCGCTGACACTGGAAAAGTAATGCACCGCCTTGTGATGCTGCAGATCCTCCAGCGTCCGGGGCTCCCCGTAGCGTTCCAGGTAGGCCGGCGCCCCGCAGGTCACAAAGCTCAGGCTGCCGATGCGGCGCGCCACCAGGGTTGAGTCCACCAGCTCGCCAACACGGATCACGCAATCCACCGCCTCCTGCACCAGATCCACCGGCCGGTCGCCCATGCCGATGACCAGCTCCACGTCCGGGTTGCGGCTGTGGAACTCACACAGACGCGGGATGAGGATGCGCCGCCCGATGGGGCCGGAAACATCCACCCGCAGACGCCCCTGGGGTCGCCGGGCGGCATCCTGAAACGCCGCCTCCGTCTCCTCCAGCTCCTTGATGATGCGCACGCAGCGTTCGTAGTAGGCCGCCCCGTCCGGCGTCAGGCTGACGCTGCGCGTAGTGCGGTTGAGCAGACGCACCTTGAGCAGGTTTTCCAGCCCCTGGATGGTGGTCGTCACTGTGGCCCGGGGCAAGCCCAGGTTGTCTGCCGCCCGGGTGAAACTGCTCGCCTCCGCCACCCCCATGAACACCTTCATGGCCTGAAACCTGTCCATCTGCCCGTCTCCTGCTGCGGCCCTCCGAACGGAAGCCTCGCTTCAATTATTAGCTCAATGCGAACAGTGAAGTCAATTTCTATGTATTTATCCGCAAAAAACAAACAACCAAAATGCAGTCATCCCCCAATCCCGCCCCCCTGACAACAGCGAGGACATCATGAAAACAAGCGACACACTCTCTCCACCCATGAACCGGCGCGTCGTCCTGGCCGCCGCCCTGGCCGGCCTCCTGCTGACCGGTGGCGGCATCGCTGCCTACTCGGCCCGGGCCGACGTGCCGGCCGCTCCCGCCGCAGCTCAGGCCGCCCAGGTGGACACGGCCGAGGTCATCCATCGCGCCATCACCGACTGGCAGGATTTCTCCGGCCGCCTCGAAGCAGTGGACCGGGTGGAGATCCGGCCCCAGGTCTCCGGCATCCTCACCCAGGTGCATTTCAAGGATGGCGCCGCCGTACGCAAGGGCGACGTGCTGTTCACCATCGACCCGCGCCCCTTCGCGGCCGAAGTGGCGCGGGCCGAGGCCCAGCTTGCGGCAACGGAGGCCCGGGTCGCCTACACCGCTTCAGACCTGGCCCGCTCCGAACGCCTGATCGCCGACAACGCCGTGTCCCGCCGCGATCTGGAAGAGAAGCAGAACGCCGCCCGGGACGCCGCCGCCGGAGTGCAGGCGGCCCGCGCCGCCCTGCGCATCGCCCGCCTTAATCTGGACTACACCACCATCAAGGCCCCCATCGACGGACGCATGTCCCGGGCCGAGGTCACCATCGGCAACCTGGTGAGCACCACCGGCGGCCCGGCCCTCACCACGCTGGTGTCGTCCGACCGCATCTACGCCGCCTTCGACGTGGATGAGCAGACCTTCCTGAAATCGGTGAACCCAGCACGCACCGCCAAGGGCACCAGCCTGCCCGTCCACCTGGGTCTGGCCGACCAGGACGGATACAGCACCCAGGGGCGCATCCACTCGGTGGACAACCGCCTCGACACCACCTCCGGCACCATCCGCGTGCGAGCCGTGTTCGACAACCCGGACGGTCGCCTGGTGCCCGGCCTGTATGCCCGCATCCGGCTGGGCAGCGACACCCCGCGGGAGGCCGTGCTGATCGACGACCGGGCTGTCGGCACCGATCAGGACAAGCGCTTCGTGCTGGTGGTGGGCGACGGCAATCGCGCGGCCTACCGGGAAGTCCGGCTGGGCAAGCTGCAGGACGGCCTGCGCGTCGTCGAAGACGGGCTCAAGCCGGGCGAGCACATCGTGGTCAATGGCCTGCAGCGGATCCGCCCGGGCGATCCGGTGACGCCCCACCCGGTGGCCATGGAGGGCAGCGCCCCCGTCGCCGCCGTGGCCGAGCCCCGCGCGCTGAAGACGCGCATCTGAGGGCCGTCCCATGAACATCTCCAAGTTCTTCATCGACCGCCCCATCTTTGCCGGGGTGCTGTCGGTCCTGATCCTGCTGGCTGGCCTGCTGTCGGTCTTCCAGTTGCCCATCGCCGAGTATCCCGAAGTGGTGCCGCCCTCGGTGGTCGTGCGCGCCCAGTTTCCCGGCGCTAACCCCAAGGTGATCGCCGAAACGGTGGCCGCGCCGCTGGAAGAGAGCATCAACGGCGTCGAGAACATGCTCTACATGCAGAGCCAGGCCAACAGCGACGGCAACCTGACCCTCACCGTGCACTTCCAGCTGGGCGTCGATCCGGACAAGGCCCAGCAGCTGGTTCAGAACCGGGTCTCCCAGGCCCTGCCGCGCCTGCCGGAGGACGTGCAGCGCCTGGGTGTGACCACCGCCAAGAGCACGCCCACCATCACCATGGTGGTGCACCTCACCTCGCCGGACGACCGCTATGACATGACCTACCTGCGCAACTACGCGGTCCTCAACGTCAAGGACAGTCTGGCGCGCATCAAGGGCGTGGGCGAGGTGGGCCTGTTCGGTTCGGGCAACTACGCCATGCGCGTTTGGCTGGACCCGGGTAAGGTCGCAGAGCGCGGCCTGACCGCCCCCGAGATCGTCAAGGCCATCCGCGAGCAGAACGTACAGGTGGCCGCCGGCGTGATCGGCGCGCCGCCCAACGACCGCCGCACGCCCCTGCAGCTCAACGTGAATGCCCAGGGCCGCCTGAAGGACGAGGCGGAGTTCGCGCAGATCATCCTCAAGACCGCCCCCGATGGCGGCGTCACCCGCCTGGGCGACGTGGCCCGCATCGAGCTGGCCGCCGCCGAATACGGCCTGCGCGCCCTGCTCGACAACAAGCCCGCCGTGGCCATCCCCATCTTCCAGACGCCGGGCGCCAACGCCCTGGACATCTCGACCCAGGTCCGCGAGACCATGGCCGAGCTGGAAAAGGACTTCCCGCCTTCGGTGAAATACAGCATCGTCTATGACCCGACCCAGTTCGTACGGGCCAGCATCAAGGCGGTGATCACCACCCTGCTGGAAGCCATCGCCCTGGTGGTGCTGGTGGTCATCGTCTTCCTGCAGACCTGGCGCGCGTCCATCATCCCGCTGCTGGCGGTGCCGGTGTCCATCATCGGCACCTTCTCGCTGATGCTGGGCTTTGGCTACTCCATCAACGCCCTGTCGCTATTCGGCATGGTGCTGGCCATCGGCATCGTGGTGGATGACGCCATCGTGGTGGTGGAGAACGTGGAGCGCAACATCGAGGCCGGCCTGTCGCCCCGCGAGGCCACCTACCGGGCCATGCGCGAGGT
>NZ_JBIJDC010000062.1:0-26171 GCF_044344315.1 Zoogloea sp. | reverse complement strand
TCGACTTCGCCGCGCATCGTTGTTCTGCCTGGGGTTCGGGGATACGGCTAGGACAGGCGGGTGGCCGGATCGTTCACTGGGTTTTGCATCACCCTGTTAACGGTGTATATGGCGCCGTGGCCCGTTCCGCAAGGAGGGGACGATGGCGCCGGATGGCCGGGAGATTCAGGCGGGTACCCACGCCGTTCGGCGGGGTGGTGCTTTGCCCAGTGGGCGGGAGAGGTGCTGCCTGAGGAGGTGCCCCCGAACTACGTGATCCCATGTGTTGCCTGCGATGCGGTTTGCCATCGTCGGCGCGGGGGCGAGGCGCCAGATGAAATGTTCCGGTATGTGTTCCTACCGGCATTCCCGGGCGAGCGCCCTGGGCCGGGATTCCAATTTAGGTAAGGTGATGATACCCGATAGTCCGGACTTGCGGGCGCCTGGGGGGATATGTCCCGCAGGGGCGGAAGTCCGCCCGATGGGCCCTTTCGGGTCATCAGGAGAGGGTGCTTGGTTCCAGGAGCCTGGCCAGGTAGCGCCCGGTGTGGCTGGCGGAATTGGCGGCCAGGTGTTCCGGCGCACCAGCACCGACCACCATGCCGCCGCCATCGCCCCCTTCCGGGCCCATGTCGATCAGCCAGTCGGCGGTCTTGATGACGTCCAGGTTGTGTTCAATGACGACAATGGTGTTGCCGTGGTCGCGAAGGCGGTGGAGTACCGAAAGGAGCAGCTCGATGTCGGCGAAGTGCAGGCCGGTGGTGGGTTCGTCGAGGATGTAGAGGGTGCGTCCGGTGTCGCGCTTGGAGAGCTCCAGGGCCAGCTTGACCCGCTGGGCTTCGCCGCCCGACAGGGTGGTGGCGCTCTGGCCGAGGCGGATGTAGCCGAGGCCCACCTGCATCAGGGTTTCGAGCTTGCGGGCCACGATGGGCACCGCGTTGAAGAAGGCCAGGGCCTGCTCGACGGTCATCTCGAGCACTTCATAGATGGTCTTGCCCTTGTAGCGGATCTCCAGGGTTTCCCGGTTGTAGCGCTTGCCGTGGCAGACGTCGCAGGGCACGTACATGTCGGGCAGGAAGTGCATCTCCACCTTGATCATGCCGTCACCCTGGCAGGCCTCGCAGCGCCCGCCCTTGACGTTGAAGCTGAAGCGGCCGGGGCCGTAGCCGCGGGCCTTGGCCTCGGGTACCCCGGAGAACAGATCGCGGATGGGGGTGAGCAGGCCGGTGTAGGTGGCCGGGTTGGAGCGCGGCGTGCGGCCGATGGGGCTCTGGTCGACGTTGATGACCTTGTCGAAGTGGTCCAGCCCCTCGATGCTGCTGCAGGGCGCCGCTTCAATACTGCTGCCGTTTACATGGCGGGCCACGTGGGCATACAGGGTGTCGTTGATGAGGGTGCTCTTGCCCGAGCCGGAGACGCCGGTGACGCAGGTGAACAGGCCCACCGGGATGTCGACGCTGGCGTCGCGGAGGTTGTTGCCGGTGGCGCCGTTGATGCGCAGCATGCGCTCGGGGTCGGGGCTGTGGCGGGTGGTGGGCACGGCAATGGCGCGGGTCCCCGACAGGTAGGCGCCGGTGAGGGAGTCGGGATGGGCGGCCACGTCTTCCGGCTTGCCTTCGGCAATCACCTGCCCGCCATGCTCGCCGGCGCCGGGGCCCATGTCGACCACGTAGTCGGCCATGCGGATGGCGTCCTCGTCGTGCTCGACGACGATCACCGTGTTACCCATGTCGCGCAGACGGCGCAGGGTCTCCAGCAGGCGGTCGTTGTCGCGCTGGTGCAGGCCGATGGAGGGCTCGTCGAGCACGTACATGACGCCGGTGAGGCCCGAGCCGATCTGGCTGGCCAGGCGGATGCGCTGGGCCTCGCCGCCGGACAGGGTGTCGGCGGAGCGGTCGAGGGACAGGTAGTCGAGGCCGACGTTGATCAGGAACTGCAGGCGGCTGGAGATTTCGGAGACGATCTTGTCGGCCACCTGGGCACGCTGGCCGGTGAGGCTGAGCCCGTCGAAGAAGGCCTTGCATTGGCCCAGGGGCAGGCGGCTGATTTCGGACAGGTTGCGACCCCCGATCAGTACGAAGCGCGCCTCGGTGCGCAGGCGGGTGCCGTGACAGGCCGGGCAGGGCTGGTTAGCCCGGTATTTGGCCAGCTCCTCGCGCACTGCCAGGGAGTCGGTTTCCTTGAAGCGCCGCTCCAGGTTGGGGATGATGCCTTCGAAGGCATGCTCCTTGAGCACCGCCTTGCCGCCGTCGGATAGGTAGCGGAAAGCGATCTTGTCCTTGCCGGAGCCGTGCAACACCACTTCGCGGGTGGCTTCCGGCAGGTTCTCCCAGGGGGTCTCGATGTCAAAGCCATAGTGGCCGGCGAGACTGGCCAGGAGCTGGAAGTAGAACTGGTTGCGCCGGTCCCAACCTCGGATGGCGCCGGAGGCCAGGGACAGCTCGGGGTGGGCGACGACCCGGGCCGGGTCGAAGAAGTCCACGTGGCCGAGGCCGTCGCACTTGGGGCAGGCGCCCATCGGGTTGTTGAAGGAGAACAGGCGCGGTTCGAGTTCTGCCAGGGCGAAGCTGCATACCGGGCAGGCGAATTTGGCCGAGAACAGGTGTTCGGTGCCGCTGTCCATCTCGACGGCGATGGCACGGCCTTCGGCATGGGTGAGGGCGGTTTCGAAGGATTCGGCGATGCGGCCGCGTAGGTCCTGGCGCACCTTGAGGCGGTCTACCACCACCTCGATGGTGTGGCGCCGCGCTTTGTCGAGGGTCGGCAGATTGTCGAGTTCATGGACGATGCCATCCACCCGCACCCGCACGAAGCCCTGGGCGCGCAGCTCGATGAACAGGTCGGCCTGCTCGCCCTTGCGGCCGCTGACCACCGGGGCGACGATCATCAGCTTGGTCTCTTCGGGCAGGGCCAATACCGCGTCCACCATCTGGGAGATGCTCTGGGCCTCCAGCGCGTGCTCCGGGTGATCGGGGCAGTGGGGCGTGCCGGCGCGGGCATACAGCAGGCGCAGATAGTCGTGGATCTCGGTGACGGTGCCCACCGTCGAACGCGGGTTGTGGCTGGTGGCCTTCTGCTCGATGGAGATGGCCGGTGACAGGCCCTCGATCAGATCCACGTCCGGCTTCTCCATCAGCTGCAGGAACTGCCGCGCGTAGGCCGACAGGCTCTCCACGTAGCGGCGCTGGCCCTCGGCGTAGAGGGTGTCGAAGGCCAGCGAGCTCTTGCCGGAGCCGGACAGGCCGGTGATCACGGTGAGCTTGTTGCGCGGGATGTCGAGCGCGATGTTCTTCAGGTTGTGGGTGCGGGCACCGCGGATTCGGATGGCGTCCATGCTGCGTTCGGGATGGGGGCAACCTGTTAATATACGCCTCTTGCCCCTCCCCACGCAGCACGTTTGATGGCTTCCTCCAACAATGACAAGATGAGCCCGGCCGAGCGTCGCGCCGGCGTTTCGCTGGCCGCGATCTTTGCCCTGCGCATGCTCGGCTTGTTCCTCATTCTGCCCGTCTTTGCGGTGCATGCCCACGGCATGCCCGGGGGCGACAGCGTGGCGATGGTCGGCATGGCCATCGGCGCCTACGGGCTCACCCAGGCTTTCCTGCAGATTCCCTTCGGTGCCGCGTCCGACCGCTTCGGGCGCAAGCCGGTGATTGTGTTTGGCCTGCTCCTGTTCATTATCGGCAGCGCCGTGGCTGCCCTCGCCCAGGATGTGCAGACGGTCATCGTCGGCCGGGTGCTGCAGGGTGCCGGGGCCATCTCCGCCGCGGTCACGGCCCTGGCGGCCGACCTCACCCGCGACCAGCACCGTACCAAGGTGATGGCCATGATCGGCTCGTCCATCGGTCTGGTGTTTGCGTTGTCTATGGTGGCGGCACCGCTGCTGTATGCGCTGATCGGCATGAGCGGCCTGTTCTGGCTGACCGCCGCGCTGGCCGTCGGTGCCGTGTTCACCGTGCTCTTCATCGTGCCTGCGGCGCCACCGGTGCCCCGGGCCACCGGACGTTTCTCGGAGGTGCTCGGCAACGGCCAGCTGATGCGCCTCAACTTCGGCGTGTTCGCCCTGCATCTCATGCAGACCTCCATGTGGGTGCTGGTGCCGGCCGGCCTGGTGGCCGCCGGGCTGCCGATGGCCGAACACTGGAAGGTCTATCTGCCGGCAGTGCTGCTGTCCTTTGTGGTGATGGTGCCGGCCATCATCATGGCCGAGAAGAAGGGGGCCATGAAGCTGGTCTTCAACTCGGCCATCGTGCTGCTGCTGCTGGTACAGGCCGGGCTCTACCTGACCGGGAGCGCCGGGATGTGGCCGCTGGCCATCCTGCTGACCCTGTTCTTCATTGCCTTCAACGTACTCGAGGCCACCCAGCCTTCGTGGATCTCGCGGATCGCTCCACCCCACGCCAAGGGGACGGCGCTGGGCATCTACAACACCCTGCAGTCCATCGGGCTGTTCCTGGGGGGGGCCCTGGGCGGCTGGCTGGCCCAGCATGTGGGCGCCGGCGCGGTATCGCTGCTGGGTGTCGGGCTGGCCCTGGCCTGGCTGATTCTCGCCTCGGGCATGGTGCAGCCACCGGTTCGTCGCGCGGTGACGGCGTGAGGCCTCTCAGCCGACTGTAGCGCCCACGGGTGCATCAGACGCAGCGTTCTGGTGCATGGCACGGCCTGCGCCTTGCCGTGTGCCCGTTTCCGGGCGGGCAAGGTGTCCGCCAAGCCGCTTGACGGCTGTTTTCTCCCCGTGCCAGCCAATGGCACGCCCCATGCTTGAATCCTGTCCTGACGCGGCCGCTTCCTGCGGCGATGTACATCCGTTAACGGACTTTCTGGCATGCACCCTACCGATTCCGTGAATGGCTGGCGCGAGTCCATTCACCAAGATTTCTTTCCCCTCGATCTACAGGTCATCCACCCGGAGCGCTTCCGTGTCGAGTCCGCCACCAAGGTGCGGGCCGGCAGTCATATGGCCCAGATTCGTGCATCGGAGCATGTCGCCCGGATGACGGATGCGGCGTGCCGACGGCTCTCCCAGCCCTGCATCAAGGTGGTCTGGCTGCATCAGGGCGAGGCCGCCTACCGGCAGGGAAGCCGGAAAGTGGCGCTCCTGCCGGGACAATGGCTGCTCTATGAAGCGTCGCGGCCCTACAGCCTCGAGATGAGCGACTGTGCCCATTTCACCGTGCTCTTCAGTCATGTCTCGCCCAACGATGCCTGGCTGCAGCGTGGCCTGCCCGGCAAGCTGGGCCCCCAGCCCATCGAGGAGGCGGCCAGACTGGCCCTCGACATGATCAGCTCGGCGCTGAATGAGGACCTGCACCTGCAGTCGCGAACCCAGCTGGCCTTCAACCTGGGCCTGCGGGCACTCCTTGATGCCGCCTTGCAGGACGAGTCCGCCAGCCTTGCCAGGCACGGCGGGCGCAGGCCGCTGCTGGAGGAGGCAAAGGCGTGCCTGCTGGCACATCTCACCGATTCCCGGCTGACGTCGGATCAATTGGCCGAACGCCTGGGTGTCTCCCGCCGCGCGCTTTACAAGGCTTTCCAGGCGGACAAGGAAACACCCCAGTCATTTCAGCTCACCCAGCGCCTGTTGCGCTGCAGGGATGTGCTGCTGTCAGAGCACGGGGCCCACCTGAATCTCACCCGCCTTGCCTACGAGTACGGCTTTGCCGATGCGGCGCACTTCAGCCGTGCCTACAAGCGGCAGTTCGGTGAATCGCCCTCGCAGGCCCAGCGAAAGCCGCGCAGGATTTCCACCTGAGCGGTTTTGTGCACAGCAATACAAAGTCCGGGCACGCTCGGGCAAGACCCGATGGACGGGCATTCCTAAGCTGGAGGCACCCCCTCACTCCAGCAGGAAGACCCCATGTCCAAGACCATTCCCGTCATGCGCGCCCTGTCCCTGGGCGTATGCGCCACCCTCGCCAGCACGGTGGCCTGTGCCTACGAATTGCCGTCCATCAACCTGGGCCTGACAACCTTTGTTGATGGGGCTCCGCCTCCCGCCGGGCCCGGCTTTTACCTGATGAGCTATCTGCAGCCCTACAGTGCAGACCACTTCAAGGACAGCAAGGGCAAGGATCTGCCCTTCCCCAAGAGCGATGTCCGCGTTGTCCCGCTGATCAACCAGTTCGTCTATCAGAGCGATTACAGCGTGGCCGGCGCGAAACTTGGCGGCATGCTCCTGCTGCCCACCGTCCTGTCCGCATCCCTGGATGACGGCGTTCATGGTGCCATCCTGGGCAAGACCGGCACCGGCATGGGCGATCCGGTGCTGGGGGCGTTTCTGCAATGGAATCCCATCATGGGCGAACGGGGGCCCATCTTCTCCCATCGCGTGGAGCTGGACGTGACCCTGCCCGTCGGCGAGTACGACAGGACGCTGGGGCTCAATCCCGGTGCTCACCACACCTCGGTGGAGGCCTATTGGTCGGGTACCTGGTGGGCGAGCCCCAAGTGGACCTTGTCCAGCCGCGTGTTCTACCTGTGGAACGGCAAGAACAGCGATCCGCTGCCCACGCGCTTTGCCCAGTACGGCATCGGCGAGGCCCACCACTTCCAGCCGGGCCAGGCGATGCACGCGAACTTCGCGGCCGACTACGCGCTGACCCCCCAATGGCGCGTCGGCCTAGCCGGCTACTGGCTGCAGCAGCTCACCGAAACCAAGGTAAATGGCGAGTCCCTCAGTGGCAGCAAGGAGCGCGTGGTCGCCTTTGGCCCCGGTGTCATGTACAGCTTCAGCGCCAAGGATCATCTGGTGCTCAACCACTACACCGAAACCGCGGCCCGCAATCGTCCGGAAGGACAGCGCCTGACGCTGCGCTACATCCACGCCTTCAACTGAGCCCGGAGCCCGTCATGAGCATGTACGCAGACTGCCTGAACCTGATCGCAGGTGAACACCGTCCGGGTCGCAGCAATGCCTGGTTCGACAAGCTCGAGCCGGCCACCGGGGCCTTGCTGGCCCGGGTGGCCGCCAGCACCCCCGCCGATGTGGATGCCGCCGTGGGCGCCGCCCGCAGCCAGTTTGACGGGGGCGCCTGGGCGGCCCTGTCCGGCGCGGCGCGGGCGCGCCTGATCCACCGCCTGGCCGACCTGCTGGAGGCCCGGACCGACCACTTCGCCGAGCTGCTGGCCCGGGAGCAGGGGCGCGCCATCATGGAGATGCGCATGCTCGACATCCCCATGGCGGTGGACACCCTGCGCTATTTCGCCGGGTGGGCCGACAAGCTGGAAGGCCGGCAGATCCCCACGCCCGGCTTCATGGGGCGCCCGACCTTCAACTACACCGTGCGCGAAGCCGTCGGCGTCGCCGTGCTGATCGTGCCCTGGAATGCGCCCCTGATGATCGGCGCCTGGAAGCTCGGCCCGGCCCTGGCGGCAGGCTGCACGGTGGTGATCAAGCCCTCGGAGGACGCGCCGCTGGCGCTCACCGCGCTGGCCGCCCTCTGCCTCGAGGCGGGCTTTCCGGCAGGGGTCGTCAACGTGGTGCAGGGCACGGGGGCGGAGGTGGGCCGCGCCCTGGTGACCCATCCGGGCGTGGACAAGATCAGCTTCACCGGCAGCACCGTGGTGGGGCGCGACATTGCGGCGGCGGCCGGCCCCCTGTTCAAGCGGCTCACCCTGGAGCTGGGCGGCAAGGCGCCCCAGATCGTCCTGCCCGATGCGCCACTGGAGCAGGCCATCGCCGGCTGCGCCATGGGCCTCTTTGTGGATCAGGGGCAGACCTGCGCCGCGGGGTCCCGCATTCTGGTTCATCGTTCCCTGCACGACACCCTGTGCCAGGCGCTCACGGGCGCGGCCAACAGCCTGAGCCTGGGCGATCCGCTGGCTGCAGGGACGCAGATGGGGGCCCTCATCAGCGCCCGCCACGCCGAGCGCGTGCGCGCCCACATCGCCCGGGCCGTGGCCCAGGGGGCGACCCTCGAAACCTGTGAAGGCCCGCTGCCCGACCAGGGCTTCTTCGTTCGTCCCGCCATCCTGAGCGGCGTCACCCCCGACATGGACATCGCGCGGGAAGAAGTCTTCGGGCCGGTGGGCGCCATCATCCCCTTCGATACCGAGGAAGAGGCCATCCAGTTGGCCAACGACTGTGCCTACGGCCTCTCGGCCACCCTGTGGACCCAGAACCTGACCCGCGCCCACCAGATGGCAGCCCGGCTGCGCGTGGGGGCCGTGGCCATCAATGGCTGGAGCCCCCTCGATGCCCGCCTCCCGTGGGGCGGCATCAAGGACAGCGGCACGGGCAACGACCTGTCCCGCTCCGCGCTGGATGCGTACTTGAGCGAAAAGCTCATCACGCTCGTCATGTGATCCCAAGGACATATCATGAAAAGACAATCGTTTCGCCACCTGCTGGGTGGTTTGCTGTCCCTCGCCCTGGCCGTCCCGGCGCCCCAACTCCTCGCCGCCGCGCCAAAGCCCGCCTGGGTGGACGCCCAGCGCCTGCAGCAGGCCGATCAGGAGCCGGGTAACTGGATGAGTCACGGCCGCACCTACGGCGAGCAGCGCTATAGCCCGCTGGACCGGATCCACGCCGGCAACGTCGCCAAGCTGGGGGTGGCCTGGACCCGCAAGCTCGATTGGGATCTGGGTGTTGAAGCCACGCCCATCGTCGTGGATGGAGTGATGTACACCACCGGCCCCTATAGCATCGTGTATGCCCTCGATGCTGCCACCGGCAAGCTGCTGTGGCGCCACGATCCCGGGGTGCCCCGCGACAAGGGCGGTGAAGGCTGCTGCAGCGTGGTGAACCGCGGGGTCGCGGTGTGGGAGGGCAAGGTCTACGTGGGCGCTTTCGACGGGCGACTGATCGCTCTTGATGCCCGCAACGGCAAGCCGCTCTGGTCGGTGGACACCCGCCTGGATCCGACCAAGAGCTACACCATCACCGGCGCCCCGCGTATCGTCAAGGGCAAGGTGCTGATCGGCAATGGCGGCGCGGAGTTCGGGGTGCGCGGCTATGTCACGGCCTACGACGCCCGCAGCGGCAAGCAGGCCTGGCGCTTCTTCACGGTGCCCGGCGACCCCGACCAGCCCGCCGAGAACGAGGCCATGCGCATGGCCCTCAAGACCTGGCACGGCAAGGGCTGGGTCAAGTGGGGCGGTGGCGGCACCGTCTGGGACTCGATGGCCTACGACCCCGAGCTGGATCTGCTCTATATCGGCGTCGGCAACGGCTCGCCCTTCAACTATCAGTTCCGCAGCGATGGCAAGGGGGACAACCTGTTCCTGTCCTCCATCGTAGCCCTCAGGCCTGAAACCGGCGAGTACGTCTGGCACTACCAGACCACACCGGGCGAGATGTGGGACTACACCGCCACCCAGCACATGATCCTGGCCGACATCCGGATCGACGGGCAGCTGCGCAAGGTGCTCATGCAGGCGCCGAAGAACGGCTTTTTCTATGTGCTGGACCGGACCAACGGCCAGCTGCTGTCGGCGGAGAAGTTCGTGCCGGTCAACTGGGCCAGCCACATCGACCTCAAGACCGGCCGCCCCGTGCTGACCGGAGAGGCCAACTACCTGGACGGCAAGGGCATGAAGCTGGTGATGCCCAGCTTCCTGGGCGGGCATAACTGGCAGCCCATGTCGTATCACCCGGGTACCGGCCTGGTCTATCTGCCTGCCCAGGAGACCGCTGCCGGCCTGGAGCCGCAGAAGGAACCCCTCTTCATGCCGATCCGCAATGTGGTGAACATCGGCCTGGATGTGCCCAGCCTGCCGGAAGACCCCCAGGTGGTGAAACAGATCGCCCAAAGCTGGAAGGGCGCCCTGCTGGCCTGGGACCCTGTCAAACAACAGGCCGCGTGGCGGGTCGATTACCCCACGGCCTGGAACGGCGGCACGCTGGCGACGGCCGGCAACCTGGTTTTCCAGGGCACGGCTGACGGGCGCGCGGTCGCCTATGCGGCCGATTCCGGCAAGGAACTGTGGTCCAGCCCGGTGAACTCCGGCGCCATGGCCGGCCCGGTGACCTACAGCGTCAGGGGCGAGCAGTACGTCAGCTTCATGGTCGGCTGGGGCGGATCCTTCCCCAACATCACTGGCCCCCTGTCGCTGGGGGCCAGGGTGAAGCCTGAAGCCCGTGTCGTCACCTTCAAGCTGGGCGGCCAGGCGACGCTGCCGCCCGCCAGGCAGGCCGCCCTTGCCCTGCCTCCCCTTGAGGCCGTCAAGGCGGACACCAGCCAGTTGCAGATCGGCCGCAGCCTGTTCAATGGCCTGTGTGCCAACTGCCACGGCCTGAACGCCGTCAGCGGCGGCGTGGTGCCCGATCTGCGCTACCTGAGCCCGGACAAGCACAAGCTCTTTCCCGGCATCGTCTATGGCGGACGTACCAGCCGGGGCATGCCTTCCTTTTCGGGTGGGCTCGGGCAAGAGGACGTGGAACGCATCCGGCAATACATCCTCTACCGCGCCCACGGGCTGAAGGCCGAGCAAGAGGCGTCCTCTTCGTCTCGGTGACATCATCCGCCATCCGCCCGGTCTGCACGGCCGGGCGTCTTCCCCGGCCCCGAACGCCGGCGAATGACTGAGGGTGCGGGCTCGCGCCTCGACCGGATATACTTGCGTCTTTGGCGGCGGCAGGATGTGGCCGCCTTCCTTTTTCAGCTGACCTGCAAGCCCGGGAAATTTTTGGGTTTGCAGGTCAGGTCATTGATTATATGGAAGGCGCGTTGCGCCAGGACGAGCCGATCCAGGCGCTTAGGCGGCGAGTGGAGCGGCATCCTGGTCAACGGCATTTCAGGAGAGACATATGGCTTCGGTCAACAAGGTGATTCTTATCGGAAACCTGGGCAAGGACCCGGAAACCCGCTATGCCCCGAGTGGCGACGCGATCTGCAACATAACCCTGGCCACCACCGACACCTGGCGTGACAAGGCCAGTGGCGAGAAGCGTGAAGCCACCGAATGGCATCGGGTGGCGTTCTTCGGCAAGCTTGCCGAGATTGCCGGGCAGTATCTGCGCAAGGGCAGTGCGGTTTACGTCGAAGGCTCCCTGCGCACCCGCAAGTGGCAGGACAAGGACGGCCAGGACCGTTACACCACCGAGATCCGTGCCGACGAGATGAAGATGCTCGGCAGCCGTCAGGGCATGGGCGGCTCAGATGCACCGTCCCGCAACGAGGGCAGCTTTGGTGGTGGGCCTTCCGGCGGCGCGGGCCCCCGGGACAGCGGCGGCCGTGATGGTGGTGGCTATGGTGGCGGCCGGGATTCCGGTTATGGTGGCGGTGCCCCCGCGCCGGCCAGCGCCCCGGCGCCCAAGAAGCCGGCCGCTGGCGGTTTTGGTGATTTTGACGACGATATCCCCTTCTGATGTATTGTCGGGCAAGCTCCGGTGGTGTCGCGGGCGAGTCTGCTCCCCGATATCTCCGGCTTAACTGGTAACATCGTCAAATACCGACGTTCTTTATGCCCTATCGAAATGGCCGCCACGCCCGAATCTCCTGAAAAGGAATATTGCAGTACCTCCGAAGCTGCCCAGCGTCTGGGCCTCTCCTTGGGGACCGTCCAGCAAATGGTCGAGAACGGCCAGTTGGAGGGCTGGAAGACTGCCGGGGGGCACAGGCGGATCCGTGTCAGCTCCATCGAGGAGTTCCGGGCCCGCTCCATGGCGGGTGGCGGGCAGAACTCGGTGCGCCCTGCTGCCGGTTCGCTGCAAGTTCTGGTGGCGGAAGATGACCGCATCCTCCAGAAGCTCTACGAACACACCTTCGCCAGCTGGGCCTTGCCCCTGCAGGTGCGCATGGTGTCCAGCGGCATCGACGGTCTCCTCGAGATCGGCCGGGTTCCCCCGGATTTGTTGATCACCGACCTGCGCATGCCCGGCATCGACGGCTTCGAGATGATCCGCCGCCTGAGGGCCGATCCGCAGTTGCAGGATCTGGACATCGTGGTGGTGAGCGGGTTGACCGAAGACGAGATCGTTGAGAACGGGGGCTTGCCGACGGATGTGATCTTCTATAGCAAGCCGGTCCCGTTTCGCGAACTCAAAGGCTACGTCCAGGCCAAGATCATGGCCCTGCAGCGCCGCGGCCGGGCGGTCTGAGCCTGTTCCGGCGGCCCTGAAACGGGCGCCGCCGGACACATTCCCCTCTCTTTTTCCTCCCCTTTCCCCTCCCCTTTTCTCTCCCGTTTTCAGGCCGTTCAGGCTTGAGAGCGGCGTTTCTGCGTCAATTGTCAGTGACACCCGTTTGCATCAAATTGCGTGTTCGTGATTCTTTTGCGCCAGTTCCACTGACCGGTTTCACCTTTTTGACCTGAATTTCACCGGTTTACATAAATTTTCGTGAATTCTCCGGGCATTTTTTCGCAGACTTGCAGCGTGCATATGAGCTAAATTCAGCAAAAATATCGATTCGGCAATATGTCATTCGAAATCGAGATTTGTTATAGAATTTAACAATACTGTCGATTTGTGTATTTTGCGGATGCTGCCTGTGGGTGGTGCCGGCAAGGTGCCCCCGCTACTGCGTCTGCGCTGGAATGCGCCCGAGGGCCAGAGTCATGTTGTGTAAGCTCGAGCAGGAATCCCTTTCGCGTGTGGGACGGCAGTTCGGTCAGCCCCTTGGAGATGATTACGTGGGAGATCCCGTTTCTGAAGCCGCCATCACCGGGGCGGCCCTGGTCCGGCACCTGGACGATGTGCGCTTTGCCACCCTGAGGGCCCTGCGTCAGTTGTTGCGTGCCCTGGATGCCGAGCGGATAGCCATTGGCGTGCTCAGTCCGGATGGAGAACGGATCCAGGAAGAGTTGGTGTGGGTCAGTGGGTTTGGCCGGTGTGGAGAGTCGGAGCGCGTCGTTTCCTGTGCCTCCTTCAGCGACGAGCTGCGCGTCTGGCTGGCTTCCCGGGATGATGCGGTAAGTATCGGTATCGACGCCCGGTCTGCAGCCTGGCACGACCTGCCCTGTGACCAGCTGTTGCTGGTGCGTAGCCGTATTGCCGAACGGGGGCTGCCGTCCCAGGTTCTGGTGGCTCAGTTGCGTGGCGGGGTCCGCCTGCCCGACTCGGCGGCCCATGCAATTACCATCCTGCTCAAGGAATACGCTGTCCGGCGGGCTTCCGTGCCAGGGGAGTAGGCTGCGGCTGCTCCCTTCAGATGAGGCGCCGGCGACCGCCGGAAGGTGTTTGCCGTTGCCGCCACGCCACCGCCACAGGTTCGGTCAGGCAAGCGGCCAGATGCTGTCGGGTGACATCGAGATGCCCGCGCGCGGCCTCGCTGAGGCCTTCACCCAGCTCGAAATGCTCTCCCCGGATGCACAGCACAAAGGCCGGCGGCGTGGCCTGCCTGAGCTGGGCGTGGACCTGCAGCACTGCGGCAGGCGTCAGCGCGTGGGTGGAGATCGAGGTATCGGCGGCCGGGGCCGTTTCGTAGAAGGCGAAGGGGGCCGGCGTGCCGGTGCCGGCGTCGATGAACAGGGCCAGGTCATGGCCGTCCAGATCCAGGGCGTGTTCAATCTGCAACTGGAAATCGCTCACCAGCGTGACCCCGGTCAGGCCCTGGGCTTCCAGTTCGGCCATCAGCAGTGGACCCAAGGCATCGTCGCCCCGCGACGGGTTGCCCACGGCAAAGATCACCAGGGACACGGTGTTCAGCCTCCGCTCACGGCCAGGTCCGCCAGGCTGCCGTCGGCGGCCAGCAATTCCACCACCAGCGGCATCTTGCCCAGGGCGTGGGTGGCGCAGGACAGGCAAGGGTCGAAGGCGCGGATGGCCACCTCGATGTGGTTGAGCAGCCCCTCGGTGAGCTGGCGCCCGTCCAGGTAGCGGCGCGCCACCTGGCGCACGGCCTCGTTCATGGCCTGGTTGTTATGGGTGGTGGACACGATCAGGTTGCAGTAACTCACCAGGTCGTCTTCGCCCACCCGGTAGTGGTGAATCAGGGTGCCCCGGGGCGCTTCGATGATGCCGACGCCTTCGCGCCCCTTGGTGCCCTCGTTCATGCGCTGGTCGGAGAGCAGGTCCGGATCGTCGAGCAGGCTGCGGATCACCTCGGCGGCATGGAGCATTTCGATCATGCGGGCCCAGTGGTAGGCCAGCGGAGCGTGCACCGGTTCGCCTTCGCCGTGGGCGATGAAGGCCTGGCGCTCGATCTCGGCGAGGGGGCTGGGGATGAAATCACAGTTCTGTACCCGGGCCAGGGGGCCGACCTTGTACCAGCCGCGGGCCGGGCCGAGATCCTTCATGAAGGGGAACTTCATGTAGCTCCAGGACTTCACCTCCTCGACGATGTGCTGCTCGTAGTCGGCGCAGGGGATGGCGTCCCGGACGATCTGGCCGCGGGCATCGCGCAGGCGCAGGTGTCCGTCGTAGAGGTCCATGGCACCATCGGCCCGCACCAGGCTGAACAGGTGGCTGCGGAACAGGCCGAACTCGTCATACAGGGCGCGGTCGCTTTCGTGGAGGCGGCGGGCCAGATGCACCGCGTCGCGGCTCCAGGCGATCATCTGGTCGGCGTCTGCGAGCAGTTCGTCGCGCTCGGCGGCGGTGAGCGACTTGTTCACGCCGCCCGGCACCGCCCCCGTGCCATGCACCCGCTTGCCGGCGGTGATGCGGATCACCTCCTGACCGAACTTGCGCAGCAGCACGCCCTGCCTCGCCACCTCCGGATGGGCCGCGGCGACGCCGACGATGTTGCGCTGCTGGACAGGCGACTCGAAACCGAAGAGCAGGTCGGGGGACGACAGGTGGAAGAAGTGCAGGGCGTGGGACTGGAGGATCTGCCCATAGTGCATCAGACGGCGGATCTTTTCGGCCGTCGGAGTGAGGGTGAGGGCGCCGACCACCGGGTCGAGGGCCTTGGCGGCGGCCAGGTGGTGGCTCACCGGGCAGATGCCGCACAGGCGCTGCACCATCACCGGCACTTCCCAGTAGGGGCGGCCCTGGATGAATTTCTCGAAGCCCCGAAACTCGACGATATGCAGCCGCGCCTCTTTCACGTGGCCGGCCTCGTCCAGCAACAGGGTGACCTTGCCATGGCCTTCCACCCGCGAGACGGGGTCGATGGCCACCCGGCGCAGGCCTTCGCGGTTGACGGCGGTTTCCAGTTCGAAGCTCATGGTGTGAACCTCAGTCGTAGTGCAGCAGGCCGCCGGTCAGCCGCGGGGTACGGCCGGCGATCAGATCGGTGAGGAACTTCCAGATGGCCGGGCCCGAAGGCGGGCAACCGGGCAGGAAGTAGTCGATGCGCACCACCTCGTGGATGGGCCGCACCTTGTCCAGGGGCAGGGGCAGCTCCGGGTCGTTGGGGATCTGGCCGTTGGCGATGCCGGGGCGGAACTGATACACCTCGCGCAGGCATTCGGACAGGGGCAGGTGGTTGCGCTGGGCCGGCAGGCCGCCATTGACGGCGCAGGCGCCCAGGGCGATCAGGGTCTTGCAGTTGCGGCGGAAGGCGCGCAGCACGTGCACGTTCTCGGCATTGCACACGCCGCCTTCGATCAGGCCGATGTCGCAGGGCCCCACCTCCTTGATGTCGGTGAGGGGCGAGCGGTCGAACTCGATCAGTTCGACGAGTTCGAAGAGGTGCTCGTCGATGTCGAGAAAGGACATGTGGCAGCCGAAGCAGCCGGCCAGGGACGTGGTGGCCACACGCAGCTTGCGGGCAGGGGCGCTCATGACTCCTCCTCCTTGAGCTTCTGGCTGCGGATGCTGGCCGTGTCGTAGGTGCGCTCGCCGATGGGTACGGCAAAGCCGGGGCCCTTGTGGAGGATCACCCCCACCGGGCAGATGTGGGCGGCCAGATCGTCCTTGCTGAAATCCGTGTCGGCCAGCCGGCCCGATTCCGCATTGACCACCAGGTGCTTGTTGATGCCTCTGCCCGTGAGGGCGAACACTGATTTGCCGTCCACGTCGCGGCTGGCGCGCACGCACAGCTCGCAGAAGATGCAGCGGTTGAAGTCGAGCAGCACGTCGGGGTGGGAGGCGTCCACCGGGCGGTCGGGGTAGAAGTGGCGAAAGCGCGAGGTGAGCATCTCGTACTCGTAGCCCAGGGCCTGCAACTCGCAGTTGCCGCTCTTCTCGCAGGAGGGGCAGAAGTGGTTGCCCTCCACGAAGAGCATCTGCAGGAGGCCGCGACGTTCGCCGTTCATCTCGGGGGTGTTGCTCTCCACCTCCCAACCTTCCTTGGCCGGCGTGGCGCAGGCCGACACGTGACGGCCGGCGGCCTTGACGATGCACAGCTTGCAGCTACCGTGGGCTGGAAAGTCCTTGTGCCAGCACAGGCTGGGGATGTAGTGGCCGGCCTTGCGGGCGGCCTCGAGGATGCTCTGGCCGTCCTCGAAGGGCACGGGCTGACCATCGAGAAGGAACTGTTTGCTCATGGTGTGCCCTCCTCGTGGGTGTGCAGGTGTGCGCCGGGGTCATCCCGGGCGGTGAGCTGACGGGCTTCGGCCAGGGCCGCATCCAGGTCGAAGGCCGGCTCGAAATCCAGGGACACCAGCCGCCGCTCGTAGGCGGGACGGAACTTCTGCAGGGTGTCGATCACCGGGTTGGGCGCGGCGCTGCCCAGGCCGCAGTGGCTGGCGTTCTTGAGCAGGCGGTCGAGCCAGTCGATGTCGGCCAGGTCGGCCTGGGCGCCATGACCATCGGCCAGCTTGTCCATGAAGCCCTTCAGCAGCGCGGTGCCAACCCTGCAGGGCGTGCAGAAGCCGCAGCTCTCATGGGCGAAGAAATGGACGAAGCTGCGTGCCACCTCGAAGAGGTCGCGGGTGCCGTCAAAGATCATGAAGGCACCGGCAGTGGGTACATCTTCATAGGCGATGCGGCGCTGGAACTCATAGCCCGCCAGGCAGATGCCGGAGGCGCCGCCCACCTGCACGGCCTGGGTGTCACTGGCGCCGCAGTCCTCCAGCACCCGGGCGATGGAGACGCCGAAGGGGTATTCGTAGATGCCGGGGGCGGCGCAGTCGCCGGAGATGGACAGCAGCTTGGTGCCGGCCGACTGGGCGGTGCCGGTGGCGGCAAAGGCCTCGCCGCCCTGGAGGGCGATGAGACAGGTCTTGGCCAGGGTCTCCACGTTGTTCACCACCGTCGGCCGACCCAGGTAACCGCAGGTCACCGGGAAAGGCGGGCGGATGCGGGGTGTGCCGCGCTTGCCCTCCAGCGATTCGATGAGGGCGGATTCCTCGCCGCACACATAGGCGCCGGCTCCCAGGTGGATGCGGATGTCGAAATTGAAGCCGGCCTGTCCGAGGATGTCGGCGCCGAGCAAGTGCGCGTCCCGGCGCCGGGCCAGCGCGGCCTCGAGCGGCTGACGCAGATAGCGGTATTCGCCGCGCAGGTACAGGAAGCCTTCCGAGGCACCCACGGCCCAGGCGGCCAGGGTCATGCCCTCGAAGACCAGGTCGGCAAAGCTGTTCAGCAGTACCCGGTCCTTGAAGGTGCCGGGTTCGCCCTCGTCGGCATTGCAGACGATCACCTTGGCGTCGCCCGGAGCGTTGCGGGCGCTGGCCCATTTGATGGCGGTGGCGAAGCCGGCACCGCCCCGGCCGCGCAGGTTGGAGCGCTGCATCTCGGCCAGCCAGCCGGCCTGGCCACGGGCGATGGCGGCGGCCAGGGCTTCGCCGGGCTGCATGGCGAGGCCGAGGAGCGCGTCCCGACGCCGGATGTTGTCATCGATATGGAAATACTCCGACGGCCACTGCGCCAGGGGGCGTTGCTGACGGATCAGTTCGGCGATTTCGTTGATGCGCCGATGGTTCAGCTGACCGATGGCGCGACCATTGACCAGCATCGCGGGCCCTTGGTCGCACAGTCCGGTGCAGGAGGTGGCGTCGATGCTGACCAGGCCGTCTTCGGAAAGCTTGCCGGGTTCGATCCACAGCTTGCGACACAGGGCATCCATCAGCTCGGCGTTGCCGAGCATGCGGTCGGTAATGTTGTCGGAGAACAGAACCCGAAAGCGTCCGGCGGGGCGGGTGTACAGGAAGCTGTAGAACCCTGCCACGCCCTCGACCCGGGCGCGGGGCAGGCGGAGTGCCTGGGCAAGATAAGTGAGCGTTGGGGCGGGGAGCCAGCCCTCGAGTTGCTGGGCATTGATGAGGATCTGCAGCAACTCGGTCGGGCGATGGCCGTGGTGCTGCAGGATGCCATCGAGGGCTGAACAGGGGGTGGGCGGCTGCGTGTGCACGGACTTCTCCAGCAGGGACGACGTCGCGAGTATGCGCCGGGCCGGCGTTGGGTACTTGCGCTAGATCAGAAGAGGTGCGCGGTGGCTCAGGGGGGCGCGGAGCGGCGCCAGCGGCCCAGTTCCGGAAACAGGCGGGGGCTCGCGGCCACCACCAGGAGGGTGATGAGGCCGCCGCCCACAACGGCCGGTACGGGGCCGATGAGTGCGGCGAGGAGGCCGGATTCGAGGGCGCCGAGTTCATTCGATGAGCTGATGAAGACCCGGTTCACCGCGGCCACGCGGCCGCGCAGGGCATCGGGGGTGGCCTGCTGGATGACGGTCTGGCGGATCACCACGCTGATGCTGTCCAGCCCGCCGAGCAGGGCCAGGGCGATGAGGGACAGCGGAAAATGGGTGGAGGCGCCGAAGACAAGGGTCATCAGACCGAAGCCGCCCACTGCCCCCAGGAACAGCCGCCCGTCCAGGGCCACGCCGAAGCGGGCCATGGCCAGCCCGGCCACGGCGGCCCCCACGGCCGGGGCGGTGCTGAGCATGCCCAGCCCGGCCGGCCCGACCTGCAGGATGTCCTTGGCGTAAACCGGTAGCAGTGCCACTGCGCCGCCAAAGAGCACCGCCAGCAGGTCGATGGACATCACCGCGAGGAGCAGCCGGGTGCTGCGGATGTGGGTGAAGCCGGCCAGCATCTCGCGCAGGCGGCCGCGGCCACCGGGCGCCGGCGCGTGGCCGCGGGAGCGCTGGTGGATGGCCAGGGTCGCCGCCAGGGCGACGAGGGTGAACACCGTGTTGGCCGCGTGGATAGGCAGGGCCGAGTGGAACAGGGCCAGCCCCAGGCCGGCCAGCGCAGGCGCAGCCATCGAGGCGACCTGATGCAGCGAGCTGGCCAGGGCAATGGCCCGGGCCAGCTGTGCCGGCGGGACCAGGGTGGGCATCAGGGCGTCCCGGGCGGGCCGGTTGAGAATCTGGGCGCAGCTCGAGAGCAGCAGCGCGCAGTAGGTCCAGGCCACGTCCAGGTTCAGCCAGGCGGCGGCGCCCAGCAGCAGGGCGGCCGAGGCGCTGAGCGCCAGGCTGGTGACGATCACGCTGCGCCGCTCGAAGCGGTCTGCAACTTGGCCGGCGGGCAGGAAGAACAGCAGGATGGGCAGGAACTGGGCCAGCCCCACCAGGCCCAGGGCCAGGGAGGAACCGGTCTGCTCGTACACCGACCACCCCACGGCCACGCCCTGGCCGAAGTGGACCAGGGCGCCCATGACGCTGATCAGCAGGTAGAGCCGGAAGTCCCGGGGCAGTGCGGCCTTCACCCGGTGGGTCAGCCCGTGACTGCCCGGCGGATGCGGGCCAGGCCTTCTTCGAGGCGGGCCGCCGGGCAGCCGAAGTTGAGGCGCACGAAGCCCGGCAGGCCGAAGTCCTTGCCGTCGGAGAGGCCTACACCGGCCTGTTCGAAGTGCCGGGCGGCGTTGTCGATGCCCTTGGCGGCCAGCCAGTCGCGGCAGTCTATCCAGGCCAGGTAGGTGGCCTCCACCGGCGTGGTGGACAGGCCGGGGACGGCGTTGACGGCCTCGACGACCCGGGCTGCGTTGCTGCGCAGGGTGGCGATGAGGGCCTCGCGCCAGGGGCCGCAGTCCCGGTAGGCGACTTCGGTGGCGGTGAGGCCCAGCACATTCACGTGGGGCACGATGCCGGCCATGGCACGCTTGTAGCGGGCGCGCAGGGTGGCGTCGGGGATGATGGCAAAGGCGCAGTACAGGGCCGGGATGTTCCAGGTCTTGGACGGGGCCATCAGGGTGATGCTGCGGCGGGCAACGCTCTCGTCCAGGGCGGCGATGGGGATGTGCGGCGTGGCTGGATCGAGGACGAGGCCGCAGTGGATCTCGTCGGAGCAGATCACCAGGTCGTGGCGCTCGGCCAGGGCGGCGATGCGGCCCAGCTCGTCCCGGTCGAAGACGCGGCCCACCGGGTTGTGGGGGTTGCACAGCATGAACAGGCGCACCCCGTCGGCCATGGCGGCTTCGGTGGCGGGCCAGTCCCACTCCCAGCGCTGGCCGCTGTTCACCAGGGGTGTGGTGACCAGTCGCTGCTCGAAGTTGGCCGGGGCGTGCAGGAAGGGCGGGTACACGGGGGTGGCGGTGAACACCCCGTCACCGGGCTGGCCGACGGCCCGCACTGCCACGTTGAAGCCGGTAACCACCCCCGGCAGCCACACCAGCCACTCGGGCTGGATGCGCCAGGCGTGGTCCCGGGCGATGCCTTCGACCACCGCCTCGAGCACCGAGGGCCAAGGGTCGGCATAGCCGAAAACGCCATGGTCGATGCGTGCATGGAGGGCGTCCAGCACCGCTGGGGGCGCGGCAAAGTCCATGTCGGCCACCCACATGGGGATCACGTCGAGGCCGGCGTAGCGGCGCCACTTGATGCTGTCGGAGCCGGTGCGATCCGGCGCGGTGCTGAAGTCGAAGGGGGTCAAGATGTCAGACTTCCAGGTGCTGGAAAAGCACGGTGGACAGGTAGCGCTCGCCGAAGGACGGGATGATCACCACCACCAGCTTGCCGGCATTTTCGGGGCGTTCGGCCACCTGCAGGGCGGCCCACACGGCGGCGCCGGAGGAGATGCCCACCAGCAGGCCTTCCTCGGTGGCCAGGCGGCGGGCGGTATCGAGGGCCGCATCGTTGGGTACCTGCACGACCTCGTCGTACACCTTGGTGTTGAGGATGCCCGGCACGAAGCCCGCGCCGATGCCCTGGATGGGATGGGGGCCACGCTGGCCGCCGGAGAGAATGGGGCTGGCGGCGGGTTCGACAGCCACCACCTTGACCCCGGGCTTGCGCTCCTTGAGCACCTCTCCCACGCCGGTGACCGTGCCGCCGGTGCCCACGCCGGAGACGAAGATGTCCACCTGGCCGTCGGTGTCGGCCCAGATCTCCTCGGCCGTGGTCTTGCGGTGGATGGCCGGGTTGGCGGGGTTCTCGAACTGCTGGGGAATGAAATAGCGGGGGTCGGCGGCAGCCATTTCCTCGGCTTTTTTCACGGCGCCGGGCATGCCTTCGGGGCCGGGGGTGAGGATCAGGTCGGCGCCGTAGGCCTTGAGGAGCAGCTTGCGCTCGCGGCTCATGGTCTCCGGCATCACGAAGGCGCACTTGTAGCCGCGGGCGGCGCACACCATGGCCAGGCCAATTCCGGTGTTGCCGGAGGTGGGCTCGAGGATGATGGTGTCGGGGCCGATCTTGCCGGCCGCCTCGGCGGCATCGAGCATGGCGGCGGCGATGCGGTCCTTGACGCTGTGGGCCGGGTTGAAGAACTCCAGCTTGAGGGCAATGGTGGCGCCGTTGGCCGGAGCCAGCCGGTTGAGCTTGACCAGAGGGGTGTTGCCGATCAGCTCGGCGACGTTGTTGGCAATACGCATGGCGATTCTCCGTGTCGGGAAAGTGCTTATCGATTCTCTAATTAATTTTAGAGCTAACCGAGCTGGTTTTTTAGACGAAAACCGAATATTCAAATAATCGATCTGCCGAGGCTCACGGGTGTTCCCGCCAGCCCGCTGCTTTGAATACCACCGATTCCCTGTCCCGCCGCCACTGTACTTCGTCGGGACGCACGGCAAGCCACCAGGTCTGGGTGGGCTGCTCCGGTGCCGGGCGGGCGAACGCGTCGGGGGTGAGGATGGCGGCACACCAGGCGGCGGTGGGCGCCCGTACCGAGGTGTAGAGGATGGCGCCGATGGTGGCGTCCCGGGCCTGCCGGGCGAGGGCCTGGGTGGCCTGGTAATCGGTCGGGTGGGTCCAGGCTGCCACATCCCGGTCGAGAGGAGGCTGACGCAGGTCGATGGCGGTGGTGGCGATGCGGGTGCGGAAGGCGGTATGGGCGACGGGTTCGAGGCGTTCCAGGGCGGGGGCGTCGAGCAGGAAGCGCCAGCGCCAGTAGCCGAGCTCGGCGCTGGCGGTGAGCACGGTGTCGGCACCATAGAACACGCCGGGGTCGGTAGCGCCCCGGAAGCGCGAACCGCCGCGCAGCGGGCTGTAGCGGAAGGGGGCGGCCAGCAGGTAGTCCAGCGTGGCCGTGTTGTCCGGGTTGGGAGGCTTGCTGCCTTCGAGCAGGGATTCCAGCAGATCCTGTTCGGCAGGGCTATCCACCAGCTTCATCGTTGCGGCGATGTGCTGGGCTTCGACCATGCGCCAGACGGAGGCCTGCCAGGGGCGGGCCTCAGACGACAGCGCGGGAGGCGTCCAGGTAATGAACGACACGCACCAGGCCTTCGGTGTCGCGGATCAGGTCGATGGGGCGGCCGTTGAGGGCCAGATTGTCGCTGGCCAGCCATTTGCGGGCAGTGCCTTCGTCCCCGACGATGGAGTCGAGTGCCCGGAACAGGCGCACCAGGAGCAGGGCAAAGTCCCACTCCTTGCGTTTCGGGTCAAGGTGATAGGTGCCGGAACACAGGCGGCTGACGCTGGCCGGGCTGAGGCCGAGAACCTGGGCCAGCAGGGTGCGGGAGAGGCCCAGGCGCTCGGCGGCGCGGGCCACGGCCTTGCCAAGAACGGCTGACGCTTCGGGCTGGGGGGTGACAGGGCGGGCCAGGGCGGTCATGGATCTTCCTTTCTACAGAAATTATAGAGCGTTTTTTGTTCTGTAGAACAATTGGATCCTAGAGCCGGCGGATCTTCTCCAGCAGGGCTGTGGTGGAGCGCTGGTGCTCGAAGGGAATGGAATGGACGCTGCCACCCCGGGCCAGGGTTTCCGTGGCGCCGACGATGCGATCCGGCGCCCAGTCGCCACCCTTCACCAGTACGTCGGGCTGGCATTCGAGGATGCGGGCGATGGGGGTGTCCTCATCGAACCAGGTGACCAGGTCAACACAGCCCAGGGACGCCATGACGGCGAGGCGATCCTGCAGGGTGTTGATGGGGCGGTCGTCGCCCTTGCCCTGACGGCGCACGGAGTCGTCGCTGTTGAGGGCGACGACCATGGCTGCGCCGAGGGCGCGAGCCTGGGCCAGATAGGTGACGTGGCCGCGGTGCAGGATGTCGAAGCAGCCGTTGGTGAACACCAGGGGGCGGGGCAGGGTGGCAATGCGTTCCCGGAGTTGGTCGGGCGGGCAGATCCGGGCTTCGAAGCTGGGGGTGGGATACATGGGTGGGCGAGGAGGCGGTGAAAGGGCGAATTATGAGGCCGGGGCGGAAGCAGTGCTCAGTGCCGGTTGCCGTAGCCGGCAATGCCGATCATCAGCCGGACCAGGCCATAGGCGACCCAGTTGAAGAGGCGTTGCAGGCGGGAGCCCCGTTGCCAGTCGCTGGCGTGGATCTCGTGGCCGCCGAGGTTGATGGCCTCCTGCAGCCGGGTGCGCAGCCCGGTAGCAAAGGGGGCGTTGCGTATCACCACATTGGCCTCCCGGGCCAGCAGCAGGCTGAAGGGGTCGATGTTGCTGGAGCCGACGGTGGCCCAGTGGTCGTCGATGACAGCGACCTTGGCATGCAGGTAGCTGCGGTGATATTCGACGATGCGGATGCCGGCGTCGAGCAGTTGCCCATAGAGGGCCCGGGTGGCGCGCTGCTGCAGCGGATGGTCGGCAATGCCCTGGATCAGCAGGGTGATGCGCACGCCGCGTCGGGCCGCATCGAGCAGGGCCTGGCGGAAGCGCCGGCCGGGCAGGAAATAGGCATTGGCCAGCAGGATGTCCCGCCGTGCTCCGGCAATCCCGAGCAGGTAGGCGTTCTCGATGTCATGGCGGTGGCGGATGTTGTCGCGGATCACCAGGGCTGCTTCCACCTCACCGCAGGGTTGCGGGCAGGCCTGCGCGGTGCCGAGCAGGCGCAGGCGGCGCCGGAAGGAGGCCCAGGCCACCAACTCCCATACGCGCCGGACGCTGCCGTGTATGGGGGCGAGAAGTGGCCCCTCGATGCGCACTGCGTAATCCAGGCGCGGGGCGGGCACGCGTGGATCCTCGAAGTCGCTGACGATGTTGATGCCGCCGACGAAGGCGATCCGCCCGTCGATGACGGCCAGCTTGCGATGCAGTCGGCGCAGGCGTCGGCGACGCAGGGACAGGGTGCTGACTTCACGACGGTAGATGAGCACACTGACGCCGGCGTCCACCAGCTCCCCCATCATTTCGGCGACGAATTCGCGACCGCCGAAGCCATCCACCAGCACGCGCACTGTGACCCCCCGCTGCGCGGCCCGCTGCAGGGCGTCCGAGATCTCCTGGCCGGTTTCGTCACTGGAGAAGATGTAGGTCTCGAGAAAGATCTCGGTACGGGCAAGGTCGATGGCTGCCGTCAGGGCCGGGAAGAACTCGGCGCCGTTCTCCAGTAGAGTCAGGGCGTTGGCGGGATGCCAGTCGATGCTCATCGGATCAGCGGGGGCGCAACTGGGCGGTGAGTGCGGCGTGGTCGGAGATCTGACTCCAGGGCTGGCCGTAGTGTACTTCGGCCTTGTCCACGGAGAAGCCGCGCACATAGATGCGGTCCAGGCGCAGGACCGGCAGGGTACTGGGAAAACTACGAGCCGGGCGGCCGCGAATCGATACGAAGGCTTCGGTGACGCCGAGCTGTTCGGTTAGGCAGTCGTCGGCGTGGTTGCGCCAGTCGTTGAAGTCGCCGGCGATGATCAGGGGCGCGCCCTCGGGTGCCAGGGCATCAAGGCGCTTGACCAGGGCAGCCATCTGGCGCCGCCGGCTGCCGGCGGTGAGCCCGAGGTGGACGCAGACGCAATGCACCGGCCGGGTCACGCCATCCACGTGGATCTCGCAGTGGAGCAGGCCCCGGTTCTCGAAGCGGTGATCGGAGATGTCTTCGTTGGCCTGGGACAGGATGGGGTGGCGGCTCAGGATGGCGTTGCCGTGATGGCCGTGGTCGTAGATGGCGTTGCCGCCGTAGGCCGTCTGCTGCCACACATCCCGGGCCAGGAACTCGTGCTGGGGCTGCTCTGGCCAGTCCACGTGACGGCGGGCGTGGCGCAGGTGCATGCCCTGCACTTCCTGCAGAAAGACCACATCCGCACCGAGCAGGCGCAGGCGGTCGCGCAGGTCGTGGATGGCCAGGCGCCGGTTGAACTGGGAAAAACCCTTGTGAATGTTGTAGGTACAGATGCGCAGGCTGCTCATCGGGTCTCCTTCATGTCCATTCTGCCTTCATCGGCAGGGTGCTGCACGGGGATGTCCATGAAAAACGGCGCCCGTGGGCGCCGTCTTGAGTGCCTGCGGGCGATCTCAGGACACCGCCAGCATGCGCTCCAGGGCCAGCTTGGCCAGTGCCGCCTCGTGCTCGGGCACGCTGATGCGATTGACCACCTTGCCGTCGGCCAGGTTCTCGAGGGTCCAGGCCAGGTGCTGAGGGTCGATGCGCTGCATGGTCGAGCACATGCATACGGTGGGCGCCATGAACTGGACGATCTTGCCCTCGGCCTTGACCTCTTCGGCGAGGCGATTGACCAGGTTGAGCTCGGTGCCCACCAGCCAGCGCGTGCCGGGGGCGGCGCCCTTGATGACGTTGATGATGTACTCGGTGGAGCCCACGTAGTCGGACTGGCGACACACTTCGAGGGCGCTCTCCGGGTGGGAGATGACCAGCCCGTCGGGGTACTGGTTGCGGAACTTGATGATGTGCGCCGGCTGGAACATCTGGTGCACCGAGCAGTGGCCCTTCCAGAGCAGGATCTTGGCTTTGCGGATCTGCTCGACGCTGAGACCACCGTATTCCAGGTCCGGGTCCCACACCACCATCTCGTCCAGCGGAATGCCCTTCTTGAAGCCCGTCCACCGGCCCAGATGCTGGTCGGGGAAGAACAGCACCTTCTCGCGCTGGGCGAAGGCCCAGTCGAGGATGGTGGGGGCGTTGGTGGAGGTGCACACGATGCCGCCATGTTCGCCACAGAACGCTTTAAGGTCGGCTGCGGAGTTGATGTAGGTGACGGGGGTGATCAGCGCGTCTGGGGTTTCGAGCACCTCGGCCAGTTCGCGCCAGCAGCGTTCCACCTTGGCCAGGTTGGCCATGTCGGCCATCGAGCAGCCGGCTGCGAGGTCGGGCAGGATGGCCTGCTGGTGGGGCTTGGACATGATGTCCGCCACCTCGGCCATGAAATGC
>NZ_JBIJDC010000019.1:0-57211 GCF_044344315.1 Zoogloea sp. | reverse complement strand
GACAATGAACTCGGCTTCCGTTTCGGCGGCCAGGCGCGACAGCTTGAGGGAGTCGCCGGTGAGGTCGGCGTATTGGTATACGTCGGCCCGCTGGTAGTGGTGACACAGCAGCACGGCCCGGTCGCCGAGGCGCTCACGGGCGGCGCGGATGCGCGCGTGGGCATCGATGTCGGAAAGGGTGTTGAAGCGGTCGAAACTGATGGGAACGGCTTGCATCTCGGTGTCCTGTGGTGTTCAGCCCTGGGTCCACGGCAGGTTGGCGTGACGCCAGCCCCCGACCTTGTTGCGGTGGCCGCCGGCGTCCTTGTCGCCTTCGAAGCCTTCCAGGATGTTGTAGGCATTGGTGAAGCCCGAGCCGGCTGCCAGGGTGGCCGCGGCGTTGGAACGGGCGCCGCTTCGGCACAGGAACATCACCAGCGCTTCCGGATCGACCTGACGCTTGAAGTGTGCCAGGAAGTGGGGGTTCGGTTCGTTGCCGGGGTAGAGCATCCACTCGATCTCGATGGCGCCGGGGACCCGCCCGACCCAGTCCCATTCGGCACGGGTACGAACATCCACCAGCTTGGAGCCCGGGGCGAGCTGGAGCACGTCCCAGGCTTCCCGGGGGGTGAGGGCGCCGGCGTAGGGAAGGCCGAGACTGCGGGCGCGTTCCTGGGCGAGGGCGAGGGTTTCGCTGAGTTTTCCCATGGCGGACATCCGATGAGAATGAGGGGTCTGCGAGTATACCGCTGGCCCCCCGGGCTGCAAGCCATGTCTGAGGGTGCGCCCTCGTGGCGCGTGACCCGCCGAGAGGGGTGCGCCTCTTCCGATGACACGTCGGCATCATCACTGCACGAGGTGTGCACACATTTGGTGCTTTGCTGAAGTTGTTTGCACTATTTTGGTGCTTATTTTTTTCGGGGCGCCAAGACGGGGCCTTGTGGCACAATGAACTGTTTTGATTTGAAAGCTGGCATGCTCTATGCTTTCAAGCTTTCCTGACTTATTGTTGTAACCACTATCTTTTTCCACTGCGCAGCAGCTTCAACCCGTTAGGAGTGAGTGATATGACCCCGCAAGACGTCATGAAGATGGTCCAGGAAAACGAAGTCAAATTCGTCGACTTCCGTTTTACCGACACCAAGGGCAAGGAACACCACGTTGGCGTGCCCGTGAGCGCGTTTGACGATGACAAGTTCGAAAGCGGTCACGCCTTTGACGGTTCTTCGATTGCCGGCTGGAAGGGTATCCAGGCCTCCGACATGCTGCTGATGCCGGACCCCAACACCGCCTACATCGACCCGTTCTTCGATGAGACCACCCTGGTCCTGTCCTGTGACGTTATCGATCCGGCCGACGGCAAGGGCTACGACCGTGACCCGCGCTCCATCGCCAACCGTGCCGAGGCCTACCTGAAGTCCTCCGGTATCGGCGATACCGCCTTCTTTGGTCCGGAACCCGAATTCTTCATCTTCGACTCCGTCGAGTGGAAGGTGGACATGTCCGGCGCATACCACAAGATCTTCTCCGAAGAAGGTGCCTGGTCGTCCGACATCAAGTACGAAGGCGGCAACACCGGCTACCGTCCCGCCGTGAAGGGTGGCTACTTCCCCGTTCCCCCGGTTGATTCCTTCAACGACATGCGTGCCGCCATGTGTCTGGCTCTCGAGGCCTGCGGCGTGCCGGTTGAAGTGCACCACCACGAAGTGGCGAACGCTGGTCAGAACGAAATCGGCACCAAGTTTGACACCCTGGTGCGTCGCGCCGACCAGACCCAGATCCTGAAGTACATCGTCCAGAACGTTGCCCACCAGTACGGCAAGACGGCCACCTTCATGCCCAAGCCCATCGTTGGTGACAACGGTTCCGGCATGCACGTGCACCAGTCCATCTGGAAGGACGGCAAGAACCTGTTCGCCGGCAACGGCTACGCTGGCCTGTCCGAGACCGCCCTGTTCTACATCGGCGGCATCATCAAGCACGCCAAGGCCCTGAACGCCATCACCAACCCGTTGACCAACTCCTACAAGCGTCTGGTTCCGCACTACGAAGCTCCGGTGAAGCTGGCCTACTCGGCCAAGAACCGTTCCGCTTCCATCCGGATCCCGTTCGTGAACAGCGAAAAGGCCCGCCGTATCGAGACCCGTTTCCCGGATCCGGGCGCAAACCCCTATCTGTGCTTCGCCGCGCTGATGATGGCCGGCCTCGATGGCATCCAGAACAAGATTCACCCGGGCGACCCCGCCGACAAGAACCTCTACGACCTGCCGCCGGAAGAAGACGCGCTCATCCCGACCGTCTGCTCCAGCCTTGACGAAGCCCTGGCTGCCCTCGACAAGGATCGTGAGTTCCTGACCCGCGGTGGTGTGTTCAGCAGCGACTTCATCGACTCCTTCATCGCCCTGAAGCAGGAAGAAGTGAACCGTCTGCGCGTTGAAGTGCACCCGGTCGAGTTCGAGATGTACTACGCCATCTGATCTCCGGATCCGGACCGGTCAGCCTGCTGGCCGGTTGGTGCGTTACTCAAGGACGGGCTCAGGCCCGTCCTTTTGTTTCCGGCCGGCGTTTGTGTTTGACCGGGTCGGCCCCTACACTAGCCCTGCTTCCGGAATAACCTGTGCCGACGATGATCCCGAGAATCTCCCTTTCGCTCGCTGCCTTGCTGTGCTTCTCGCCGGCCTGGGCGGACATCTACAAGTGCGTCGATGAGGCCGGCCACATCACCTATACCAATACCAAGGCTTCCGGTCGGGGCTGCAGCCTCCTGGCCCGCGATCAAGCCGTCTCCTCCGTTCCCGGGCCCGGGCCTTCTCGCCCCGCTGCGGCGCCCCAAAATAGTGCATCACCCTCTGCGGCGGGTTTTCCGAAGGTCGATACGGGCACCCAAAAGGCGCGTGACAGCGACCGGCGCCGCATCCTCGACGAGGAACTGGCCAACGAGCAGCGAGCCCTCGATGCTGCCCGACGGGATCTTGCCGCCCAGGAAAGCGTCCGCTCCGACGAGCGTAATTACCAGAAGGCCCTTGAGCGCTTGCAGCCCTACAAGGACAAAATGCAGATCCACGAGCGCAACATCGAGGCACTGCGCAAGGAAATCGCAAATCTCCGCTAGCCGCCGGCGTCTCCGCGCCTGGCGGGTGTGTCGATGATTGGGCGGGCAAGTGGTCTGCTTCTTGCATTGATCTGCCCATATGCAAAACGACCAGTCCCCCAGCCCTGCCTCTCCCTTCGCCGGCCTCGAGCTGTTGTCGTCTGCCGTGGTGCTGGTGGACGATGAACTCATCGTTCGCTATCTGAACCCCGGGGCAGAAAACCTGTTTGCTGCGAGCAGTCGCAAGATAGTCGGCTACTCCCTGCGTCGCCTGCTTGGCGAGCCGCTCGGGCTGGCCAATGCACTCAACAACGTTCTGCGGGATAACTGGAGCTACACCGGACACAACCTGACCGTGGTACGCCCCGGGATGGAGACCTTGCAGCTCGATTGCACGGTCACACCGGTCGATTCGGTCAATGCGCGCCTGCTTCTGGAGTTTCGTCCGATGGACGCGCACCTTAAGGTGGCACGTGAAGAGCAGCTCGCGCACCAACAACAGGCGAGCCGCGAACTGATCCGCAATCTGGCTCACGAAATCAAGAATCCCCTCGGTGGTATCCGCGGCTCTGCCCAGTTACTGGAGCGCGAACTGGACGACCCGCAGCTCCGCGAATACACCCAGGTGATCATTGCCGAGGTGGATCGCCTGCAGGACCTGATGAACAGGCTGCTCACGTCCCACCGGATGATGCAGCCATCCCAGCTCAATCCCCATGATGTGCTGGAGCGGGTCCGGCGTCTGATCCTGGCGGAGTTTCCGTCGGTGGGGGTGCGGCGCGATTACGACACCAGCCTGCCCTATATCACCGGCGACCGGGAGCAACTCATCCAGGCGATTCTCAACATCGCCCGCAATGCGGCCCAGGCCCTGCATGGAGACGGAGAGATCGTCCTGCGGACCCGGGCGGCCCGCCAGGTCACCCTGGCCAAGCGCCGCTTCAAGCTGGCCCTGCAGCTGCAGGTGATCGACAACGGCCCCGGCATTCCGGACAGTATCCGCGACAAGATCTTCTATCCGCTTGTGTCCGGGCGGGAAAACGGTAGCGGCCTGGGTTTGTCCCTGGCACAGAGCTTCATCGAACAACACCAGGGCGCGATCGAGGTGGAGTCCCGCCCGGGGCGCACCTGCTTCACGATCTTCCTGCCGATCTCCAGGGATCTGGAATCATGAGCGGACGGGAATGCACCAATATGGTGCTCCGTCCTTTGAACCCCTTTGTTTGCCTGTATCAAACTTGTGCGCGTGAATGACATGAATGCAGTCTGGATAGTTGATGACGACCGCTCCATCCGGTGGGTGCTGGAGAAGGCCCTGGCCCGGGAAGAGATTCCGTACAAGAGCTTCGGGTCTGCCGGCGAGGTGCTGGCTGCCCTGGAGAGCTCCTCCCAGGCACCGCGGGTGCTGCTCTCCGACATCCGCATGCCCGGCGAGTCCGGCCTGACCCTGTTGTCCAAGGTCAAGGCGCGCTTTCCGCACATGCCGGTGATCATCATGACCGCCTACTCCGACCTGGACAGTGCGGTGGCAGCCTTCCAGGGGGGCGCCTTTGAATATCTTCCCAAGCCCTTCGACGTGGATCAGGCCGTCGAGCTGGTGCGCCGTGCCATCGACGAGAGCGCCCACCAGGCGGGTTCCGAGGAGGTACTCAGTGCCGTGCCCGAGATTCTCGGTCAGGCCCCGGCCATGCAGGAGGTCTTCCGCGCTATCGGCCGCTTGTCCCAGTCCCATGCTACGGTGCTGATCAACGGGGAATCCGGCTCGGGGAAAGAGCTTGTCGCCCGCGCCCTGCACCGCCACAGCCCGCGCAAGGATGCGCCCTTCATCGCCATCAACACTGCGGCGATTCCCCGTGATCTGCTCGAATCCGAGCTCTTTGGCCATGAGCGTGGTGCCTTCACCGGCGCCCAGACCATGCGCCGGGGCCGTTTCGAGCAGGCCGAAGGCGGCACCCTGTTCCTTGATGAAATCGGTGACATGCCCGCCGAGCTGCAGACCCGCCTGCTGCGGGTGCTGTCGGACAACAACTTCTACCGCGTGGGGGGGCATCAGCCCATCAAGGCTAATGTTCGGGTCATCGCCGCCACCCACCAGAACATGGAGGAGCGCGTCCGTCAGGGCTTGTTCCGGGAGGATCTGTTCCACCGCCTCAACGTGATCCGGCTGCGTCTGCCGCCGCTGCGTGAGCGCCGCGAGGACATCCCGCCCCTGGCCAAGCACTTCATCGCCCTGTCGGCCCAGGAGCTGGGCGTTGAAGCCAAGCGCCTGTCGGAGAGCACCCTGAAGTACCTCCAGAGCCTGGATTTTCCCGGCAACGTGCGTCAGCTCGAGAACCTCTGTCACTGGCTTACCGTGATGGCGCCCGGCCAGACCGTGGAGGTGGCGGATCTGCCCCCCGAGCTCAAAGACCAGCCCACCCGGGAGCAGCCGGCCAACTGGGGCGATGCCCTGATGGCTGAAGCCGACCGCTCCCTGGCCCAGAACCCGGGGGAGGTCTTCGACCGCTTGAGCAAGGATTTCGAGCGCATCCTCATCCGGCGTGCCCTGGCCGCCACCGGCGGACGGCGTATTGAGGCGGCCCAGCTGCTCGGGATCGGCCGCAACACCATCACCCGCAAGATCCAGGAGCTGGGGCTCGAGGATCCGGATCCGGTCTGAAAAGGTATCAAAGCGTCGCTGCCGCTGCGCAGGGCGCTCGCCTTACTCCATAATGTCCGGCTTGTTTTCATTAGCCGGGAATCGATTCTTGGACCGTTCCGATTACGACGCCCTCGATGCGGGGGCGGTGGCGGCCGCGCTGGGTGACCTGGCCGACGCCTTTTCACTGGTGCTCCTGGCGGAGTGCGATTCCACCAATAGCCGTCTTCTGGCCCAGTTGCCGCCGGATGACGGGCGCGTGCATGTGCTGGCGGCCGATGTGCAGACATCGGGGCGTGGGCGGCGTGGGCGGGTGTGGCAGTCCTGGCCGGGCGCCAGTCTGACCTTTTCTGCCCTGTGGCGCTTCGCCCCCGGCTCGCCGGTGCCGGCCGGCCTGTCCCTGGTGGCCGGGCTCGCCGTGGCGCGGGCACTGGAAGAACTGGGCGTCGACGGGGTGCAGCTCAAGTGGCCCAACGACGTGCTGGTGCACGGACGCAAGCTGGCGGGCATCCTTGTCGAGCTTACGCCCGGTCGCGGACGTACGCCGGCGGCTGTCGTCGGTATCGGCGTCAACCTGAGCCTGCCCCCCGATGCGCAGGTGGAGTACGCCACCGGCGTGACCGATCTGGCGGAGTGTCTGGGGCGCGCGCCCGGCGCGAGCCAACTCCTCGGCCTGGTGCTGGTGCAACTCCATCGCCTCTTTGAGGTGTATGCCGCCGCGGGTTTCTCCGCCCTGCGTGGCGCTTGGCAGCAGCGCAATGCCTTTGCCGATCTGCCGGTGAGCATCATCGGCGAGGCCGAGGCCTTGAGTGGCACCTGTGCTGGCGTGGACGAGGATGGTGCCCTGCTGTTGCACACGCCAGAAGGGCTGCGTCGTGTGCTGTCGGGCGAAGTGTCCCTGAGGCTAGCCTGATGGATCTGCTTCTCGATGTGGGCAACACCCGTCTCAAATGGGGGCTGCATGACGGCACCGGCTGGCGTGGCCAGGGCGCCGTGCTCCTCAGTGCCCTCGACGGCTTTGCCGACGTGCTCGCCAGCCTGGGGTCGGTCGAGCGCATGCTGGGCGCCAATGTGGCCGGGGCTACGGTCGGCGGGCGTCTTGGCGCCTTCCTTGAACGTGCTGGTCTGGCTGCCGAGTGGATACGCCCCCTGGGCGAAGGGTATGGCGTGCGCAACGCCTATCTCGATCCGTCCCGCCTTGGCGCCGACCGCTGGGCTGCCCTGGTCGGGGCCCGGGCGCTTCACGATGGGGCCGCGTTGGTGGTCACCTCCGGCACCGCCACCACGGCCGATGTGCTGGACAGCCAGGGGGTGTTCCAGGGCGGCGTGATATTGCCCGGCCTTGACCTGATGCGCCTCTCCCTGGCCCGCGACACGGCCCAGTTACCTTTCTCCGACGGGCGTTTCGAGCGCACCCCCCGGCGTACCGCCGATGCCATCCAGACCGGTTGCCTGCATGCCCAGCTGGGGGCCATCGAGCGCATGTTCCGCCTGGTTGCCGGCGAGCCGGGGAGTCTCTGTCTGCTCAATGGTGGCGCCGCCGCTGCGCTGGCGCCCCTGCTGGAGTGTCCGTTGCGGGAGGTGGACAATCTTGTGCTCGAAGGTCTGGTCCGCATGCTCGGGGCCGACTAGGGTGCCGCCGGCCTTTCTGGTGCCGGGGTGCCGGCGCCTTTTCCCGTGTCCTCGTATCGGTTAGTCTTGCTGCCATGGCCCCACTTCGTGTCGCTGTCATCATCCTGATCTTTGCCAACCTGCTGGCCCTCGCCCTGTGGAAGGGCTGGCTGGGCGGTGCCGCGTCCTATGGCGAGCCGGAGCGGCTCAGCAATCAGTTGAACCCCGAACGGATGCGTCTCATGACGGAAGCCCGCCCCCCGGCGGCGCCGCCGGTGGTGCTCAAGCCTGCCCCGGCCGCAGAGCCGGAGCCCGCGCCCGAAGCCGTCGAAGAGAAAACCGAGAAGAAGGATGACGGGAAGACCACTGAAAAAGCAGCCGCGCCAGCCCCGGTGGCTGAGGCCGTGGCGCCTCAGGCCTGCGTGGTGTTTGCCGGGTTGAGCGCCGACCAGGCGCGGGAGCTGACAGCACGCATCGCCAAGGCCGGAACGGGCTTCAAACTCAGCGAGACCCGCAGCGAGGCGCCCTCATCCTGGTGGGTGCATATCCCGGCCCAGGGCAGTCGCGAAGGGGCTGACAAAAAGGCCGCCGAGCTGCGCCGTCTCGGCGTGGATGACCTGTTCATCATGCAGGATCCGGGCCCCAACCAGTTTGCCGTGTCCCTCGGTCTTTACAAGAGCGAGGCGGCGGCCACCCGCTTGCTCGACGCGCTCAAGGAAAAGGGGGTGCGCAGCGCGCAGATCGCAGCCCGGGGGGCGGGCGTCGTCCGCATCGAGGTGCGTGGCCCCGGTGACAGTCTGGCTACCGTGGCCAGTGATCTTTCCGATCGTCTGCGCGGCGCCAATCGTCTCGAGTGCAGCCCGTGAGCGCCCGGCCCTTCATTGTCGGCCTCACCGGCGGTATTGGCAGCGGCAAGAGCGCTGCGGCCGACATCTTTGGTGAACTCGGGGCAGCGATTGTCGATACCGACCGCATCGCCCACCTTCTCACGGCATCTGGCGGGGCGGCCATGGCTGCCATCTCCGCCGCTTTCGGGGATGGTGTTTTGACGGAGGAGGGCGCCTTGAACCGCCCGGCCATGCGTGCGCTGGCTTTTGAGAGTCCGGACGCGCGCAAACGGCTGGAAGGCATACTCCACCCCATGATCCGCCAGGAAAGCGAACGTCAGTGCCTGAGCGCCAGCGCGCCCTACGTCATTCTTGCCGTGCCCTTGCTGATCGAGTCCGGTACCTACCGGGAGCGGGTGCAGCGCCTGTGCGTTGTGGATTGCCCTGAGGCGGTCCAGGTGGCCCGGGTCATGCAGCGCAGTGCCCTGGATGAAGCCCAGGTGCGTGCCATCATGGCCGCACAGGCCAGTCGAGCAGAACGCCTCGCTGCGGCTGATGATGTGGTGGACAATGCCGGCTCGCTGGACGCCCTGCGGGCGCAGGTTACGGGGCTGCATTCCCGCTACCTGGCCTTCGCCGCGACGCCTGGAGCCCTGTGATATGATTCGCCGCGGTCAGACAGACATACATCGATACCCCATCCAGGCCCAGGCGCGCGCGTGATCACCTACGAATATCCGCTCAATGAGAGGATCCGCACGCTGCTACGACTTGAGCAGCTGTTCGAAAAGGTCACGCATTTCGTGCGGGCCGAAGGCTCCCTCGAGCACCATGTGGCCTTGCTGACCCTGTTCGAGATCCTTGAAGTTGCCGGCCGCGCCGATCTCAAAGTTGACCTGGTCCAGGAACTCGAACGTCAGCGCCAGATCCTGCTTTCCTTCCGCAACAACCCGCAGATTTCCGAGGAGGCCCTGTCCGGCGCCCTCTACGAGATTGAGCAGGCGTCCGCCTCCCTGCTCGCCATGGCAGGCAAGACCGGCCAGTACCTGCGGGAGAACGAGTGGCTGATGAACATTCGCAGCCGGGCCGCGATTCCTGGCGGTGCCTGCGAATTCGACCTGCCTTCATATCATCACTGGCTCAACCGCGAGGTCGAATCCCGCCGGCGGGATCTGAGTGCCTGGGTTCATCCCCTGCTGCCCATCCGTGACGGCCTGGCCATCGTGCTGCGCCTCTTGCGGGCCAGTGGCCGGCCAGAAGAACTGATGGCTCTGCGCGGCGCTTTCCAGCAGACCATGGGGGGGCGCACGGCCCAGATGATCCGTATCCGCGTGGACTCGACCGCCATGTGCGTGCCAGAGACCAGCGCCAACAAATACGCCCTCAACGTGCGCTTCATGCACGCCGAGACGGTGGCCCGGCCCCGTCAGGCAGAGGCTGACATCGCCTTCGAACTGACTTTCTGCAATCTGTGAGCGATTCCCCCAAACCCCGCGTCGTCAAGTGCCCGACCTGCGGTACCGCCGTCGTCTGGGGCCCCCAGAGCCCGCAGCGCCCGTTCTGCTCCGAGCGCTGCCGCCTGATTGATCTGGGCGCCTGGGCCACCGACAGCTATCGCGTTGAGGGGGATTCGCCCCTTGATGACGAGTCCGATCCCCTTCGCGATCTGCGTCACTGAGCGGCCCACTGGCCGCTTCCTTTGTCTTATCCCTGCCAGAAACTCCGGATGCCCGCCACGCCGTGGGCGCCGTGGGCTTTTGCCGTGTCCAGGTCGTCGGGCTTGAGTCCGCCCAGGGCCAGCACCGGCAGCGGAAGGGTGTGGATGCGGTCGGCAAAGCCGGCCCAGCCCAGTCCGTCGCGTTCAGGGTGGCTGGCGGTGGGTTTGACCGCGCCGAGCAGGGCGTAGTCGAGCCCGAGGGCGGCGGCCTGCTCCAGTTCGTCGCGGGTGTGGCAGGAGGCGCCAACCCATTCCAGATCCGGTCGGGTGTTGAGTTCGGTCAGGCGACGGGCCGGCAGATGCACGCCGTCGGCACCGAGGCGGGTGGCCAGGTCCACGTCGTCATTGATCAGGGCGATGGCACCTGCGGCCCGGGTGCGTGCCAGCACGGCTCGGGCGAAGGCTTCCCGGTCGGGGGGCGACAGGCCCGGCTCGCGGATCTGGACCAAGCGCAGGCCACCGGCCAGGGCTTGGTCGAGGCGGGCCAGCTGGGTGTCGATGCCGATTTCGGCGGCCTGGGTGATGCCCATCCGGCGGGGCAGGCGCAGGGCCTTGATGATGGGCCCGTTGGCCGGCAGCATGGGCTCGACGTCCATGGTCGCGGCCTGTTGCCAGGAGAGGGCCGCATGCACCCGGTCGTGGATCTCGCCCCGCCAGGCCGGCACTTCGAAGAAGTGCAGATTGACGTGGGCGTGCTCGTAGACGTGTTCGCGGGTGAGCCACGGCCAGGCTTCCAGGACCTCCATGTCGAGCTCTTCATGGAGCTCGCGGATCAGGGCGTCGCGGGGGGTTTCGCCGGCTTCGACCTTGCCGCCGGGAAACTCCCAGTAGCCCGGGTAGAAGGTGTCGGCAGCGCGCTGCCCGACCAGGAAGCTGCCGTCGGGCCGGGTGATGACGGCGGCGGCCACATGCACGATCTTCTTCATTGTTCGAAGCGCCCCGCGTAGTCCCGGGCAAACTGCCAGGCCACCCGGCCGCTGCGGGAGCCGCGCAGCAGCGCCCATTGCAAGGCCTCGCCGCGGGCGTCGGGGATGGCCTCGGCCGGCACGCCGAACTCGCCCAGCCAGTGCCGCACCACCGCCAGGTACTCGTCCTGGCTGAAGGGGTAGAAGGAGATCCACAGGCCGAAGCGCTCGGAAAGGGAGATCTTTTCCTCCACGGCTTCGGACGGATGCACTTCGCCGTCCTTGTGTTTGGTGGCTGCGTTCTCGGAGAAATACTCCGGCATCAGGTGGCGCCGGTTGGAGGTGGCGTAGATCAGCACGTTGTCGGGGACCGCAGCCAGGGATCCGTCGAGGACGCTCTTGAGCGCCTTGTAAGCCGGTTCGCCGTCTTCGAAGGAGAGGTCGTCGGTGAACAGGATGAAGCGTTCCGGGCGCCCCTCCAGAAGCTCGACGATGTCGGGCAGGTCGATCAGGTCATCTTTGTCCACCTCGATCAGGCGCAGGCCCTCGGCGGCGTATTCAGTCAGCAGGGCCTTGACCAGGGATGACTTGCCGGTGCCCCGGGCGCCGGTGAGGAGGACATTATTGGCCCGCTTGCCGTTCAGGAACTGGCGGGTGTTGCCGACGATGCGGGCCTTCTTGTCGTCGATGTCCTGCAGATCGGCAAGGCGGATCTGGTGGGGGTGCAGCACGGCTTGCAGGCCGGCGGCATTGCCCTTGCGTCGCCAGCGGAAGGCGCTCGAGGCTTGCCAGTCGGGGGGCTGCGGGGCGGCTGGCAGAAAGTGCTCCAGGCGCTCAAGGAGCCGTTCGGCGCGGGCCAGAAATTGGTTGAGGTCGGTCATGGAGGGGCGTCCGTATCCTTGTTCTTCGGGCTGCGCAGGGCCAGGGCAACAATCACGAGCAGCACGGCAACGACGCCGAGTTCAAGGCCGATCAGCCACATGGATGTTCCCTTTCGCAGGCCCGGTCCGGCAAAGCGGTGGTTATACTCGGGCGGGTATCGACAGCAAGCCGCGAGTTTACCCCATCCATGTTCTCTGTCTTTTCCCGCCTGCCCGCTCTTTTTCCGGCGCTCCTTCTGGCGGCCTGTGCCAGTTCCCCCAAGCCGGTGAGCGAGCCGGCCCGGGCGCCGGTCACCACGCCCGCCCCGACGACACCCGCAACTGCGCCAGTGTCGCCTGCCGTGCTACCCCCGACAGGTGGGGCTCCCGCACCCCAGGCCCTGGCCCGGCCTCTGCAGGCCGCTGACTGGTCCGATCTGCCAGGCTGGGCGGCCGATCCGGTGGAGGATGCGTGGCCGGCATTTCTGGCCTCTTGCCGTGCGGTGAGCCGGCAGGCGGTGTGGCGGCCGGTGTGCGATGCAGCGAAGGCTCAGGGGGAGAACCCGGGGGGCGCTGCTGTGCGCCGTTTCTTCGAGGCACGCCTGAGCCCCTGGCGGGTGCTGAATGCGGACGGTAGCCGGGAGGGACTGGTCACTGGCTATTACGAGCCCCTGATCAAGGGCAGCCGCAGCCGCAGCAAGTCCTATCCGTGGCCGGTGCATGGTGTGCCGGACGATCTGCTGACCATCGATCTGGGCGATGTCTTTCCTGATCTCAAAGGGCAGCGGGTGCGGGGGCGTCTGGCGGGCAACCGGGTCGTGCCCTATTACACCCGCGCCGACGTGGCTCGCCAGGCCGAGCGCTTTGCCGGCAAGACCCTGCTGTATGCCGAAGATGCCGTCGAGCTGTTCTTCCTCCAGGTGCAAGGTTCCGGGCGGGTCCAGTTGCCTGACGGCAGTGTGGTACGGCTGGCCTATGGCGATGCCAATGGTCATCCCTATCAGTCCATCGGACGCTGGCTCGTGGACAAGGGCGAGATGAAGCTGGAGCAGGCGTCGATGGAGGGTATCAAGAGCTGGGCGCGGGCCAACCCCGGGCGCCTGCAGGAGATGCTCAACGCCAATCCGAGCTACATCTTCTTCCGCGAGGTGGCCCAGTCCAGCGGTGGTCCGGTGGGTGCGCTGGGGCAGCCGCTGACCGAGGGGCGCAGCCTGGCCGTGGATCCGCGCAGCATTCCCCTCGGGGCGCCGGTGTTTCTGGCCACAACTCAGCCTAACAGCGCCCAGCCCCTGCGTCGCCTGATGCTGGCCCAGGATACGGGGAGTGCGATCAAGGGTGGTGTGCGCGGGGATTTCTTCTGGGGCTTCGGGGCCGAGGCGGGTGCCCTTGCCGGTCGCATGCGTCAGAAGGGCGAAATGTGGGTCTTATGGCCCAGGGATCAGATTCCGCGATAGCCCGGATGAGTGAAAGCGTAGATTTGTAATAACTTTTGCGTAAATTCTTGGTTCGCTGACACGTTGGCCCTGGCTATCGTGCGAAGCTCGCGTCCCTGTTCATTGACGCGATCCGATCTGCATGCCTACGGAGACCACCGTGCCCCTCACCGAACTGGTTCACTATTTCAACAAGCGGAATCGACTTGCCCACAGCGTGGGGGAGGAGGACTGCTTCGCGATTGTGAGCGGGCAGGTTCGGGCGCAGTTTCGTGGCAACGTGCTCGGCTCCCTGTTTCAGCCGGTGGTCGAGCGAGTCAGCGGGCAGGTGATTGGCCACGAGGCGTATCTTCAGGTGCTGGCGGGGGAGTGGGCCGGCGGGCCAAGCCAGGGGGTTTTCCTGGAGGCATCCGACGATCACGAACTGGTTTACCTGGATCGGCTGGTGCGTACCCTGCACGCCCTCAATTTTCTGCTGGAGCGGGAGCAGCGCGGCGGTTTCCTGGCCCTCAACATTCATCCGCAGTTGCTGCGGGTGGTGCGTGAGCATCATGGGCATGTGTTCGAGAGCATCCTGGCGCGCTGCGGCCTGACGCCCGAGCGGATCGTGCTGGAGGTGTCCGATGACGGTTTCGATGGCTTGTCGCGCCTCAGGTCGGTCATCGCGGCCTACCAGGAGCGGGGTTACCGGGTGGCGATCGACAACTTCGGTCGTCACACCGCTTGCCTGGATCGCCTGGAGGCCTTGTCGCCGGATATCGTCAAGCTGGACCGCAGCCTGATCGGCCACGCCGGGCATTTGAGCCTGGCCAAGCGGGTGATGACCGAGCTCAGCGGAGAAATTCGTCGTCTGGGGGCGAGTGTGGTGTGCCAGTGCATCGAGAATCCCCTGCAGTTGCAGGTGGCCCAGGATGCGAATGTGGACTTCTTGCAGGGCTACCGTATCGGCCGCCCGGCAGTCCACTGCCTACCGGTGGTGAGGCAGCGCCAGCCCCGCGAAGCGGCCTGAGTGGCGCCGGCCGGTGGGCTGTGTGCCCTGGCCGGCCCTGATGTTCCGAAGGTTTACTTGCCGCCGGCTGCCTGGGTCATGGCCTGTTCCAGTTGGGCCAGGGGCACGGCGCCGGGCAGGCGATTGCCATCGGCGGTGAAGATCGTCGGGGTGCCGCTGACCTTGATCTTCTGGCCGAGCGCGACGTTCTTGTCGATGGCGCTGGTGTCGCAACCTGCGGCCGCCGCGGCAGGCGTCTTGCCGGCGGTCATCCAGTCATTCCAGGCGGCGGCCCTGTCCTTTGCGCACCAGATATTCTTCGATTTCTCGGTGGAGTCGGGGCTCAGGATCGGGTACAGAAAGGTGTACACCGTTGCATCCTTGAGACTCAGCAGATCCTTGGCGAGGCGCTTGCAGTAGCCGCAGTTGGGATCTTCGAAGCTGGCGATCACCCGCTTGCCGTTGCCTTTCACCTGTTTGATGGCCTGGTCGAGGGGCAGGGTGGCGAAGTCGATCTTCATCAGCTGGGCCATGCGTGCCTGGGTGATGTTCTTGCGGGTCTTGGCGTCGATCAGGCTGCCATCGATCAGGAAGCTGACGTTGGCGTCCGTGTACAGCAGCTCTCCCGACTTCAGTACGACTTCGTACAAGCCGCCGTAGGAGGTTTTCTTGATGCTCTCCACGGCGGGGGCGTTGAGGAAGTTCTCGACATTCTTCTTGACCGAGCTTTCATCGGCCGCGTGGGCGACGCCCGCTGCGAGCAAGAGGGTGGCGAGCAGCGAACGTACGAGGGGGAATTTCATCCGGGAATCTCCAGGGAAAGGCGGGTGAGGCAAAGGGGCAGGTGAGGCAAAGGGCAGGTGAGGCGTGAGCGCAGTCAGAAACGGCCGGCAATGGCGTATCGGACCAGTGCGTTGCGTACGACCGGCAGACGGTTGGTGAGGTTCAGTCCAAGATTGCGCAGACCTGACAGGAGCGGATCCGCGGGCTTGAACAGCCGGTTGAGGCCGTGGGTGGTGTACTGGAGCAGGGCGGTCTCTTCGGCCCGGGCGCGGGCGTAGGCGCGCAGGATGGACAGCTCGCCCGGGTCGCGCCAGCTGTCGAGCTGAGCCAGCTGCTCGGCGAGGACGCGGGCGTCCTGGTAGCCCAGGTTGATGCCATGCCCTGACAGGGGGTGAATGGCGTGGGCGGCATCGCCGATCAGGGCCAGGCGCGGCTTGACCACGGTTTCGACACGCATCAGGCGCAGCGGGAAGGCGGCGGCGGCGGTGACGGTTTCCAGGGCGCCCAGGCGGAACGCACCGGCTTCGCTGACGCGGGCCGCGAGCACTTCCGGCGAGAGGCCGACGAGCTCGTCGGCGAGGGCGTCGGGAGCCGACCAGACCATGGACATGTAGTCACCGGGCAGAGGCAGGTAAGCCAGCACGCCATCCTCGCGGAACCACTGGAAGGCGGTGTTGCGGTGGGGCTTTTCGCAGCGGAAGTTGGCGACTACGCCTTTCTCGTCATAGGGCGTGTTGTGGGCGCCAATGCCAGCGGCCTGGCGTACCCACGAATCCCGGCCATCTGCTGCGACGATGAGCCTGGACTCCAGGCGACGGCCGTCCTCAAGCGTCAGGTAGGCGGCGTCTTCTTCGATTGCGAGTGAGGTGGGGGCGGCTGGGCAGAGCAGGCTGACGTTGTGCTGACGCTTGACCGTTTCCCACAGTTCCAGCTGCATCTGGCTGGATTCCAGGATCCAGGCGAGCTCGCGCAGGCCGCAGTCATAGGCTGAAAAATCCAGCCGGCCGCCGGCGTCGCCATGGATTTCCATGTCGTACACAGGCGCCAGGCGCTGGGGATCCAGGTGCTGCCAGATGCCGATGGAGGACAGAAAGTCCACGTTGGCAGCGCTGATGGCGTAGATGCGGGGGTCCCAGCCCGTGGGTCGGGCCGGGGGGCGGGCTTCCACGATGCCGACCTTGAGACGGCTTCCGCGCAGGGCGGCGGCGAGGGCAGCGCCGGCAAGCCCGGCACCTACGACGAGTACATCAAATTTCATGGGGAATCTCCTGCGCCGGGATTGTGCCGGACAGCGCAGGGGAAGTCATCCGCGGCGGGTGTATCAGCGTGGCGGGGGCGGAGGGGGCGGATGGGGGGAGGTCTGCGGTGGGAGTGGTGTTGCCCGATAGAGGTAAGCGTTGCCGGGGAGCTGGTTGCCTTTGGCGTACATGCATTGCTGGTAGGCAATGTCGTAGCGGCGCTGGGCTTCGCTGCCACTCAGCGAGGACTGGCCGGCACCGCTGGCGGTGCCGGCCACCATGCCGATGGCTGCACCTGTGGCGGCGCCGTGCTGACCGCCGGCGAGGGCGCCCGCAGCCGCGCCGATGGCGGTGCCGGCGACGGCGTTGTCGACGAGATTGCGGCTGGCGAGCTCATTGGGCGACGTGCCGATGGATTGGGCTGCGAAGCTGCGACACAGGCGGTCGTCGGCGACGAACACGTCGAAGGGTTTGTTGGGGGCTGGCATCACGGCGACCCGGGGGCCGTCCGGTAGGCTGGCGCAGCCGGCTAGCAGTGCCAGCAGGGCGAGAGGGGCGAGCTGTCTCATCGCCGGGCTCCTTGAGGGGTGGAGTTTCCGGGGGCAGCCGGTGTTGTGCGCCAGCCGGACGGGCATTCCTGGACATAGGGGTAGTAGGCGCCGGCTGCGTCGCAGTAGTACCAGGTGCCGCCCGTGGCCTGGGTCGGTGTCTGTGTTGCGGGCGGGGCGGCGGGTACGGCCCGCCAGCCTTCGGCGCAGCTTTCCACATAAGGGTAGTAGGCTCTTGCGCTATCGCAGTAATACCAGTTCTGCGCGGCCGGCGCGGGCGGGACCACGATCGGTTCGGGCGGCGCTATGACCACGGGCCGTGCTTGGGCGACAAATGGATACAGCAACAGACCCGCGCCGGCAATCCACCACAGGCTGTTGAGATCGTTGTGGCGGCCGTGATGCCAGTGACCAGACGAATAGCCCCCTGGAGGTCCTCCATGTCGTCCGCCCGCTTCGGCGGGCGCGGTGGCCAGGGTGCCGGCGATGGCCATGGACAGGGTAAGGAGCGTTGTGGTCGAGCGGACAAGTGGTGCGTACATATAGGGCTCCGGTAGGGGGCTGCATGCTCATTGCAGCACCAGAAGCACGATCATGTGTGTATTGGCGCTTCACAGACGTAAGCAGATGCAAGCAGGGGGCGATCGGAAAAATCAGCTAGCCTGCCAACAGCATCACGAATGTGTCCGATTTGGCTGCGCTGGAGCTCCCGACTGGGGAGAATGTTGAGTCCTCTATTTACAGTGTTGTGCGATGGATGTAAGAAAACTGGTCCTTACCCTCTGCATCGTGACCCTGCTGGCGGTGGCGATCGTGCTTTTTCTTCAGCGGAATGACGCTGAAACGGGGCGTCCGTCCAACAATCCGGCCATTGCCGAGCACGTCGAGGCCCGCCACGGCCCGGCGTTGCGGGCCATCGGTGTTCGCAGTCTGGGGGTGGACCGACGCTCCGATGATGTGGTGGTGGTCTTTGCTGGCGGCGGGCGTCTGGGGCGGCGTGTGGCCGGTCGTCTGCCCGGCTTGGCAGGCAGCGAGGGGTGCGGCGAACTGGATGTGGGTATTTCGGTAGGTGAAACGATCACGGCCTGGGGGGACGCCCGAGCCCCCGAGTTCCGCTCCCGCCTGGATTGCATCATTGCCGAGGTCATCGAACAGGCGGCGGATCTGCGCGGCGGCGACTGATTCCGGGGCGCGGCCGGGCGCCAGCGGCTATACTCCGACCCGGGAAGTTCGCCAGGCAATCGCGGTGTGTTCGCGCATCGAGGAAAGTCCGGGCCCCATAGAGCAGGATGCCGGCTAACGGCCGGGCGCCATAGCCTTCGGGTGAAAGCGACGGAAAGTGCAACAGAGAGCAGACCGCCGATGGCTCCTCACGGAGATCAGGCAAGGGTGAAACGGTGGGGTAAGAGCCCACCGCGGACGTGGTGACACGGACGGCACGGTAAACCCCATCCGGGGCAAGGCCAAATAGGGGGACGCTGACGCTGCTCGCGGAGTCCCCGGGTAGGCTGCTAGAGCGGCGCGGCAACGCGTCGACCAGAGGAATGATTGCCCGGCGGGCCGGTTTCCGGATTGGCTCGCTCGACAGAACCCGGCTTATCGGCGGACTTCCCAACTCCCCGATTCACTCCACTTTTCCCCACGTATTGGCTGTTTTGTTGCGCAATGTTGCGCTGCGAAACGCTTTTTTACCTCCAGGGCCCTGAAGGGGGATGGCTCCCTCTATCCGATGGCTGGTCCGCAGCGATTAATCAAGCACTTTTGCAATGTTTTCTATGGCCATTGATTTATAAGCGGATTTCCTCCAAAGCTTGGCTTCGTCCTCTAAGTGCTTGTGTCCAAAAGAGATTTACGTTCCGGTCAGCTTGACCGCCTATTTCTTTTGCTCTAAAGTGGGGCGAAGTGGACGAAAGTGGGAGAAAGTGAGTTTTTCCTGCTCGTCCGGGTGAAGAAGTGGGGGAATCATGTTTCAAGGCGCAGCAGCGCTCACTCTCGATGCGAAGGGTCGCCTGGCGATACCGGCGCGGCATCGGGACGCGCTTGCCAAGCTCGCCGAGAATCAGCTGGTCCTCACGGCTCATCCCCATCGCTGTCTCCTGATCTACCCCGCTCCTGCGTGGGAGCCGATCCGCAACAAGGTTCTTGCGGGTTCCAGCCTTGATCATCAATCCGCCCTGCTCAAGCGCCTTCTGGTGGGCTTTGCCCGGGAGGAGGAAATGGATTCGGCTGGTCGGGTGCTGATCGCACCGGAGCTGCGTAGTTTTGGTTTGCTGGAAAAACAGGTGCACCTGGTGGGGCAGGGCGACCACTTCGAGTTGTGGTCGGATGCGGGTTGGCAGAAGCAGCAGGAGCAGATCTTCGCCCTGGGCGCCGATCTCATGCCGGCGGGCTGGGAAACCCTGCCGCTGTGAGCGCCGCATCGCACATCACCGTGCTGCTGCACGAGGCAGTGGAGGCGCTGGCCATTCGGCCGGACGGTATCTACGTGGACGGCACTTTTGGTCGTGGCGGCCATAGCCGGGCGATTCTGGCCCGACTGGGGCCGTCGGGGCGCTTGATTGCGTTTGATCGTGATCCTGTGGCGGTAGCTGCCGGGCAGGCAGTGCAGGACCCCCGTTTTGAGCTGGTGCATGCGCCGTTCTCGGATTTTGCGGCAGCGCTGGCGGAGCGGGGTGTGGAACAGGTGGATGGCGTTCTGCTGGATCTGGGGGTGTCGTCTCCCCAGCTGGACGAAGCCGAGCGGGGCATGAGCTTCAGGTTCGATGCGCCGCTGGATATGCGAATGGATACGACCCGCGGGGTGACCGCGGCGGAGTGGCTGGCGGAAGCGCCGGTTGCAGACATAACCCGCGTGCTGAGGGAATACGGTGAAGAACGGTTTGCTTATGAGATTGCAAAGGCGGTTGTTGCTGCTCGGGCAGGGGGGCATGTTGCAACCACTGGACAGCTTGCCGCGCTCGTGGAAAAAACGGTCCGCACACGCGAGCCGGGTCAGCACCCCGCGACGCGCACCTTCCAGGCTCTACGGATTTGCGTCAATCAAGAACTTGAGGAGCTGTCGCTAGTTCTGCCCCAGGTTGTGGCAGCGCTGGCGGCCGGAGGCCGTCTGGTGGTGATCAGCTTTCACTCCCTTGAGGATCGCATCGTCAAGCGCTTCATGCGTGACGAGTCGCGGCCGCCCCAGTTGCCGGCGCGTCTGCCGGTGCGTGCGGCCGATCTGCCCAAGCCCCGGCTGGGGCTGGTGGGCAAGCCGGTACGTCCGTCCGATGCAGAGGTGGCAGCCAATACCCGCTCCCGCAGCGCGGTGATGCGGATTGCCGAACGGATGGAGGCGTGACATGGCCCGTCTGACCGGATTCCTCGTGATGCTGGTGGTGGCGAGCAGCCTGGGCGTCGTTGCTTCGCAACACCAGGCTCGAAAGCTCTACTCCGCCGTCGAGCGCGAGCAGCAGCGCTCCCATCAGCTCGAAGTCGAGTGGGGGCAGTTGCAGCTGGAGCAGAGCACCTGGGCCGCTCACGCCCGGATCGAGAAACTCGCTCGCGAGAAGCTCGCGATGCGCCCCCCGCAGTCGGGGCAGATCATCGCAATCGAGGAGCGGCCATGAAAAAGGTCAAGAAGGGCGTCACCTTCAATCACAACCCCCTCCTGCGTTCCGAGTTGTCGGCCTGGCGGCCGCGCTTTGTTCTGCTGTGTCTGCTCGGTGGCTCCCTGGCCTTGGTGGGGCGGGCGGCTTATCTGCAGGGCGTGCATGACCAGTTTCTGCAGGCCAAGGGTGAGTCGCGCTACGCGCGGGTGCTCGAGGTGCCTGCCACTCGTGGCAAGATCACCGACCGGCAGGGTGACGTGCTGGCGGTGTCGTCGCCCGTCAAGTCGGTCTGGGCGATCCCCGAAGACGCCCGCCTTGACCCATCCCAGACTCGCCAGCTGGCCGGCCTGCTGGAGGTTGGCGTCAATGAGCTCAATCAGAAGCTGTCGAGCGAGAAGGATTTTGTCTACCTGAAGCGCCAGGTTTCGCCGGAGCTGGCGGATCGCATCGCGGCCCTCAAACTGCCCGGCATCCATGATCAGCGCGAATATCGTCGCTTTTACCCCGGTGGCGACGTAATGGCCCATGTGCTGGGTTTTACCGGCGTTGATGACAAGGGCCAGGAGGGTATCGAACTGGCCTTCGAGTCCCAGCTGGCCGGCAAGCCAGGCTCCCGCCGGGTGGTCAAGGACCGGCGAGGCAATGTGGTGGAGGACGTGCAGTCGATCCGTCTGCCCCAGGATGGGCGCGAGGTCGCGCTGTCCATTGACAACAAGATCCAGTATCTCGCCCATGCGGCGCTCAAGCAGGCCATGAACGACCACAAGGCCAAGGCCGGTGGTGTGGTTGTGCTGGATGCCAAGACCGGTGAAGTGCTGGCCCTCGCCAACGCCCCGACCTACAACCCGAACAATCGGGTCAAGCTGACCGGTGATCAGCTGCGCAACAGGGCCTTGACCGATACCTTCGAGCCCGGCTCGACCATGAAGCCCTTCACCGCCGCAATGGCTCTCGATAAGGGCAAGGTCACGGCCAATACCATCATCAACTGTGCACCGGGCCGGATGACCATCGGCTCTGCCACCATTTCCGATGCTCACCCCCATGGTGCCCTGTCGGTGGCCCAGGTCATCCAGAAGTCGTCCAACATCGGTGCTGCCAAGATGGCGTTGAGCTTTCCGCCGGAGACCATGTGGAAAATGCTGGACGATCTCGGTTTCGGCTCCCCGCTCAAGCTCGGTTTTCCGGGTGAGGTGGGCGGGCGCCTGCGTCCGGCCAAGGCCTGGCGGCCCATTGAGCAGGCCACCATGTCCTATGGTCACGGCATGTCGGTCAATCTGATGCAGATGGCCAACGCCTATCAGGTGTTTGCCCGCGATGGCGACATCGTACCCCTCTCCCTGTCCCGACTGGATGCACCCCCGGTGCATGGCACCCGTGTCTTCTCGCCGCAGACGGCCCGGGAAGTGCGGCAGATGCTTGAGATGGTCGTGCAACAGGGCGGTACGGCACCCCAGGCCGGGGTGCCAGGCTACCGTGTCGGTGGCAAGACTGGCACCGCCATGAAGCTGGTAGGCGGACGTTACGCACATAAATATGTCGCCTCCTTCGTCGGAATTGCGCCGATCTCCGACCCGCGCCTGATTGTTGCGGTCATGATTGATGAGCCCAGCAACGGCAAGCACTACGGAGGTGACGTGGCTGCCCCGATCTTCTCCCAGGTAACCGCGGGCGCACTGCGCTCGCTGGGGGTGGCGCCCGATGCGCCGCTCAAGCCGCTGCAGGTGGCCCGTCAGGGCGTGTCCCAGCCTGTCGCGCGGGAGGCCATGTGAGCTTGGCGCATACGGAAAACCAGGTCCGTCGCGTCCTCGACGAGCTTGCCGCGAGAGGGGTGAAGCCCCAGCGCCTGTGTGCCGATTCCCGCCAGGTACGGGCGGGTGATGTGTTCCTGGCCTTCCCGGGGCTGCGTGTGGATGGTCGCCGCTTCATCGAGAGCGCCGTTCATGCCGGTGCTGCAGCGGTGCTCTGGGAGCAGGACGGCTTTACTTGGGACGAGCGCCTACCGGTGCCGAATCTGGCAGTAGAGGGGCTCTCGGCACTGTCCGGCCATCTGGCCAACGAAGTGTACGGCCGCCCGTCCGAGACCCTGTGGACCGTGGGCGTGACCGGTACCAACGGCAAGACTTCAGTGACCCAGTGGCTGTCCAGGGCCTTTGCCGCCCTCGGTCGCAAATGTGGCGTCATCGGCACCCTGGGCATCGGCTATCCCGGGGCCCTCTCGGAGAGCCTCAACACCACACCGGACAGCCTGACCGTCCATCAGACTCTCGCCCAGTTCCGGGAATCGGGGGCTGATGCCGTGGCCATGGAGGTCTCCTCCATTGGTCTCGATCAGGGGCGCCTGAATGGCCTGCGCTTCGACGTGGCCGTGCACACCAACCTCACCCGCGATCATCTGGACTATCACGGCAACATGGAGAACTACGGCATCGCCAAGGCCCGCCTGTTCGACATGCCGGGCTTGCGCTCCGTGGTGCTCAATCTCGACGACCGTTTCGGCATGGAGCAGGCCCGCCGTCTGGCTGGCAAAGGCCTTGAGGTCATCGGCTACACCCTGTTCGCGAGCAATGCCGACGCGGCGCCGGTCAATCGCCTGCTGGTGGCCGACCGACTTACCACTACGGCGGCCGGGATCCGTTTCACGGCCCGCTGTGGCAATGACGCTGCCGACATGTACCCGCATCTGGTTGGCCAGTTCAATGTATCAAACCTGCTTGCCGTCATCGGCACGTTGATTGCGTCCGGTTTTACCCTCGAAGACGCGGCAATGGTGGCCGAAGGCCTCACCCCGCCCCAGGGGCGCATGCAGACCCTGGGCGGTATCGGTGAGCCTCTGGTGGTCGTGGATTACGCCCACTCCCCTGATGCACTCGAACAGGTGCTTACTGCTGTTCGGGCGACCGTAAAGGCGCGTAATGGCCGGCTTGTCTGCGTGTTCGGCTGTGGCGGCGATCGTGATCCGGGCAAGCGTCCCATGATGGGAGAGCTTGCTCATCGCCTGGCCGACCAGGTGGTGCTGACCAGCGACAACCCCCGGGCTGAAGACCCCGACCAGATCCTTCGCGACATCGTTGCCGGAGCGGGTCCCGAGGCCGCCGTGGTGCCGGATCGGGCCGAGGCGATCCGCCGCGCCATCCTTGCTGCAGCTGCCGATGACGTGGTCGTGATCGCTGGCAAGGGGCACGAGCCCTACCAGGAGATCAACGGCGTGCGCCACCCCTTTTCCGATGTGGAGCAGACCCGTGCTGCTCTCCAAGCCTGGAACGACGCCCAGGGAGCCCTTTCATGATGGATCTCCAGGAGGCCGCGCTGGCCACCGGCGGTACCGCAGTGGGCGGAAGCGTCGCCTTCCGTTCCGTGAGCACCGACTCCCGTGCCATTCAGCCCGAACAGCTGTTCGTGGCCCTGCGTGGCGATCGGTTCGACGGCCACGAGTTCGTCAATGTCGTGGCGGCCCAGGGGGCCGTTGCCGCAATGGTCGACCGTGCCTGGGCCGCGACCCATCCGGTGCCCTTGCCGCTGCTGGTCGTCGAGGACACCCGCCTGGGGCTGGGGCGCCTTGCCGCCGGTTGGCGCAGTCGCTTTGATCTGCCGTTGATCGGCGTCACTGGAAGCAACGGCAAGACCACCGTCAAGGAGATGTGTGCGGCGATCCTGCGTGCCCAGGCCCGCATCGACGGTTTCGACCCCGACCTGGCTGTGCTGGCCACCAAGGGCAACCTGAACAACGATATCGGCCTGCCGCTGATGCTGCTGCGCCTGTCTGGCAACCATCGTTCGGCCGTGATCGAGATGGGCATGAACCGTCCTGGCGAGATTGGCTATCTCACCCATCTGGCCAGGCCCACCGTGGCCATCGTCAACAACGCCCAGCGCGCCCACCTTCAGGGGATGGGCAGTGTCAACGAGGTGGCCCGGGAGAAAGGCGCGATCTACGATGGCCTGTCGTCCGATGGCGTGGCGGTGATCAACGCGGATGACCCGTTTGCGGCCTACTGGAAGTCGGCCAATGCCGGTCGCCGTACCCTGACCTTCGGCCTGTCGCCCGACGCGGACGTCAGTGCCCGGTGTACTACCCATGGTTTTGCCAGCGATGTGGTGCTGAACTCGCCGAAGGGCGTGATCCAGTTCCGTCTGCAGGTGCCGGGCCAGCACAACGTGCGCAATGCCCTGGCGGCGGCAGCGGCCTGTCTGGCCGCGGGCATGTCCCTCAACGCGGTTGGGGATGGTTTGGGCGGCTATGCTGGAACCCCAGGGCGCCTGCATCTGCGCAAGGGGCTGGGTGGTGCGGTGGTGATCGACGATTGCTACAACGCCAATCCGGACTCCATGCGCGCCGGGATCGCGGTGCTGGCCGCCACGCCGGGCCGCAAGATATTGGTCATTGGCGATATGGGTGAAATTGGCGATCAGAGTTTCCAGTACCACGACGAGATCGGGGGCTATGCCAAGAGTGAAGGCGTCGATTTCCTCTTTGGGTTGGGTGAGATGAGCGAGGTTGCCGCGCGCAACTTCGGGGACGGCGGACACCACTTCACCCGGCTCGACGATCTCGTTGCTGCGGTGAAGGCGGAGATGAATACAGATACGGTGGTGCTCGTGAAGGGCTCGCGTTTCATGAAGATGGAACGGGTCGTGGACGCCATCGCGGAGAAGGTTTGATGATTGTGTGTAGCGCAGATAGGGGTGCAGTTTCTTCCGTAAGGCAAGCGGAGATGCACCATGCTGCTTGAACTGGCCCTGTGGCTTGGCAAGGACGCGCGTTTTTTCAACGTGTTCGGCTATATCACCCTGCGCACCATGCTTGCGGCGGGCACTGCGCTGCTCCTGTCGCTGGTCTTCGGGCCGCCGGTGATCCGCTGGCTGGCCGCCAAGAAGATCGGGCAGGCGGTGCGCGACGATGGCCCCAAGTCGCACCTCACCAAGGCCGGTACGCCGACCATGGGGGGCGCGCTGATCCTGATTTCCATCTCGGTCACCACCCTGCTGTGGGGTGATCTGAGCAACAAGTACGTGTGGGTCGTCCTTTTCGTCACCCTCGGTTTCGGCGCGGTTGGCTGGGTCGATGACTGGCGCAAGGTGGTGTACCGTGACCCGAAGGGGCTGGCGAGCCGCTGGAAGTATTTCTGGACCTCGGCCATCGCCCTGGCCGCCGCCACCTTCCTGGGGCTCACCGCCACCCTGCCGGCCCAGCTCGAGCTGATCGTGCCCTTCTTCAAGGCGGTGAGCTACCCCTTGGGCGTGTTGGGCTTCATCATCCTGACCTACTTTGTCATCAACGGCACCAGCCACTCGGTGAACCTCACCGATGGCCTCGACGGCCTGGCGATCATGCCCACCGTGATGGTCAGCGCCGCGCTGGCGATCTTTGCCTACGTGGCCGGCCACATGGGTTTCTCCAAGTATCTGGGCGTGCCCTACATCCCGGGTGCCGGCGAGATGGCCGTGATCTGCGGCGCCATCGCCGGCGCGGGGCTCGGCTTCCTGTGGTTCAACGCCTACCCTGCAGAGGTCTTCATGGGTGACGTCGGCGCGCTGGCGCTGGGCGCTGCCATGGGCACCATCGCCGTGATCGTGCGCCAGGAGATCGTGCTCTTCATCATGGGCGGCCTGTTCGTGGCCGAGGCGCTGTCGGTGATGGTGCAGGTGCTCTACTTCAAATACACAGGGGGCAAGCGCATCTTCCGCATGGCGCCCCTGCACCACCACTATGAGCTGGGAGGCTGGAAGGAGACCCAGGTGGTCGTCCGTTTCTGGATCATCACCATCATGCTGGTGCTGTTTGGCCTGTCCACCCTCAAGCTGCGCTGACCGGACATGGCCTCCACCTCGTCTCTCACCCTCGTTCTCGGCCTCGGCGAGTCCGGCCTGGCCATGGCCCGCTGGCTTGCCCGTCAGGGCGCTGCCCTGCGTGTGGCCGATTCCCGTGAGACTCCGCCGGGCGTGGAGCGCCTGCGCAGCGAGGTGCCTGCGGCGGAAGTCATCACCGGGCCGTTTTCGGATGGCCTGCTGGACGGCGTTAGCCGCATCGCCATCAGCCCGGGGCTCGACCCCCGTCAGCCCCTGGTGAGCACCGCCCGTGCGCGGGGGATTCCCGTGATCGGGGAGATGGATCTGCTGGCCGATGCACTGGCACAGCCTAGCCTGCAGCCACGGCCCATTGTCATTGCCATCACCGGTACCAACGGCAAGACCACCACCACCACCCTGCTCGGCGAGATGGTCAAGGCGACCGGCCTGGATGGGGTGGTGGCGGGAAACATCAGCCCCGCCGCACTGGATGTGCTGATGGCGCGCCAGGATGCCGGCCTGTCTCCGCCAGCGGCCTGGGTGCTGGAACTCTCCAGTTTCCAGCTGGAAACCTTCCCCGCCCTGCAGGCCGTTTCGGCGACGGTGCTCAATGTGACCGACGATCATCTCGACCGCTATGCCGGCCTGGACGACTATGCCAGCACCAAGGCGGCGGTGTTCCAGGGTAGCGGTGTGCAGGTGCTCAATCGGCAGGATGCCCGGGTGGCCGCCATGGCCGTGCCCGGACGCAGGGTGTTCACCTTTGGTGTAGATGTGCCCACCGGCCCCGACGACTTCGGCGTGATCGATGCCGATGGTGGTGACTGGCTTGCCCGGGGAGCCGAACGGCTCCTGCGCCGCACCGAGCTTCCCCTGGCCGGGAGCCACAACGTGGCCAACGCCCTGGCGGCGCTGGCCCTGGGTGAAGCCGCCGACCTGCCCCGGGAGCCGATGATCGCCGCCCTGAAGGCTTTTCGCGGCTTGCCCCACCGGGTCGAGAAGGTGGCCGAGCGCAGCGACGGAGTGAGCTACTACGACGACTCCAAAGGCACCAACGTTGGCGCTACCGTGGCGGCTCTGGAAGGGCTGCGTTGCAAGGTGGTGCTGATTGCCGGTGGGGATGGCAAGGGGCAGGATTTCTCCCCCCTGAAGGATGCTTTTGCCCGCTATGCCCGCGCCGTCGTACTGATCGGGCGCGATGCCGACACCATTGCTGTGGCCGTGGACGGCTGTGAAGTGCCCCTGATTCACGCTGCAGACATGGACGCGGCCGTGCTCGAGGCCAACGCCCGGGCCCAGGCCGGCGACGTGGTGCTGTTGTCCCCTGCCTGTGCCAGTCTCGACATGTTCCGCAACTACGCCCATCGCGCCCAGGTCTTCATCGACGCGGTGCGCCGTCTTCCCGGAGTGCGCCCCGCATGAAACTTGCCGCCAGCCTCTCCGGTTTTTTTGCCCGCTACGGCCTTGGCGACACCGCCCCGGCAACCGGTCGGGCGGTCGGGCGACTGCTGCGCCCCAACGGGCAACCGCGGGAACTCGATCCGGCGCTGATCTGGTCGGCCGCAGCCCTGCTGCTGCTCGGCCTGGTGATGGTTTTTTCGGCCTCCATTGCGACGGCCGAAGGCAGCCGCATGTTCGGCCATCAACCGGCCTATTTCCTGATCCGCCACGCCGTCTTCCTGGCCATCGGAGTGATCGCCGGGGTGGTGGTGTTCCAGATTCCCATGCGTGCCTGGCAGGAGATGGCGCCATGGCTGTTCATCGCGGGTGTCGTCTTGCTGCTGATCGTGCTGATCCCCGGCATCGGGCGTGACGTGAACGGCGCCCGCCGCTGGCTACCCCTGGGCGTGGTGAATTTGCAGCCCTCGGAGCTGATGAAGCTCTTTGCCGCGCTCTATGCCGCCGATTACACCGCCCGCAAGCTGCCGCTGATGGGTAGCTTCAAGCAGGGTTTCATGCCCATGGCCGGGGTGATCCTGTTCGTGGGTTTCCTGCTGCTGAAGGAGCCGGACTTTGGCGCCTTCGTGGTGATCACGGCCATCGCCTTCGGCGTGCTCTTCCTGGGCGGCATCAATGTGCGCTTGTTTGTCCTGCTGGCCATCGTTGCGACCATCGGCTTCGTACTGCTGATCACCTTCTCCGAGTACCGGCGGCAGCGCATCCTGGGCTTCATGGACCCGTGGCAGGATGCCTACGGCAAGGGCTATCAGCTGTCCCATGCCCTGATCGCCTTCGGGCGGGGGGAGTGGTTCGGGGTCGGGCTTGGCGGCAGCATCGAGAAGCTCTTCTATCTCCCCGAGGCCCACACCGACTTCCTCCTGGCCGTGATTGCCGAAGAGCTCGGCTTTGTCGGCGTCTTTCTGGTTGTGGCCCTCTTCGCCGTCATCATTCAGCGGGCCTTCGCCATCGGCAAGCAGTCGGTGACGCTCGAGCGCACCTATGCGGCCCTCGTGGCCCAGGGCATCGGCATCTGGATCGGCGTGCAGTCCTTCATCAATATGGGCGTCAACATGGGCCTGCTGCCCACCAAGGGTTTGACCTTGCCGCTGATGAGTTTTGGTGGCTCGGGCATCCTGGCCAACTGCGTGGCCCTGGCGATCCTGTTGCGGATCGACTGGGAGAACCGGCAGATCATGCGCGGGGGCAACGCTTGATGCCGACCCTGATGGTCATGGCCGGCGGTACGGGCGGCCATATCTACCCCGGTCTAGCCGTCGCGGATGCCTTGCGTGACCGCGGCTGGAAGGTTGTGTGGATGGGCAACCCGGACGGCATGGAGGCGCGGATCGTGCCAGCCAGTGGCTATGAAGTGGCCTGGGTGCGCTTCACGGCCCTGCGTGGAAAGGGGCTCCTGCGCAAGCTGTTGCTGCCGCTCAACCTGATGCGTGGTTTTGCCCAGGCGCTGGGCCAGATCCGCCGGGTCAAGCCGGATGTGGTGCTCGGCATGGGGGGCTATGTCACTTTCCCGGGGGGCATGATGGCTGCGCTGCTGGGAAAGCCGGTGGTGGTGCACGAACAGAACTCGGTTGCCGGACTCGCCAACCGGGTGCTGGCGGGCGTGGCCGACAAGGTGCTTACGGGTTTCCCTGATGTTTTGAAGAAGGGTGAATGGGCAGGCAATCCGGTGCGCGCCGAGATCACTGCGGTGCCTCCGCCCGCCGCGCGTTTTGCGGGGCGCAGTGGCCCCCTCAAGGTGCTCGTCGTGGGGGGGAGCCTGGGTGCCGCGGCTCTCAACGAGGCAATGCCGCGGGCGCTTGCGCTGTTGGCGCCGGAGGAACGCCCGCAGGTGACCCACCAGGCCGGCAGCAAGCAGATCGAAGCCCTGAAGACAGCCTATCAGGCTGCCGGTGTGAGTGGCGAGTTGCTGCCCTTCATCGACGATATGGCCGAGCGCTATGCCAGTGCCGATCTGGTGATCTGCCGTTCCGGTGCCCTGACCGTGGCCGAACTGGCGGCGGTGGGCGTGGCCAGCGTGCTGGTGCCTTTTCCCCATGCAGTGGACGATCACCAGACCGGCAACGCCCGATTCCTGGCAGATGCCGGAGCGGCCGTGTTGCTGCCGCAAACCGAACTGACGCCGCAGCGTCTGGCAGCGCTGCTGCAAGAGATGAACCGCGAGCGCCTGCTGGTCATGGCCGAGAAGGCGCGTGGGCGGGCCAGGCCGGACGCGACGGCGCGGGTGGCCGACGTGTGCGCCGGCCTCGCCGCTTGAAAAGTATCCAACGGGACAGAATGTGAAACACAAAGTCAGAAGCATCCATTTCGTGGGCATCGGCGGTGCCGGGATGAGCGGCATTGCCGAAGTGCTGCTCAACCTCGGCTACGGCGTCAGTGGCTCCGACCTGGGCGACAACGCGGCCACCCGGCGCCTGAAGGCGCTGGGCGCCCGCGTGATCCAGGGCCACGATGCCGGTAACGTGTCGGGTGCCGACGCGGTGGTGACCTCCACCGCCGTCAAGGGTGACAACGCCGAGGTGATCGCGGCCCGGGCCAAGGGCATTCCGGTGGTGCCGCGGGCCCAGATGCTGGCCGAGCTGATGCGCCTCAAGCAGGGCATTGCGATCGCTGGCACCCACGGCAAGACCACCACCACCTCCCTGGTGGCCAGCATCCTGGCCGAGGGGGGGCTCGATCCCACGTTCGTGATCGGTGGCAAGCTCAATGCCGCCGGCGCCAATGCACGCCTGGGTAAGGGTGACTTCCTGGTTGCCGAGGCGGATGAGTCCGATGCGTCGTTCCTGTTGCTGACTCCGGTCATCTCGGTGGTCACCAACATCGACGCCGACCACATGGAGACCTACGGCCACGACTTCGCACGCCTGAAGCAGTCTTTCGTGGATTTCCTCCAGCACCTACCCTTCTACGGCGTGGCCGTGCTGTGCGATGACGACAAGCATGTGCGCTCCATCATGCCGCTGGTGTCCAAGCAGATCGTCCGCTACGGATTCTCCGAATCAGCCAATGTGCGTGCCGAGAACATCCATGCCGACGACGGCCGCATGAGCTTTGATGTGGTCCGGGTCAATGGCACCACCAGCCGCATCTCCGTGGTCCTCAATCTGCCCGGCCGTCACAATGTGCTCAACGCCCTGGCGGCGATTGCCGTGGCCACCGAGGTCGGCGTCTCCGACGAAGCCATCATCAAGGCCCTGGCCGAATTCAAGGGCGTAGGCCGGCGCTTCCAGCGTTACGGGGAGCTGGCGCTGCCGAACGGCGGTTCCGCCACGATCATCGACGACTACGGTCACCACCCGGTCGAGATGGCAGCGACGGTCGCTGCCGCCCGTGGAGCCTTCCCCGACCGACGCCTGATGCTGGCCTTCCAGCCCCACCGTTTCACGCGGACGCGGGACTGTTTCGAGGATTTCGTGAAGGTGCTGTCCACCGTCGATGCCCTGCTGCTGGGTGAGGTGTACGCGGCCGGAGAGGCGCCCATCGTGGCCGCCGACGGCCGCTCCCTGGCCCGCGCCTTGCGGGTGGCGGGAAAGATCGAGCCGGTGTTCGTGGAGAACATCGAGGACATGCCGGGGGCCATTCTGTCCTCGGCCCTGGATGGCGACGTGGTGATCACCATGGGTGCCGGCAGTATCGGCGGCGTGCCGGGCAAACTGGTGAGTGGCGAGGTTTAAGGACGTGAGCAGTCAATTCGGAAAAGTGGCGGTATTGCTGGGCGGAAGCTCCGCCGAGCGGGAAATCTCCCTGATGTCGGGGCGTGCCGTGCTGGCCGCGCTGCAGGGCGCCGGTGTGGATGCCCATGCCTTCGACCCCGCCGAGACCGACCTGCACATCCTCAAGGAGCAGGGCTACGAGCGCGCCTTCATCGCTCTGCATGGGCGTGGCGGTGAGGACGGTACGGTTCAGGGGGCGCTTGAGTTGATGGGCATCCCCTACACCGGCAGTGGCGTGATGGCTTCGGCCATCGGCATGGACAAGTGGCGCACCAAGCTGGTGTGGCTGTCGTCCGGCCTTCCCACGCCGCGTTTCGCGATTCTTGATGCTGATACCGACTGGGATGCCGTGGTGGCCGATCTGGGCCTGCCGATCTTTGTCAAGCCCGTGCATGAAGGTTCCAGCATGGGGGCCACCAAGGTCACCGAGGCCGGCCAGCTCAAGGCTGCCTGGGAACTGGCTGCGAAGTTTGATTCACTGGTGCTGGCGGAGGAGTTTGTCACCGGCCAGGAGCTGACCGCCCCTTTCCTGGGGGATCGGGCGCTTCCCCTGGTGCGCATCGTTGCGCCGGGTGGCAACTACGACTATCAGAACAAGTATTTTACCGACGACACCCAGTACTTCTGTCCGAGTGGCCTGCCAGAGGCCCAGGAGACGGAGATCCAGGCCGCCATCGTGCGCTGTGCCAAGGTGCTGGGCTGCCGCGGCTGGGGTCGCGCCGATCTGATCCTGCGCGAGGACGGCAGCTTCACCCTGCTCGAGATCAACACCGCCCCGGGCATGACCAACCATTCCCTGGTGCCCATGTCGGCCCGGGTGGCGGGTCTGTCCTTCGAGGCCCTGTGCCTGGAAATTCTTGCCGGAGCCCGCCTTGGCTGATCTGCGGCCCACCTCCAACGTGCCTCCCGAGGCCAGCGGCAAGGCCGCCGGCGGGAAGCGTGCGCGTCCCGCACGTCCGGCACGGGATGTGGGTGGCAACGGGCTGTGGGACCGTCCCCAGCTCCTCAACCTGATCTCCGACGTGCTGCTGGTCTTTGGCGCTGCAGGGCTGGGCTACGCCGCGGTGGCCGCTGTTTCGCGCCTGCCCGTGTATCCGCTGCGGGAGGTCGTGGTGACCACGCCCCTGGCTCAGGTGACTCATGCCCAGCTCGAGTACGCGGCCCGTTCATCCCTGCGCGGCAACTTCTTCACGGTTGATCTCGACGATGTGCGCGGTGCCTTCGAGAAGCTGCCCTGGGTGCGTCGCGCCGATGTGCGCCGGCGCTGGCCGGGTGGCATTGAGGTGCGTCTCGAAGAGCACGTGGCATCGGCCTACTGGCGGGTGGGTGAGACGGGCGACATGCGCTTGGTGAATCGATACGGCGAGATCTTCTCTGCCGCCAGCAATGCCCGCATGCCTGTTTTCAGCGGCCCAGAAGGTTCGTCGGGAGTGCTGCTGGCCAAGTTCGAGGATTTCACCAACAAGCTCGGGCCCCTCGGCAAACAGCTGGTTGGTGTCTCCCTGTCGGCCCGGGAGGCCTGGCAGTTGAAGATGGAGGACGGCCTGACCATCGAGCTTGGTCATGACCAGGCCAAGGCGCCCATCGACGAGCGCCTGTCGCGCTTCGTGCGCCACTTCCCCAAGGCCAAGGCCCAGCTGAACATGAATGTGGCGGTGGTGGACCTCCGCTACCCCAGTGGTTTTGCCCTCCGGCCGATCGCGTCCGCCGCGCCGTCGGGCAAGCAAGAAAGCAAAGGTAAGTGATGAGCAAAGAGTACAAGGAACTGATCGTCGGCCTCGACATCGGCACCTCGAAGATCACCTGCGTGGTGGCCGAACTCAAGCCGGACGGCCGCATGGACGTGATCGGCCTGGGCACACAGCCGTCTTCGGGCCTGAAGAAGGGCGTGGTGGTGAATATCGAGGCCACCGTCGACGCCATTTCCCGGGTCATCCAGGAAGTGGAGCTGATGGCCGATTGCAAGATCCGCGACGTCTATACCGGCATCGCCGGGAGCCATATCCGTAGCTTTAACTCCAACGGCATGGTGGCGATCAAGGATAAGGAAGTGTCGCCGATCGACGTGGAGCGGGTCATTGAAACCGCCCGCGCCATGCCCCTGCCGGCCGATCAGCAGATCCTGCACATCCTGACCCAGGAGTTCATCATCGACGGCCAGGACGGCGTGCGCGAGCCCATCGGGATGAGCGGCGTGCGTCTTGAAGTGAAGGTGCACATCGTCACCGGTGCCGTCTCCGCTGCCCAGAACATCGTCAAGTGCGTGCGGCGTTGCGGGCTGGAGGTGTTGGACCTGGTGTTGCAGCCGCTGGCGTCCAGCTACGCGACCCTCTCCGACGACGAGAAGGAGCTGGGCGTGTGTCTGGTGGATATCGGCGGCGGTACCACTGACCTGGCCGTGTTCACCCAGGGCGCCATCCGTCACACCGCCGTCATCCCCATTGCTGGCGATCAGGTGACCAACGATATCGCCATGGCCCTGCGCACGCCGACCGCCGAGGCCGAGGAAATCAAGATCCGCCACGGTGTGGCCATGCACACCCTCGCTGACGCCTCAGAGATGATCGAGGTACCGGGAGTGGGTGACCGCCCGCCCCGCAAGCTGTCCCGTCAGGCGCTGGCCGACGTGATCGAGCCGCGGGTGTGTGAGCTGTATGAACTGGTCCAGGCCGAATTGCGTCGTTCCGGTTACGAGGAGCTGTTGTCCTCCGGCATCGTGCTGGCTGGCGGTGCAGCGGTGATGCAGGGAATGGTTGAGCTTGGTGAAGAAGTGTTTCACATGCCCGTGCGTATCGGTTATCCGAAGTATGACGGGGCGCTGGCCGACGTGGTTTGCGAACCGCGCTATGCCAACGCAATGGGGCTGGTCATGGAGGGGGCGGCGCAGAAGCGGCGCGGCATTCAGGCCCGCCAGACGCGGAATGTGGGGCAGGTGTTTTCGAGAATGCGTTCCTGGTTCGAGCGTAATTTCTGATGGTGAATGCACCCCATGGAATGGGGTGTCATGAATTGAATATTTGTGTGCATCGGCCCTTTATTTAGTTATAGAATTTGCGGTTAATACTAGATATAGGATTGCTTGCGCGCAGGGCAAATAAGCGCAGTTTCTCTTGGAGGCGAGGTAAATGTTTGAAATAGTTGAAAAGGCGAGCGGCGGTACCAACATCAAGGTGATTGGTGTCGGTGGCGCAGGTGGCAACGCCGTCGATCACATGATCCGTGAAGGTGTTCAGGGCGTGGATTTCATCATCGCCAACACCGATGCCCAGGCCCTGTCCCGCTGCCTGGCCCAGACCAAGGTTCAGCTCGGCAAGACCGGCCTTGGCGCCGGCTCCAAGCCGGAGGCCGGCCGTGCCGCAGCCCAGGAGTCCCGTGACGCCATTGCGGCCGCCCTCGAAGGCGCCCACATGTGCTTCATCACCGCCGGCATGGGTGGTGGTACGGGCACCGGTGCTGCCCCCGTGGTGGCCGAGATCGCCAAGGAAATGGGCATCCTGACCGTTGCCGTGGTGACCAAGCCCTTCGACTTCGAGAATCGTATCCGCGTGGCCGAGAGCGGCGTGGAAGAGCTCTCCAAGCAGGTGGACTCCCTGATTGTCGTCCTCAATGACAAGCTGCTCGAGGTGTACGGCGACGACGCCGGCTTCGAGGATTGCTTCCGTTCTGCAGACAACGTGCTGACCAGTGCTGTTGGCGGCATTGCCGAGATCATCAACGTGCCTGGCCTGGTGAACGTGGACTTCCAGGACGTACGCACGGCCATGGCCGAGATGGGCCGCGCGATGATGGGCTCGGCCCAGGCCGCCGGTCTCGATCGTGCTCGCATTGCCGCCGAGCAGGCTGCTGTTTCGCCGCTGCTCGAAGGCACGGAGCTGTCCGGCGCCCGCTGTGTGCTGATCAACATCACCGCCAGCCGCAACCTGAAGATGTCCGAGGTCCGTGATGCGGTGAAGACCGTCCAGGCCTTCGCTGCTTCCGAAGCCTTCGTTAAGTATGGCACCGTGTTCGATGAGAACATGGAAGACCGTATCCGTGTCACCGTGGTGGCGACTGGTCTCGGTGCCGTGCGCGCTGCGGTCATGCCGCGCAAGATCGAAATGGTGCGTACCGGTACCGATAACATCGGCATGGAAATCGACTACGGAAACCTGGAGTTGCCGGCGGTGATCCGCCGCACTTCCCGCACCACCGTGGAGGCCATGAGCGCCAACGGAATGTCCACCCTGGACATTCCGGCCTTCCTGCGCAAGCAGGCGGACTGATCGCTCCGGGCCGCTCCGGTGGCTCAGACAAACGCGCAGCGGGAGGTCGCCTCCAACCGCTGCGCGTTTTTCGTTTAAGGGGTATCTTCAGGCTGGAGCTTGCTGCAGTGCAGCAGCTTGCCTGTGTTAAGATTCAATGACTTGAACGCGGATCCGGATCATGCTGAAGCAGCGCACCCTCAAAACCGTTGTCACCGCCACAGGCGTCGGGCTCCACAGCGGCGCCAAGGTGACGCTGACCCTCAGGCCGGCTGCGCCCGATACCGGCATCGTCTTTCATCGGGTCGATCTTGATCCTGTCGTTGACCTGCCCGCCGACCCCTATGCCGTCTGTGACACCCGCATGTGCTCCGGACTGCAGCGCGAGGGCGCCAAGGTCAATACCGTTGAACACTTGATGTCGGCCCTGGCGGGCCTCGGCATCGACAACGCCCACATCGACGTGGACGCAGCGGAGATCCCCATCCTCGACGGCAGCGCCGGGCCTTTCGTGTTCCTGATCCAGTCCGCCGGTATCGAGGAGCAGAAGGCCCCCAAGCGCTTCCTGCGCGTGCTCAAGCCGGTGGAGTATGTGGAGGGCGACAAATGGGTGCGCCTGGAGCCTTACGATGGCTTCAAACTCAGCTTTTCCATCCTCTTCAACCACCCGGCCATCGACAGTACCGGTACGTCGGTGGTGGTGGACTTTGCTGAGCATTCTTACGTGCGGGAAGTGGCGCGGGCGCGGACCTTCGGCTTCATGCAGGACGTGGAGTTCATGCGCGCCAATGGGCTTGGCCTGGGCGGCAGCCTGGACAACGCCATCGTGATGGACGAGTACCGGGTGCTCAACGCCGATGGCCTGCGTTACGCCGACGAATTCGTGAAGCACAAGGTGCTCGACGCCATCGGCGATCTGTACCTGGCGGGGCACTCCCTGCTGGCCTCATACAGTGCCTACAAGTCCGGCCATGCCCTCAACAACCAGATCCTGCGGGTGCTCCTCGAAGACAAGACCGCCTGGGATATCGTGACCTTCGAGGAAGAGGCCAGTACGCCACCGGCCGTAGCCCAGCTGTTTGCTTTGGCCAGCGTCTGAGCTGAGTCATGCTGATCCTGCGACTCGTCGCGGTATTGGTGGCGATCGGAATTGCCGGCTCGCTGCTGGCCTTTGTATTCACCCGTGACCGGCGCTATCTCGCCCTCGGCTGGCGGCTCTTTCGCTACGCCATCATTGTCGCGCTGGTGTTCTTCGCGCTCCTTGTCGTTGAGCGCGTCTTCGTACCCTTCGTCTAGCCGGCCTGCTTGACGAAGCGCTTCAGGGCCTTGGCCAACGGCGAATCGGCTGGCAGGCTGGCGGCCAGGTGATCCAGGCCCGAGCGCGTCGAGTCGCTCACGTGCCTGTGGGGAGGCGGCGGTGGCGCGGGCCGGTATTCCCGAACGGCTACCTTGATCTTGATGTCCCGGAGAATCACCCCCGCTCGGGCAAAGTCCGCCAGCAAGCTGGGCACGGCCTGGCGGAGCTTGACGGCAAGCCCGGCGCTCTCTACGTGGATGACCAGTTCTTCTCCCTTGATGTTGGCGACCCGGCAGGCGTCCGCCATGTAGTCCGGCAACAACTCGCCGAGTTGCCGCTGCAGGCGCAGCAGGCGGCCAGCATGGGCCTGCAGGCGGGCGAGAGCGTCACCGCTTCCGAGGAAATTGTCGATCGAACTGGCGCTCATCAGGGCTTGGAAATTACGAAATCGTCCCCATCGTAAGGAGATAGTCCGGGTCGGACAAGTATCAATGGCACCCGGTGCTCCGTCACGGTCGCGTCCGGGTGCCATGATAGAATCCGCGTTTTGCCGCGTTTCCCCTTCGAAATCAAATGATCGCAGGCCTTCTCAAGAAAATTTTCGGCAGCCGCAATGACCGGCTGATTCGCCAGTACTCCCAGACGGTGCGTGCCATCAACGCACTCGAGCCGAAGATTCAGGCCTTGTCCGATGAGGAGTTGCGCGGCAAGACGGACGAATTCCGTGAGCGTGTCGCCAAGGGCGAGAGCCTCGATGCCCTGCTGCCCGAAGCCTTTGCCGTGGTTCGCGAAGCCGGCAAGCGGGTGCACGGGATGCGCCACTTCGACATGCAGCTGGTGGGCGGCATGGTGCTGCACGCGGGCAAGATTGCCGAAATGCGCACCGGTGAAGGCAAGACCCTCACCGCCACCCTGCCGGTCTACCTGAACGCGCTCACCGGTAAGGGCGTTCATGTGATCACCGTCAATGACTACCTGGCCAGCCGTGACTCGGACTGGATGGGGCGCATCTACCGTTTTCTCGGGCTGAGTGTCGGCTGCAACCTGTCGCAGATGCCCCATGACGCGAAGAAGGCTGCGTACGAGGCAGACATCACCTACGGCACCAATAACGAGTTCGGTTTTGATTACCTGCGCGACAACATGGTGTATGAGTCGGGCGAGCGCGTGCAGCGCGGCCTCAACTACGCCATCGTCGACGAGGTGGACTCGATCCTGATCGATGAGGCCCGTACGCCCTTGATCATCTCCGGCCAGGCCGAGGATCACACCGAGCTCTATGTCAGCATGAATGCCGTTCCGGCCCTGCTGACGCGTCAGGAGGGCGAAGGCGAGAGCATCACCGTTCCGGGCGATTACACCGTCGATCTCAAGGCCCATTCCGTGCTCCTCACCGAGCAAGGGCACGAGCATGCGGAGGAGATCCTGGCCCGTCTGGGTATGTTGCCTGAGGGCTCCAGCCTCTATGATCCGGGCAACATTCTGCTGATCCACCACCTCTATGCTGCCCTGCGTGCCCACGCGCTGTATCACAAGGATCAGCATTACGTGGTGCAGAACGGTGAAGTGGTTATCGTTGATGAATTCACCGGGCGCCTGATGGCCGGACGACGTTGGTCCGAGGGCCTGCATCAGGCCGTCGAGGCCAAGGAAGGCGTGAAAATCCAGGCCGAGAACCAGACCCTCGCCTCGATCACCTTCCAGAACTACTTCCGGATGTACGGCAAGCTGTCGGGCATGACTGGTACGGCCGACACCGAAGCCTACGAGTTTCACCAGATCTATTCGCTTGAAACCGTTGTTGTGCCCACCTCCCGTCCGATGATCCGCAAGGACCAGAACGACAAGGTGTATCGCACGATGAAGGAGAAGCACGACGCCATCGTCGCCGACATCAAGGATTGCGTAGAGCGTGGTCAGCCCGTGCTGGTGGGCACGACCTCCATCGAGAACTCCGAGCTGTTGTCCGATCTGCTGACTCGCTCCAAGCTGCCGCACAACGTGCTCAACGCCAAGCAGCACGCCCGCGAGGCCGAGATTGTTGCCGAGGCAGGGCGCCCCGGGGTGATCACCATCGCTACCAACATGGCCGGTCGGGGGACCGACATCGTGCTGGGGGGCAATGTCGAGAAGCCCGTGTCCCTGATCCGCGAGGATGAGTCCCTCACCGATGCCGACAAGGACGCCCGCATTGCGGCCATGCGCGAGGAGTGGAAGGCGGTTCACGAGAAAGTCCTGCAGGCGGGGGGCTTGAAGATCATCGGCACCGAGCGTCATGAGTCCCGACGCATCGACAACCAGCTGCGCGGCCGCTCCGGCCGTCAGGGGGATCCGGGCGAGAGCCGCTTCTACCTGTCGCTGGAAGATCCCCTGATGAAGATCTTTGCCGGCGAGCGCCTGAACGCCATCATGGTCCGCCTGAAGATGCCCGAAGGGGAGGCCATTGAAGCCGGCATGGTGACCCGCTCCCTGGAGTCGGCCCAGCGCAAGGTCGAGCAGCGCAACTTCGACATCCGCAAGCAACTGCTCGAGTACGACGACGTTTCCAACGATCAGCGCAAGGTCATCTACCAGCAGCGCAACGAGTTGCTGGAGAGCACCGACATCTCCGAGACCGTCGCAGCGATGCGTGAGGGGGTGCTCCATGACCTCTTCCGTATCTACGTGCCGGTCGATTCGGTTGAAGAGCAGTGGGATATTCCCGCCCTCGAACTGGCGCTCGAGTCCGAGTATCAGCTCAAGGTGCCGGTCAGCGAGTGGGTGAAGGCCGATTCCGGCCTGACCGACGATGACATCCTGCAGCGCCTGCTTGAGGCTGGCGCCCAGGCTTACGCCGACAAGGTCGCTCTGGTGGACGCCAACGCCTGGCACGGCTTCGAACGCAATGTGATGCTGCAAAGCCTGGATACTCATTGGCGCGAGCATCTGTCTGCGCTGGACCACTTGCGTCAGGGCATCCACCTGCGAGGCTATGCCCAGAAGAATCCGAAGCAGGAGTACAAGCGCGAGGCTTTCGAGCTCTTCGAGAATCTGCTGCAGATCGTACGTACCGAGGTGACCCGGCTGCTTATGACCGTCCAGATTCGTTCGGAAGCACAACTTGAGGAAGTCGAAGCGCCGGCCGAGCTCGAGAACGTCCAGTACCACCACGCCGATTACGACGAGGCCCTGGCCACGGCCAATCCGGATCGCGAAGCTGCCCAGCCGCACGCAGCTGCTGCGCCAAGGGCTGGCCGCAACGATCCTTGTCCCTGCGGTTCTGGCAAGAAATACAAGCACTGCCACGGCAAGTTGAGCTAATGCTTACTCGCTTGTGCGGATTCTGGTCGGTTCTGTTTCTGCGCACGGCGTGAAGTCCGGTGTCGCTGGAGTGGGCCAGTTCAAACTGCTTGTAACTTTATTGATAGCAGTAGCGCCCCCTTTGCACCTGTTCGGGCCTGGGGATGACCATTGTTGTCAGGGACGTCATGGCCTGCTTGAGTCGCATGATTGAAAAATGCGCTCTGCAGGCTGTCGCTGCGTGTGTGCTTCGGAAGGGCGCGCGCGTGGGGCGCCGGCGCAAGCAAGAGAAGGTGTCGTTCCTCCCACTTCCTGGCGCTCGTTAGGAAGTAGGCTCAGGACAGGTTCAGGCTACTTTTCCTCCGATGAGCCGCTGCACTGAATTGATGTACATCATCACTTTCTTCGACAACGCAGTGCGAGGTTTTTGCGTTGGGCAAGCCCTTCTGCATTGGAAGCGGACTTGATGTTCAACAAGAGCCTGTCAGAGCAGGATCGAGGGCTAGCCCAGCGCCGGGGTTTTCACTCCCCCCAGATTGAAAAACGTCTTCAAGTCTGCAAAATCCCGCTTATGGTAATCCGGCAAATCGGCGTGGATGGCCTTCAGGGCCTCTGTGAGTTGCTGCGGTAATTCCCTGCGCGCGGGGGTCCGTGTGGTGAGCATGTAAGGCACCTTCCAGGTGCTGAACACTTTCGCACGGTGACCAAATGCGTCCTCGCATGCCTGTTCGTAGTCTTGGAGCGTGAATGCGGCATGGAGCGAGTTCAGGTAGTCGAGTGTAAATAGGGGGTGCTGCCGATCTTTGTATTGATTGGCAAAATAGTCGATGGAGTCCCTACGTTTGAGTCGACCAAAATCGGCAAGATAGAGCCCTCCTTCGTGTTTTAGGACTCGTGCCGACTCCTTCAAGGTGCAGCGCAATGCATCAACGTTGGGGAGGTGGTGCAAGGCCATCGTTGACATGATGCAATCGATGCTGGCGTCGCCAAACTCGGAGAGTTCCGTGATGGATCCAGCGACGAACTTTACATTGGCAAGGCCCATGGACGCGGCGAGCGCACGGGCCTGATTCAGCATGTTCGGAGAGAGATCAACGCCTGTGAATTGGCAGTCAGGATTGAGCCTGGCAATCATGCACAGCTGATTTGCCGGACCGCAGGCGAGGTCGAGGACATGGTCTCCAGGCAAAATGATCTGGCAGATCTGCATTGCATGAAACAGGTAGACCGGGGCCATCACTCCGTTTTCACGTCCAGCCCGCGTGTAAGCCTCCACTTGGTCGATGTCATCCATCACCAGCGTTGGCTCAGGGACTCTGGGGACTTGCTCGTTCGTCGTCAGTTCCTTCAGCAAGACTTTCATCACCGACAATGAGGGCATGGTAGAACGCTCCGCGAATTTCAGTACCTAGACTTCCACTTTACATTCGATTGCCGAAAAGACAAACCGTCGGAGGATTGTGGAACGCAAAGTTGGCCTGCGGTCTGGTAGGGATTTCGCGCTTGGGGCTTAGGTCCAAGGTTGGCAGAGAGGCAAGGAGAAGCGCAAAAAAGCAGGGCCCCCCGACAGTCGGGGGGCCCTGCTTTTCAAGCGAGCGGCTTGCGCCGCTCACCGTATCGACATCACACCTGGAGAGGGGCGATGTCGATGTCGATCAGACAGCCTTGCGACGACGGATCAGGCCAGCCAGACCGCCGAGGGCAAGCAGCGCCAGGCTGCTGGGTTCCGGCACAACGAAGGAGGCAGAACCGTTGTGGTCCAGGAAGCGCTCTTGAGTACCGCCAACCACATCATAGGTCGGGGAGAAGAAGGTCGGGAGGATGCGGTCAACGTTCATGTCGACACGGAGGCCAGCATTCAGGAGGCCCAGATCGATGCCACCAGAGGTGAAGACACCGGCTTTGCTCACAGCGGCGTCGTCAAAATCGAAGCCGAGCACGCAAGCGCCGCCGTTGATGGCTTGAGCGACCACGCAGTTACCCGCGCCGTTGGTGCCTTGACCGATCACGGTCGAGGTGCCCATTTGCAGGCCAGCGGTCAGGTCGGTGTCGTAGTAGAGGGTGAAGCTAGAGACGCCGCCGAAGCCCACTTGGTAAAAGCCGGGAGCCGCGAACGTCACCATGCCAGCCAGCGGGTTGAACACGGCGAACAGCTGATAACCACCAGCCTCGTTCAGACCGCTGTTGTTGATCGGGTCGCCGTTGATGTCAGTGAAGCCAAAGCCAGCCACCAGGCCGTTTTCCACGAAGGTGTCGCCCGCGTCGACAACGCCGTTGGCGTTGGCGTCGGTCAGGATGACCTGGGAGTTGCCGCCGGAGATCTGGATCTGATCAAAGGCGATGGTCTTGGAGCCGCCCATCGGGACGTCGCTGAAGGTGGTGAGGGCGGCGAAAGCGGACAGCGGTGCAGCAAGGGCCAATGCGATAAGAGTCTTTTTAAACATGAATTACTCCTTGAGTTCGTTAAGTTTAGGCAGATACCAGCGCCGTGTAACAATCTTAGCAAGAGGTGGGCCCGTTTTTTGGGCGGCTAGTTAGTGGTCTGTTTTTTAAGAGAAAAAATTTGTTATTTGCGGGTGGCTCGCGCAGTCTTGAACTTGTTTGAGGAGCATCTGTAAAAAATGCCGACACAAATTCCAGTGTCTGCCTGGCGCACGCTTCGCTTCGCCTCCGAATGCTCTGAAGTCGAGGCCGCTGGTTGCCGTGGGGGATGCTGGGTATCATATGAACTCCCATGACAAGTAAGCAGGTAACAAGGCGCGCGCCGTCCCGACACGATGATTGCTCTATCAACCGTGATGCTGGAGCTGGATGTTGCCGTTCGCAACGTACTGAGGCAGAGACGCCGGGCCCTGTTCGCCCTGCTCACCATTGTGGGAGGCGTCGTGGCGCTGATGCTCGCCAGCGGCTTCATAGAATGGATCTTCCTGCAGATGCGGGAGTCTACGATTCAGTCGCAGCTAGGGCACGTGCAAGTTGTCCGGTCCGGTTATTTTGAAGGGGGGGCGGCAGACCCCTACGCCAATCTGCTTCCCGCGGACGAGGCGAACGGTGAACTTCAGAGTCTATCCACGGCGCCTGGCGTGCAGGTCGTAGCTCCCCGTCTTGCTTTTACGGGTCTGATAAGTTTCGGGGAGGCGACGCTGTCGTTTTCTGGCGAGGGAGTGGATCCGGGCAAGGAAATCCGGTTGAGCAAGGGCATCCAGATTATCTCGGGTGAGCCCATGTCGCCGTCTGACCCAACGGGACTGGTCATTGGTGAGGGGCTTGCCGCTAATCTTGGTGTCAAGGTAGGGGATCGCGTGGTGCTGCTTGTAACGACCAAGTCGCGTGGCGTGAATGGCGTTGATTGTCACGTGAGGGGTATCTTTTCGACTTATAGCAAGTCCTTTGATGACAGTTCGCTGCGGGTGCCTCTTGTGACGGCGCGCAAACTCGTCAAAGTCGCCGGAGCAACCAACTGGGTTGTTGTTCTGGATCGGACGGACGCGACCAGCCTGTTCATGGAGCAGTACGGGGCGCAGCTCAAGAGCAAGGGGTTCGACGCAGTGCCTTGGTACGATCTGGCCGATTTCTACAATAAGACGGTAGTCCTTTTTTCCAGGCAGGTAGGGGTCGTCAAGCTTTTGATCGGGATGATCATCATTCTGTCCATCTCCAATACCCTTTCCATGGCAGTCATAGAGCGGATGAATGAGATCGGGACTGTCATGGCGCTCGGAAAGAGGCGCAAGGCGGTCTTGCGCATGTTCATCATTGAGGGCGTGATTTTAGGGCTGTTGGGCGGGGCGCTTGGGGTCGTCGTCGGCTACCTTTTGGCTCATCTTATTTCTGCCATAGGCATTCCGATGCCTCCTCCTCCCGGCATGGCCAAGGGCTATATCGGGGAGATCATGATCACGCCCTTGCTGGTTCTCGATGCGCTGCTTCTTGCGGTTGGTACGACGCTCATTGCGAGCATCGTTCCGGCCTGGCGAGCATCCAATGTGATCATTGTGGATGCGTTGCGGCATCAGCGTTGAGATGAGCATCATGCCGATTAACCTGGCCTTGCGGAACATACTCAGGCAGAAGCTGCGAAGCGGCGTCACCTTGATGGCGGTGGCGTTTGGGGTCGTAGGGTTGATCCTTGCCGGTGGATTCATTCAGGACATTTTTATCCAGTTGGGCGAAGCCATCATCCACTCGCAAACGGGCCATCTTCAGGTTTTCAAGAAGGATTTCATCGACAAGGGTACGCGCTCTCCCGAGCGTTTCATGATTGAGAATCCGGCGGAGCTTGAAGCCAGAATTGCTCAGATTCAGGGTGTCGATGCCGTCATGGGACGGATGTATTTTTCGGGTTTGCTGAACAACGGGAAACGTGATTTCGCAATTATTGGAGAGGGGTTGGAGGCCGATAAGGAAGCACGTCTCGGCACCCTGGTGATGATCACCGAAGGTCGCCACCTGCGAGCCGCCGACACCGATGGCATCATGCTGGGAGACGGGTTGGCACGCTCTCTTGGCTTGAAGCCCGGAGACCGCGTGACACTGTTGGCCAATACCGCGGAAGGTGCCATGAACACGCTCGATCTCCAGGTGGTCGGAGTGTTTCAGACCTTTTCCAAGGAGTACGATGCACGAGCGGTAAGGATTCCGTTGACGGCAGCACAAGAGCTGCTTTTCAGCAAAGGAGTCAATTTGTTGGTTGTTTCCCTGCATGAAACCAGGGATACCGATCGCGTGTTGAGCCTTGTTGAGACACTTCTGAATGGCAGTGAATTCGAGGTCAAAAGTTGGAGGACCATATCCGACTATTATGACAAGGCGGTTCAGTTGTATGACCGGCAGTTTGGTGTCCTGCAATTCATCATTCTGCTCATGGTTCTGCTCTCCGTGGCCAACAGCGTCAATATGAGCCTTTTCGAGCGTCAGGGTGAGTTTGGCACCATGCAGGCGCTCGGAAACCGGCGCAAGGACGTGGTGCGTCTGGTTATCACGGAAAGTATCCTGTTAGGCTTGGCCGGGGCCGCTCTGGGGGTCATGGCGGGAGTCCTCCTGGCCATCCTGGTATCAGCCATCGGGATTCCGATGCCGCCTCCGCCCAATTCCAATGTCGGTTATACCGCCATGATCAGAATCGTGCCACTTACGATTGTGATGGCATTCTTCATTGGCTTCCTGGCAACGGTGATGGCAGCGGTGCTGCCGGCACGCAAGATCAGCCGGATTCCGATCGTCGATGCCTTGCGCCAGAACATCTGAAGCGCCGTTTGTCTGAATCCATCAAGAAATGAAGCGCCTTCTTCATACCAAGGGTGGCTGAAGGCGCAGTATCCTCGGGGCGGGCAGGCTCAGGAGCGGATGATCAGATCCCCTAGAGCCTTGCGCAAGGATCTGGAGCGTGGAGGGCTGGATTCTCCGAGGCGGCAAAAGAAGGCAAGGTCGTCCTGTTTGTCTATATTTGCCAGTTTCTCAAATCGATCGGATATTTCCTTGGCTACGCTCATGGGTTCGGGTAAGGCCGAAAAAGGCTTTTCATGTCGGGCGTACCAGCGGAATATTACGGGCGTCATTTGAGGCTGAAGATAGAGCCCTTGCGACGCAACTGTCAGCCAGAAACGCTGTATGGACATACCGGCGGTGACATAGTCGTCAGTGCTGGAAAGTCGAGCTTTCGGTTTCAGCAAGGCGTGCGTGCCGCAGAAAATCGCCGGGAGTACGTCGAGTTGGATTCGTGGCAGGATAGTCCCGAACAGGAACTTGTTGAAAAAGCTGACGCGTTTCCAGCTGTGCATCACCCATCGCATGAGTCTGGCTGTCAGCCTGTCTACGCCTACGGCCTCTTCCGGAATTCTGTCGATACTTAAGCGAGCGTTCCATTCAATGACTTCGCGATGAACGGAGTAGGCCTCGGGGCAGGTGAGGCGCACGTATGCACTTCGCCATAGAAGTTTGGCGATGTTCGACTTGTCCGATCCTGTTTCAAAGAAAACGACTTCGAGATCAGGGGCCACCGCACTGGCAAGTGTTCTCTTTTGTTCCTCGGTCAGGGGTGTCGTCTTCATCATGCGACGCTGAACGACGCGCGACTCGATGAACGGCAGCAAAGGATCGTCAGAAAGTTCAGGTTCCGGTTGGAAATGGATGTCGTAAATCGCGGTTGTTCCGGCTGAGTCACCTCGTCTTTTCCAGGAAACTGTCAGTTTTTCTGCGCTCGCCGCGATTCTTATCGTTTCGATCAGGGCTCCGTGGGCTATGTGGCTTGCATGCCCGTCGAAGTCATAAAGGCACCATTCACGGGTGTCGGTTCCGTGAACGACAACATGTTTTTCGTTAATGATCTCGAATTTCCAGGGTTGGCAATTATCTCCACTCGGCGCCCAGCGAGCGAGCGTGAGTATCCTGACGATGGGATCTGGAATTGTCATGTGGTGCCTCATTTTTCCTGTCAAGTCGTCGCCTCTGAATACGTCGAGCGGCCACGTTCATCCCGGTGTCGCTTGGATCCTGGCCTGCGCCAGTCCGTAAATCAGCCAACGGCTGCTGCCGATCTGGGGTGCGGAGATTCGAGTGGTCCGCTTGCCGCTCCATATCCGGTGAGGTGCTCGGGACGCCCGAGAGTTCCCGAGTCTGATCGGTACGCTCCATGAGTATCTTGCGTGAAGGGGGGATCGGCGTCCACTCTGTTCGTGCGGGCGTGAGTCCGGATGGTGCGCCTGAAACGCATCCGGGCTTATCATCGCAGACTTTGCCGAATGGCCCTGTTTCTGGAGTTCTCGTCATGCCTGTTTTGCTCTCCCCCCCTGATGCTGCTGCCCTGCTGCCGGTTCCCGGCGTACGACTCGGTGTGACCGAAGCCGCCATCCGCAAGCTCAACCGCAAGGATCTCACCCTCATCGAACTGGCGCCGGGCGCCCGGGTGGCCGGGGTGTTCACCCAGAATCGTTTTTGCGCTGCGCCTGTCCAGGTGTGCAAGGCACATTTGCCGGCAGGGCGTGTACGCGCTCTGGTCATCAACACCGGGGTGGCCAATGCCGGTACTGGCGAGCCCGGCCTGGCCACCGCGCGAGCCAGCTGCGAAGCCGTGGCCGGCTTGCTCGGCATTCAGGCCGACCAGGTGCTGCCTTTCTCTACTGGCGTCATTCTCGAACCCTTGCCCGTGGACAAGCTGATTGCCGGGCTCCCGGCGGCGCGCGATGCCCTCAAGGTCGATGGCTGGTACGAGGCCTGCCACGGCATCATGACCACTGACACGGTGCCCAAGGCGGCGTCCCGCCAGGTGAACATCGGTGGCAAGACCGTGACCCTGACCGGTATGTCCAAGGGGGCCGGCATGATCAAACCGAACATGGCGACCATGCTGGGCTTTCTGGCCACCGATGCCGATGTGGCCCAGCCGCTGCTGGATGCCCTCGTCAAGGAGGTGGCCGATCTGTCCTTCAACAGCATCACCGTCGACGGCGATACGTCCACTAACGACAGTTTCATCCTGATGGCGACTGGCCAGGCTGGCAACCCGACCCTTGTCGATGCCCAGTCGGCCGACTTCGCTGCTTTCCGGGCAGCAGTCCTGGATCTGTCCATCTGGCTGGCCCAGGCCATCGTCAGGGATGGCGAGGGCGCTACCAAGTTCATCACCCTGCAGATTGAGGGGGGCAAGGACCGGGACGAGTGTCGCAAGGTTGGCTATGCCATCGGTCACTCGCCTCTGGTCAAGACGGCCTTCTTTGCTTCTGACCCCAACCTTGGGCGCATCCTGGCGGCCATCGGCTATGCGGGCATTGATGATCTGGATGTGTCCCGCCTGCGTGTCTGGCTGGGCAGCGCTGGTGAAGAGGTGCTGGTGGCTGAGAAGGGCGGACGTGCCGAGTCTTACCGGGAAGAGGCGGGCGCCCGCGTCATGCAAGGTGCTGAGATCACCGTACGGGTTGATCTGGCGCGCGGGGCCGCAGCGGCCACGCTGTGGTCGTGCGACTTCTCCTACGATTACGTGAAGATCAACGCAGACTACCGCTCCTGATTGGAAGCCCCCGTGAGGGGGCTGAGTCACTTGCTGCCGAGGCGCCTTGAAGGGCGCCTTTGTTGTCTTAGGGGGTGGTGAGGCGGAGGTGTATCCAGTCCACGTCACAGTGGACGTTCAGACTGGCCTTCTTGCCTGCCTCGTCCAGGCGCGAAAGCTGGCAGCGGGTGGGGCGAAGGGGCGTGTCGGCCTTGCCGAGCCTGTTCATGAGCTCAAGAAAGGCGTCTTCATGGGGCACGCTGGCGTGCATGTGCAGGGTGTGGGCAAGCAGCACCGGGCGCTCATCGGTTCCCGCTTCAGCCGGCATGAGTGGGTGCTCGGGGCTGATTTCGTAGTTGAGTTGTGTGATCGACGGGCTCCTCCGCAGGGACTCGAGATGCTCGATCCAGGCCACCCGGTCTGCAGGGCGGCTGATGCCCGTGCTCAGGACTTTTGCGTGGCGGGTCAGGGCCTCCCGGGTCTGGTTTGCGGTCTGCTCCGCCTCCAGGAGCGCGTGCTCCGTTTGAGCCAGACTGCGCGCCGCTGCTCGCGTCCGCTCCTCCGCGATGTTCAGAAGCTGATGGCTGCTAAAGGCTACACCGATGCCACCCGCGAGCAGGACGGCGCAGATGACGGCCGGCGTACGCAGTTGCAGGTAAGGGCGGTCTGGTGGCGTCATGGGTGGGTGAGAGTGAGCTGAACAAGGACTTCAAACTGGGGGGAGGTGTCGCCCGGAGGCGATTCCGCAACCCGCAACGGCTCGGACTCAGCCATCTCCGGTGGCTGGCGCATTACCTGGAGTTGCGCCCCGGGTAGTGTGCCCAGGGCGGCCAGCAGGGCCTTGGCCTGACCGACCCGCTCCCGTGTCTGCTCTATCCCAGGTGGGAGGCTGAAGCGGACCCGCAGGGTCTGGGTGGTGGACTCAGGCGCAGAGGGCTGCCGGTTGGGGGGCTGCACATTCCATTCGATCTCCTGCAGGCTGAAATCGGGTACCGGTGCGAGGGCAGCGGCGAGCTGGCGCAGTGCAGGCTCAGGGCCTGTGCTGCTGGTGGCGAGGGCCTGAACCCGGTTCAGAGTCTGGTTCAGGCGCTCAAGGGGGAGCGGTGTGGCCGGCGTCCCGGCGATGACGGCCTTAAGACGTGCTTCCAGCAGGGTGGCCTGGTGCTGGCTGGCTTCGGCAAGGTTGCGCTGGCTGCGGGCGGCGAGCAGGTTGAGGCTGGTGTAACCGAGGCAGGCGATAAAGAAGGCGCTCGCGAGGATGCCGGCAATGTGCCCGATTTGCTGAAGGCGGTGTCCGGCGAGGGCTTCGGCGGGGGCGAACTGGGGGAGCCGGGGGTGGGCGGCGAGCGCCCGGAGCAGCAGCGGCAGGCTGTCGGTGTCTGTGGGGGTGTATTGCAGCTTCAGGGCGAGGGCGGCTTGCCCCAGGCGCAATGGCTGGAGATCCAGCCCTGAACTGGGGCCTGCGGGGCCTGTGCCGAGGGTGGTGCAGGTTTCTTCGTCGGCGGTCAGAACCAGTGCCCTGGTGGGGCGGTCACGGGGCACGATGCGCTGACTGAGCAGGTAGTCGAAGCTGCGCCGGATCTCGTCGTGCACGAAGCTCGCGTCAGGGTGGTCCTGCGCTGCCGCGCTCACGGTGAGGCGGCTGAAGCGCAACTGACTGTTCTCGAAGCAGGAAACGCGCAGGCCTGCGGGCGTGGTGTGCACCAGCAGGAAAGGGGTGGCGCCGGAGTGAAGTGGGGCGGCCAGGGCTTGAGAGAGGAAGGAGGTGCTCACCACCTCCGCCAGGATGCACGGCGATTGCACGATCCGCCGCAGCCAGGGCTGGATGGTGGCAGGCCGCGTGAGGGCTGCGAAGAGGATTCGCTCGTCCCGGCGGCCGCTTCGCTCCCGGCCGAGGGACAGGTAGCTGCGGAAGGGGGTGTCGCCAAACAGGTGCTCCTGGCGACGGGTCAGCATCGGCCGTCGATCGCGGCCCCGGATGAAAGGCAAGGTTTCAAGGTGGTGTGCTTCGTCCGGCAGGTCCACCAGCAGGCTGAGGCGCGTACCCGCTGCCAGCCTCGACAGAAAGCTGTCGAAATGCTCCAGCCCATCATCCGGAGAAAAGCGCTGCAGCGCCTCGATGCCGCTGCGCGCAATGGCGAATGCAGTGAGACCCGAGGGGCTCAGGTAAAGGATGTGCTGGGCTGCCATGTTCAGAGCTTCATCCGGGTGATGATGTCGTAGACCGGCATCATCACCGCGCCCATGACGGCAAGGAGCAGCCCGCCCAGTACCAGGGTGAGGGTGGGTTCGATGCTGGCTTGCAGCTTTTCGATGGCCTCCCGCACGTCCCGATCGTAGAAATAGCTGACGTTGGCGAGGGCGGTGTCGAGGGCGCCGGTGCTTTCGCCAACCCGCAGCATGCGGGTGACCAGGGGGGGAAACAGTTCGACCTTGCGGAAGGCGTCCGATACCTTGCTGCCCTGGGCGATCTCCTGGCCGACCTGCTGCAGACCCTGGCGCAGGGCGGTGTTGCCGACCACGTCTTCGGCGGACTGTAGTGCGTCGATGACCGTGATGCCTGAGGCGTACATCATGGCAAACAGGCCTGTGAAGCGGGCCATGATGATCTTGTGTCGCACGGCGCCGAGAATGGGCAGGTGAAGGAGGGCCGCATCGAAACGCAGCCTCAGGGCCGGGCGTGTACTGATGGCGTGGCGCAGCAGTAGCAGCCCGGAGACACCCGTCAGCACAATGAGCCAGCCGTGGTCGATGATGAAGCCGGACAGGGCGATGAGGATGCGGGTTTGCCATGGCAGCGCCTGCCCGGCGCTTTGGAACAGGCGGGCCAGCTCGGGGACGACATGAACCAGGGCGACGCCCAGCGCGGCACTGATCACGATGGCCACGATGGCCGGGTAAATGGCGATGCGTCGGGCATAGGCGGCCAGCTCGTCGTCGCGCTTGAGGGTGTCGGTGAGCGCACGGAGAACGCCGGGCAGTTGCCCGGTATGTTCGCCGGCCCGGACCAGGCTGCAGAACACCCCATTGAACACGTCCGGGTGACGCTGCAGGGCCTGGGACAGGCCGAGTCCGCCTTCGATGGCCTCTACGACATCGCCGATGACTTGCCGGAAGCGGGTGCGATGGAGGGAGTCGCGCAGATCGGCCAGGCTGTCGATGATGGGCACGCCGGCGCGCAGGAACTGTTCCAGGTGAAAGCAGAAGTTGATCAGTTCGCGCCGGCTGATGCTGCGCTGGCGCTGCCATGTGATCTGTCGGACCGGCGTGCCATGGACCAAGTCGAGGCCGAGCCGGCGCAGGCGCAGTTCGAGGTCAGCCAGGTTGGCGGCCTCCATGCGACCACGCACACTACGTCCGCGCGGGTTTATCGCCCGATAGCTGAAGGCACTCATGGGAACAGGCGTTCAGTCAGGTCCACGACCCGGGCCAGCTCTTCGAGGGAGGTGTCCCCGTCGAAAACGCGCCGGGTGCCGTCGTCGGCCAGGCGGGTGAAGCCTCTTGATGCAGCGGCGTGGTGAAGTTCCCGTGCGGTGGCGCGCCGGGCGATCAGTTCGTCCAGGTCGGGGTCCAGACGCAGGAGCTCCATGATGGCGAGGCGCCCCCGGTAGCCCTGGAAGTCGCACTGGGGGCAGCCCGTAGCCCGGAAAAGCGTGGGGCGAGTGGCATTGCCCGCACTGCCGAGCAGGCGCATTTCGTAGTCGGCAGCCGGGTAGGCTTCGCGGCAGTGGGGGCACAGGCGGCGGATCAGGCGCTGGGCGACGATGCCTATCAGGTTGCCGGCCAGGATATCGGGCACGATGCCCAGGTCGAGCAGGCGCGGAATGGCCCCGATGGCCGAGCTGGTATGCAGTGTGGAGTACACCTGGTGGCCGGTCATCGCCGCCTGGAAGGCCATGCGGGCAGTGTCGCCGTCGCGGATCTCACCCACCAGAATCACGTCCGGATCCTGGCGTAGCATGGCTCGCACGCCATTGGCAAAATCCAGCCGGGCGGCGTCGGACACGGCGGTCTGGCGGATCTGCGCCATGGGGTATTCCACCGGGTCCTCGAGGGTCATGATGTTGATGCCCTCGGCGTTGATGTGGCCGAGGATGGAGTACAGCGTGGTGGTCTTGCCGCTGCCGGTGGGGCCGGTGACAAGGATCAGCCCCTCCGGCCGGGCGATCATCAGTTTGAGCAGCTCGAGCCGGGCGTCACTGAGTCCGAGCTCGTGCAGGCCTACGATGCCTTTCTGGCGATCCAGTACCCGCAGCACGATGTTCTCGCCGTGGATGGTGGGTTGCGTGGAAACACGAAAATCCACTGGCCGGCCGCTGACGCTGAGGGAGATCCGGCCGTCCTGGGGGGCCCGGGTTTCGGCGATGTTGAGCCCGGCCATGACCTTGATGCGCACGGCCATGGCGGGCCAGTAGGATTTGTGCAGGGCACGGATCTGGCGCAGCAGCCCGTCGATGCGGTAGCGGATGCGCAGGAAGGCCGCTTCCGGTTCGAAGTGCAGGTCAGAAGCGCCCCGTTTGACGGCATCGGCGAGCAGGGCGTCGATCAGACGCACGACGGGTTGGGCGTAGGTATCGCCCCTGCCGGTAAGGCTGGCGGTGTCGGCCTCACCGGTTTCGATCTCGTGGAGGATCCCGTCAATGGAGAGTTCGTGCCCATACAGCAGGTCGATGGCGCAGGCGATTTCCGAATCACCGGCCAGGCGCAATTCAACGGTGGCACCACCTGGCAGCAGGCTGCGCAATTGGTCCTGGGCCACGATGTCGCCGGTGTTGCTGGCAGCAACCACCAGATGCCGCTGCAGGGCGTCGTAGCTGAGGGGGATCAGGCCGAGCCGGCGGGCGGCCTGGCGGGGTACCAGAGCAAGGGCCTCTGCGTCGGGCAGCAGGCCCGACAGGTCGGCGCTGGCCTGGTCGAGACTGCGGGCGAGTGCGTCGCGCAGCGTGGCTTCTGAGAGAAAGCCCAGGCGCACGAGCTGTCGCCCGATGATCTCCCGGGTCCGGGTCTGTTCCCGCAGGGCGATGTGGAGCTGGTCGGTGCTGATCAGGCCCAGGGCAATCAGCGTCTGGCCGATGGGCTGATGGGCGTGCGGGTCACGGTTCATGGTGACGGCTCCTGGAGAAGGGCCTGCAGGCGCGCGCTGCCTTCGGCCAGGTTGAAGTGCGCCGGGCTCTGGGCGGCCAGTGCCAGGGCCTGACGGTAGTGGGTCGCTGCCGCCTTGAGCTGGCCTGTCTGGTCGAGGGTGACGGCCAGGTTGTAGGCGAGGTCGGGGTCGTCGGGGGAGAGGCTGCGGGCCTGGGCGTAGGCACGCCGTGCTTCGGCCCAGCGCTGCTGGAGAGCCAGGATGGTGCCAAGGCCGCGCTGCGCGTCGCTGTCGTTTGGCGATGCTTGCAGGGCTTCCCGATAGAGCGCTTCAGCCCGGGGCAGGTCATGGGCAAGGTAGGCCGCGTGGGCCTGGATTGTCGCGGTATCGGAGTTGGTGCTTGTCTGCTCCAGACGGATAACAGTGGCCGTGCCAGGGTGGGCAGGGGCAGACAGGTTTTCAGGGGCGGCAACGCGTGCTACGGGTGGCGCTGTAGCGGCTCTGCGCGACGTGGTGATGGGGCCGCCCGGGCTTTCGGGGGCTGGGGCAAGGGGGTGGTCCGATGTGGCTTCGGGAAGGGGCGCTACAGATGCGAAGTCGCCCGGGTGGGCGGGCTCGGCGCGGGTCAGCGGGCGCATCTCGAACCCTATGCCGACTGCCAGTGCCATCAGGGCGGTGGTGCCGGCAAGCCCGGCAAGCAGGGCTTGGCGCGGGTACGCCGCGGGTGGTGGGCTGCCGGCTTGATCGGAGGGGGCTGCGGGTGGTTCGCCCTGACTTTCGGTAAGCGCGCGGGTGGGTGGTGGCGAGCTGTTGAGCGGTTCGAGCGCGAGCCTCGGCGGGGATGGATCCAGGGGGAGGGGGGCCGGTGCGCCCCTGCCATCCTCTGCTCCGCGCAGGGCTTCGATGAGAAAGCTCATGGCTGGTGCCTTTCCGGGTTGGCACCCGTCCGGGCCTCGGTCGGGAAGTTGGGGGCGCCAGGGGATGGCGCGGTGCTGAAGAAACCCGCGTCAGGGAGCCTGTCCCGCAGCGGTGCCATCACAGCGGCAAGCCGGGTGTCGGTGACGACCACCGGGCGCAGGAAGATGACCAGCTCGGTTTTCTGTATGCCGTTGTCCCGGTTGGTAAATAGCTCGCCTAGCAGCGGCAACTGTCCGATCAGCGGGACGCGGCCGGTCTTGTAGTCGATACGGTCTTCCATCAGACCGCCCAGCACCGCCGTCTCGCCGTTTTCAATACGCAACACGGATTCGATCTCGCGGGTCCGGATCTGCGGAACCAGATTGGCGATACCGCTTGGAATGCTTGGGTTCGGATCTCGGCGAAAGTCCGAAATGCTGGAGATGGTGGGACGGACGTTGAGGATGACCTCGTCGTTGTCGCTGATCTGGGGGGTGACGGTCATTACCAGCCCCACCGAGACCGACTGGGGGGTGGTGGTGACGGTGGTCAGGGCGCCGGCATTGGTGGTCTGGGTGGTATCGGCCTTGACACTGAAATAGACGTACTCCTCAACGACCTTGATGGCTGCGGTCTGGTTGTTGAGCACCGAGAGCTTCGGGCTGGAAAGGACCTTGACCGTGCCGAAGCTCTCGAGCAGCTTGACGGTGGCATCGATGCCGTCGGCACTCTTGTAGGCGACGCTGAAGGGGGTGACGGCATTGCCCGCGGTGCTGCCAAGTCCGGGGCCGCTGATGCCGAAGCTCGTGCCGCTGGTGAGGATGCGGCTCCATTCGATACCCTGCCGGTAGGTGTCGCCGAGGCTGACCTCGACGATGGTGGCCTCAATGAGCACCTGGCGACGGGCGGCCGTGGTCACCCGGTCAATGAACTCACCCACCTTCTCGTGCTGGCGTGCGGTGGCGCGGACGGTGAGGACGCCGGTCTCCCGGTTGGCAATCACCGAGGCCGCTTCGCGGAACGTGGATTTGTGCACCGTGGTGGTGGCGCTGTTCTGCATCGAACTGGGGCCGGCGGGGCCGGGGGCTTGAGGCTGAGTGCCGCTCCGGGATCGGGGGCGGGCGTCGCCGGTCTGCGTGCTGAAACGTGAGGCCGACGCCGGCCCTGTGCTGGTGGCCGTTTCAAAGTTCTCGATCACGGTTTCGCTGGAGCCCTCGGGCAGAATCTTGTCGGTCTCGCGGAGCAGGTCACGCAGGTTTTTCTCTACCGATTCCCACAGCTGGTTGCGGGAAGTGTTCTCGATCCGGGTGGCCGACACGTTGCCGCCTGCCATCAGGGACCCCGCACCGCCGCTGCTGCTTCCGGCAAGCGTGCCACCTGTCCCGCTGGTGGCGATCTGGGTGTTGGTCGATACGGTGCCCGTCACGCTGCGATTCAGATTGACGTAATCAAGCCGGTAGCTGCGAAGAAACGGAGTGTCCGGCATCACGGAGAGGGTCCTGCCGTTGATTTCGTAGCGCATGTCCACCTGCCGCGCCAGCCGTTCCAGGATCTGCGGCAGGGTCTGGTCGATGGCGTTGAGGGTGACGGTGCCGGCAAGACCGGGGTGAATGTCGATGTTGATCCGGGCGTCCCTGGCCAGCGCGAACAGCAGATCCTGCACGCGCACTGCAGTGACCACCACGGAGTATGTCTCCGGCCTGGCCGCCGGAGCGGGGGGCGGCAAAGGCAGGATGTTCGGCTGCGGGGCCGGAGCTGACTGTGTCGTGGTCGGGCGGGTTCCGGCGCGGATGTGGCTGGAGGAAGGCAGGTCTGGTGGGTGGGATGCGCACGCGGCCAGCAACATGGGCAATAGCAGACAGAGACGGTGGGCTGGCATCGCAGCAGGGCCGAGTTATGTTTATGACATTTATTCTATTTCAGTTTATCTGTTTTGAATAAAAGTGTGACGTTGGCGATTGAGGATGCGTGCAATCAATTTATGGGTATGCACCCTTAGGGTGCGGTGCTGGCATGGAATGCCCGGAACGGGTGCTCGACCGGTCGTGTGTAAGTCCTGTGTAAGATTGATCGTCTTAAATGCCCGTCGGACCCAGGGCCGGTGCACCAATAAGCGCCACGACAAGGCGCATGCATCCATGAGGCACGAGCGGCCGGACTCCCCGCCAGCAAGGTTTCAGAGCTAACAACGTTGCACACTCATAACACGAGGAGAGGTGAAAAAATGACGAGCGAAACCACCCAGAAGTTCTACTATCCGTCTGAAGAGGTGGTGAAGAACGCGGCCGTGTCGGGCATGGATGCGTACAAGGCCTTGTGTGCCGAAGCCGAGAAGGATTACGAAGGCTTCTGGGGTGCCCGTGCCAAGGAGCTTCTCGATTGGCAGACACCCTTCACCCAGGTTCTGGACGAGAGCAACGCTCCGTTCTTCAAATGGTTTGCCGATGGCAAGCTCAACGTTTCCTACAACTGCCTTGATCGCCAGGTCAAGAATGGTCTTGGCGACAAAGTTGCCCTGATCTTCGAAGGCGACAAGGGCGATGTGACCAAGGTCACCTACTCCGACCTGCTCAGCCGTGTCTGCAAGTTTGCCAACGCGCTCAGAAGCCAGGGCGTCAAGAAGGGTGATCGCGTCGTCATCTACCTGCCGATGTCCATCGAAGGCGTGGTTGCCATGCAGGCCTGTGCCCGTATCGGCGCAACCCACTCCATCGTGTTCGGCGGCTTCTCTGCCCAGTCCCTGTCCGACCGCATCAACGATGCCGGCGCTGTTCTGCTGATCACCTCTGACGGCCAGAACCGTGGCGGCAAGGCACTGCCCCTCAAGTCCATCGCTGACGAAGCGCTGGCCAGCGGCTGCCCCACCATCAAGAGCGTCATCGTGGTCAAGCGCACCGGCGCTGAAACTGCCATGGTCGCCGGTCGCGATTTCTGGGCCGACGATCTGGTCGCCCAGCAGTCCGATGTGTGCGAACCGGAATGGGTCGAGGCCGAGCACCCCCTGTTCCTGCTCTACACTTCCGGCTCTACCGGCAAGCCGAAGGGCGTTCAGCACTCCACCGGCGGCTACCTGCTGCACGCCATTCTGACCATGAAGTACACCTTCGACATCAAGCCGGATGATGTCTTCTGGTGTACCGCCGATATCGGTTGGGTCACGGGCCACACCTACATCACCTACGGCCCTCTGGCCTGCGGTGCAACCGAAGTCGTCTTCGAAGGCGTGCCCACCTACCCGGACGCCGGCCGCTTCTGGAAGATGATCCA
>NZ_JBIJDC010000051.1:0-28980 GCF_044344315.1 Zoogloea sp. | reverse complement strand
GTGGGCAAAGGGCACGTCGAACTCGGCCGGGATGGAACCCTTCTGCTTGGACGTCTTGATGAAGGCGTCCAGGTCGTCACCGATCACCTCGGCCATGCACGTGGTGGAGACGGCGATCATCTCCGGCTTGTACAGGTTGTAGGTGTTGGCCAGGCCGTCGATCATGTTGTTGAGGCCACCGAACACGGCCGCATCTTCGGTCATCGAGGAGCTGACGCAGGAGGTCGGTTCCTTGAAGTGACGGGAGAAGTGCGAACGGTAGTAAGCCACGCAACCCTGGGAGCCATGCACGAAGGGCAGGGTCTTTTCGAAGCCGACGGCGGCGAACACGGCGCCCAGCGGCTGGCAGGCCTTGGCAGGGTTGACCGTCAGGGCTTCGCGGGCGAAGTTCTTCTCGCGGTATTCCCAGGTCTTGGCGTATTCGATCTGCTTGGCCAGTTCTTCGGCAGGCACGCGGAACTCGAACTGGCTCCGCTTGTTGTCGAACATGGCCTTGTATTCCGGCTCGCGGAACAGGTTTTCGTGGTCGAGGACCTTATCAACGTTTTGGGGCATGACAGCACTCCTAGAATCAGTAATCAGGGCGGGGCGGCGGGGCCACAGCCCCGCCCGGAAGAGGAATTAGGCAGCCTTCTTCCACGGAGCCTTGGTGAGGCCCCAGACCGGCGAGTTGATCGCCATGTCCATGTCACGGGCGAAGATCGCGAAACCGTCGTAACCGTGGTACGGGCCGGAGTAGTCCCAGCTGTGCATCTGGCGGAAGGGCACGCCCATCTTCTGGAAGACGTACTTTTCCTTGATGCCGGAGCCGACCAGGTCGGGCTGGACCTTCTCGACGAACTTCTCGAACTCGTAGCCGGTGACGTCGTCGTAGATCAGCGTGCCGTCCTTGACGTAGTGCGTGGTGCGCTGATAGTCATCGTTGTGGCCGAACTCGTAGCCGGTGCCGACCACTTCCATGCCCAGATCCTCGTAGGCGCCGATCACGTGACGGGGGCGCAGGCCACCGACGAAGAGCATGACCTTCTTGCCTTCCAGGCGGGACTTGTACTTGGCGATGACTTCATCAACCATGCCGCGGTACTTGGCGATGACCTTCTCGGTGTTGGCCTTGATGGTGTCGTCGAAGTGGCTGGCGATCTCGCGCAGGCTCTTCTCGATCATCGTCGGGCCGAAGAAGTTGTACTCGACCCAGGGGATCCCGTACTTCTCTTCCATGTGCCGGCTGATGTAGTTCATCGAGCGGTAGCAGTGCAGCACGTTGAGCTTGGCCTTGGGGGTGTTCTCCAGCTCGGCGATGGTGCCGTCGCCGGACCACTGGGCGATGACGCGCAGACCCATTTCCTCAAGGAGGATGCGGCTCGACCAGGCATCGCCACCGATGTTGTAGTCACCGATGATGGCCACGTCGTAAGGGGTGGATTCGAAGGTGTTCTTGTTCGGATCCACCTTGTCGAAGACCCAGTCACGCACCGCGTCGTTGGCGATGTGGTGGCCGAGGGACTGACTGACCCCGCGGAAACCTTCGCAACGCACCGGAACGATGGTCTTGCCGACGTATTCCTTGGCCTTCTTCTTCGACACGGCTTCGATGTCGTCACCGATCAGGCCGATCGGGCATTCGGACTGGACGGTGATGCCCTTGTTCAGCGGGAACAGGACTTCGATCTCGTCGATGATCTTCTCCAGCTTCTTGTCGCCGCCGAAGACGATGTCCTTCTCCTGGAAGTCGGACGTGAATTGCATCGTGCCGAAGGTGTCGATGCCGGTCTCACCGATGTAGTAGTTCCGGCGCGAGGCCCAGGAATACTGGCCGCAGCCCACCGGGCCGTGGGAAATGTGGATCATGTCCTTGATCGGGCCCCACACCACGCCCTTGGAACCGGCGTAGGCACAGCCACGGATCGTCATCACGCCCGGCAGGGACTTGATGTTGGACTTCACGCCGCAATCCGGCTTGCCATCCTCGAAGGTGCCCAGGTGCTTGGCGCGCTTCTTGGCGGTCTTTTCCGGGTAGGCTTTCAGCACTTCTTCGATAAGTGCCTTGTTTTCATCAACGGTCAGGCTCATTTCATTGCTCCTGTCATTTAATCAGGTGGGTCGAGAGTAGAGAGCGGAGAGTCGAGAACAGGTCGTGTCAGCCAGTGCCCGGGGGCACCGGAGGAGAGCCGGCACAAACTGCCCCGACTCTCGACCCTCGACTCTCGACGCGTCAGGCGACGAGTTCGGCCGCGGTCTTGCCGATGACGGACTCGTCTTCCTTCTTCATGATCCCGAAGTCCATCAGCAGGTCCTCGAGCTCATCCATCGTGATCGGCGTCGGGATGGTCCCGTTGCCGGCGTTGTTGTGGACCTTCTCGGCCAGGGAACGGTACTCGCCGGCCTGCTTGGAGTCGGGTGCGTACTCGATGACGGTCATGCGGCGCAGTTCAGCGTGCTGCACGATGTTGTCGCGGGGAACGAAGTGGATCAGCTTGGTGCCCAGCTTGCCGGCCAGGGCTTCAGCGAGTTCCAGTTCCTTGTCGGTCTGACGCTCGTTGCAGACCAGGCCGCCCAGACGCACGCCACCGGAGTTGGCGTACTTCAGAATGCCCTTGGAGATGTTGTTGGCGGCGTACATGGCCATCATTTCGCCGGACATGACGATGTAGATTTCCTGAGCCTTGTTCTCACGGATCGGCATGGCGAAGCCGCCGCAGACCACGTCACCGAGCACGTCGTAGGAGACGTAATCGACACCGTCGTAAGCGCCGTTTTCCTCGAGGAAGTTGATCGAGGTGATCACGCCACGGCCGGCACAACCAACGCCGGGTTCCGGGCCACCGGACTCGACGCAACGGATGTCGCGATAACCCACCTTCAGGACGTCCTCGATTTCCAGGTCCTCAACCGAGCCGGCTTCGGCAGCCAGGGACAGAACGGTGTCCTGGGCCTTGGCGTGCAGGATCAGACGGGTGGAGTCAGCCTTCGGGTCGCAGCCGACGATAAGGATCTTCTGACCCATTTCGGCCAGAGCGGCCAGGGTGTTTTGGGAAGTGGTGGACTTGCCGATACCACCTTTGCCGTAAAACGCAATTTGACGAAGTGCAGCCATTTTCGGATCTCCTGAATGAATTGAACGGGTATTGCTTCACTGACGAATTCCGGGTGTTGGGACCCATCTACCTTGCAACCGGAATGCAGCCTCTCGTGTCCGTCTTGCTCTTCGTATTCACACGCTTCGGCGAGCCTTTATCGGTGCGAGGAGCATTCAGCAATCGCCGTGCCAACCTCGAATATTTTCTTCAACATATTGTTTTAATTGAACTAATTGGATAACGAGCACTTCCCGAAGTAGATTGAAGGCTGTGTGTGGAATACGACAAAGGGCCCAGCGCTGTCAGGAAGGGCACAGACCGCCGGCGCAGCCCCCAAGACCTCAAACAAACCCGACACAGCCCTGCAAGGCGCTGATACAAAAGGGCTTTATTGAATCCAGCAGAAGCTCCAGAGGGGGCGGCACAACAATTGCCTATACAAGGCATGCACACGGCCCCGACACACCGGGCCCACCGCCCCGCCGTAACCCTGGAGTCTTCACCATGAGCAAGCCGGACACCCCTGCCGATGCCCTGCCCGCCTGCCCCGCCCGGGTCGTGGTGGGTTATCTCCGGCGCGATGGCTGGGCCGTACCCGTCTACGGCGAGCCGACGCCAGCCCCGGCGGTCAGCCCGGCCACACCGCCCGCCCCGTCGGTAGCCTCCGAACCTGCCGGCGCCAACCCCCACTTCACCCGCCTCGGCGGCGTGGTGGTGATCGAACAGCTGGTCGAACGCTTCTACGTGCTGATGGACAGCCTCCCCGAGGCCGTCACCATCCGCGCCATGCACGGCCCCAACCTGGCCCCGGTCAAGGAGGTGCTGGTGCGCTACCTCACCGAATGGACGGGCGGGCCCCAGGTGTATTCCGCCGAACGCGGCCACCCGCGCCTGCGCCGCAAGCATCTCCCCTTCGCCATCGGCCAGGCCGAGCGCGATGCCTGGATGCTGTGCATGACCCGGGCCCTGGACGACGTGGTCGCCGACCCGGAGCTAAAGGATCAACTCACCCGCGCGTTCGCCAAGACCGCCGATTTCATCCGCAATGACAAAGGAAGCAGTCATGACCACCACTCTCACTAACGCCATCCTCGACCTGGACGAAAAGGGCCGCCTGCTCAACCCGGTGTTCAAGGGCGAAACCAAGAAAGCCGGCCGCTACGGCTTCCGCGGCGACGTCGCGCTGAAGTTCGCCGAACAGTTCGCCGACGAAAAGCGCCCGCCGGAAATCGTCACCGACCAGGTCATGATGGTCTGCGACGACGGCGCCACCATCCCCTTCTTCAGCAGCTTCCTGCTGTCCTTCGAGTACCTGGCCCTGGTGCATGAAGTCCTCGGCCCCTACTTCACGCCCACCGGCAAGTACATCGTCTTCTGCGACAACATCGACCTGTCGAAGAAGTACACCGTCAAGCTCGGCGAGATCAGCTACACCGTGCTGCCCATCGACGAAGCCACCGTGTACAACGAGACCCTCGAACTGCTGTACCTCGAGAAGAACGATCTGAAGAAGTTCGACACGGCCGGCAAGCTGGACGCCGTGGCCAACGGCGCCACCAAGTTCTCCGCCACCTACACGCCGCTGACCTACGAAGAGGGCCTCAAGATCATGGGCCCGATCCGCGACCTCGGCGCCAACCGCCCGGTCTGAGTCCCCACCACCCCATGAACGAGCCGTCGCCCCGCCGCGGGGCGGTGGCCGAGGACTGGGCCGGAAACGGACGGGGCACCGAGCCCGGCCGCTGGTACACGACCAACCTGGTCGGGCTGCCGGTCGGCCTGCTCGGTTCCACGGCCTTCAACGCTCACCCCCAGCCACTCGCCATTGCCGGCGTCCAGGAAACCCACCGTGGCCTGTTCCGGCTCCTTGAGACTGCCGGCGACCTGACGGCAGCGTCAGCCGTTTTCCGTCATTTCATGGAAATCGTCTTCGGTCTCGCCCCGCCCGAACCCGGCACCCGCAGCACACCGCGCGCGCGCCATCGCTCCAGTTACCTGAAACTGCTGCAGGGTTGGGGGCTGGACTCCAACTCCGCCGCCGGAGCCGTGCTGAAGGGCTGGGCCGAGAGCCGTTTCGGCCTTGTGCCGACCTTTCACAAGGCACCTCTGGGCCGCTTCCCCTCACCGGCGTGGATTGCCTACATCGAGGAAAAGGGCAGCAGCCGCTTCCACAACAACTGCATCCACCAGCAGCTCGACCTGCTCTTCGAATACTGCCAATGGGCGATCCGGCGTTTCGGGCTGCCCGCCCGGGACTACGTGACCCTGTGGCGCGGCATCAATGACTTCACCGAACAGCGGGTGATCGCTGGCGACCGGCGCGACCGGGCCTGCATCCTGCGGCTCAACAACGTGGTGTCTTTCTCCACCTCCCGCGAGCGAGCCGACGAATTCGGCGACTGGATCCTCGAAGCGTGCGTGCCGGTGGTCAAGATCCTGTTCTTTCCCGGCCTGCTGCCGGGCGCCCCCCTGGCCGGTGAAGGCGAGGTGCTGGTGATCGGCGGCGAATACGAAGTGGTGGCCCGCTATGCTTGATGCCCTCCTCCTGCGCACCCATCCCTCCATCCTGCCCACCGGTCTGCGCCCCGGCAGCCTGCGTGACAAGGCCCTCGGCGCCTATCTGGGCCTGGCCATCGGCGATGCCCTGGGCGCCACCACCGAGTTCATGACCCCCCGGGAGATCGTCGCCCAGTACGGCGTTCATCGCCATATGACCGGTGGCGGCTGGCTCAAGCTGGCCGCCGGCCAGGTCACCGACGACACCACCATGTGCCTGGCTCTCGGCAAGGCCATCCTCGACGCCAACGGCTGGTGCATGAAGGCCGTGGCCGAAGCCTACGTGGCCTGGCTGCGCAGCAAACCCGTGGATTGCGGCAACACCTGCCGGCGTGGCATCCGCCGCTACATGACCGACGGTTCCTTCGCCGGGCCGGCGGGCGACGGCGATGCCGGCAACGGTGCCGTGATGCGCAACCTGCCGGTCGTCCTGGCCACCCTGCATGATGAACACGCCTTCGAGGTCCGCAGCCTGGCCCAGGCCCGCTTCACCCACAACAACCCGCTTTCCGACGCCGCCACCCTGATCTGTGGCCGGCTGCTGCGCCGCCTGCTGCTCGGCGGCCACCTGCCCGACTGCCGCCCCGTCGCCGACGCCTTCGTCCTTGACCACCCCCTCTTCCGCTTCCAGCCCTACCCCGGGCGGGCCAGCGGCTACGTGGTGGATACCCTGCAGACAGTGTTCCATTTCACCTTCAGTGAAGGCAGTTTCGAGGACGCCCTGATCGGCGCCGTCAATCGCGGTGACGATGCCGACACCACCGCCGCCCTGGTGGGCATGCTGCACGGCGCCCAGTGTGGCGCCAGCGCCCTGCCCCGCGCCTGGCTTGATCGCCTGGACCGGACCATCGCCGCCGCCATCGTCGCCCAGACCGATGCCCTGCTGAACCTGGCCGCCCGCCCGCAGCTGTGAAAACCCTGCCCCGGAGACGCCCATGACCCACGTCATCTTCTACGAGAAACCCGGATGCGGCGGCAACGCCAAACAGAAGGCCTGGCTCGAATCCGCCGGACACAGCCTGGAAGTCCGCAGCCTGCTGGCCTGGCCGTGGACGGCCGACACCCTGCTGGCCTTCCTCGCCCCGCTGCCGGTGGCCGAGTGGTTCAACCGCGCCGCCCCCCGGGTCAAGTCGGGCGAGGTGGTGCCCGAACAGCTCGACCGGGACAGCGCCCTGGCCCTGCTGCTGGCCGAACCCCTGCTCATCCGCCGCCCCCTGATGGAAGCTGGCGGGCAAAGGCTCGTCGGCTTCGAGCCCAACGCAGTGGCCGCCTGGCTGGACAGCCCCAGCCTGGCCGAACTCGACGGACGGCGCACCGAAGGTTGTGCAGCCAACATCACCGGGAAGAAATGCCCGACCTGATCAGCGCCAAATGCACCGACGGTGGCCGGAGAGACCGTAGGGGCGACTTCAGTCGCCCGCGGACTTTGATCTGCGGCCTGCCGGTGATCAACGCGCGGATGGGCGACTGAAGTCGCCCCTACAATTCGCCCCACAAGTCGCCCCTGAAGGAGAGGCTGCGGGGGGCATCGGACGACGGCTGTCATGTGCGCTGCGTCCGAAACCACCGACAAGCCGATGACCGGAGCCCGTGGGCGAGAGGAGTCACTCTGCCACGAGCTCCGGTGCATTCAGACGAAGCTGAGCAGCTCGATGGTGACCGGCTCTTCACCCATCAGGGTCTGACAGGCCAGACGCGACTTGCTGCTGACGCCCACCAGGGTGTCGAGCTTTTCGTTCTCGAGCTTCTGGATGCGTGGCAGGGTCTTGCGGCCTTCCTGGATGAAGATGTGGCAGCTGCCGCACTGGGCCTTGCCGTCACACTTGTGGGGAATGCTCTCGCCAGCGGCCAGGATGGCGCTGAGCAGCGGGGTGCCGGCGATGACGTCGACGGCCTTGCCGGAGGGTTGAATGGTGAGCTGAGCCATGGAAATTCCTTCTTGCTTGCAGATGAAAAGGTGAAATGACCTTCAGCCCAGGCGGGCCAGAAGAGCGGGAACGAAAGCGTCGAGGGGCAAAGGAATGCGCTCGATACCCTGCTCCGCCAGGAAGCGCGCCTCCATACGGGTCGGCTCGTCGGGAAGCACGGCCCAGTGGCGATCGGACGAACGCTTCATGATCTGGCGGGCAAAGGCGCGGGGCAGCTGGTCGTTGAAGCGACAGCCGACGAACAGGAAGTTGCGGCCCGTGCGCAGGCGCTGCACTTCCACCGGGATCGGGGTCTGGATGTCGATCTCGGTGAGCACTTCGACGTAGTCGGTGTCCGACACCAGGTAGTTGCCGGCCGGGCCGTGGGCCCCGATGGGCTTGTAGAGGATGGTCTTCCACTCCGGGCTGCAGTCGGGTACAGCCGCGCCAGCGGCGTCGTACCAGCCGGTCCAGGTGCCGAAGTGCTCCGACTGGGCCAAGCCCTGGACCTGACCCCAGCTCCCGGTGGGAGCATGGGCCGACAGGGCAGCGGCCATGGCGTCGTCGTACCAGGCATCCACGATCAGCGGAAAGCCGAAACCGGCCAGGGACTCGTGCAGGGGTGCCGGCTTGGGCGCGGCGGCAAAGGCCTCGTTCATCAGGCCGACCAGCGTCTTGCGATGCTTGAAGTTCTCGATGTACTGGGCTGACTGAGTGAGCCGACCACGAATCTTGTGCGGGACGGAGCTCTTCGCCGTGAGCAGGGCGACGAGGGCTTCCGGCGTGGCCGGCACCCCATAGTCAGGTGCCAGGGCGAGAACCCGGGGGCCCAGGTAGGGTACAACGCTGCCGGTGGCCAGCGCCTCGACCAGGCTGGCAGGCAGTCCGTCGGGAAGGATTTCGGAGGAAAGGGTCGTGGGTGCATCAAGGGTGGTTGTCATGGGGATACCTCGGGTGTCTTACAGGTAAATCGCGGCGCCAGCGCCCACGTTGGTACAGGCGTCCTTGAGCGTCTTGACCAGGAATCTCACCTCGTCGGCACCCAGCTGCCCGTAGAAGGGCAGCGCCAGGGAGCGGTCGCCGATGCGTTCAGTGTTCTTCAGGCAGCCGCGCTTGCAGTTGTAGGCTTCGCCCAGGGCCTGATAGGCGAACTGCTGGTGCATGAGGGCGCTGAAGGGCGCGGCTTCGATGAGGTCGGCCTCCAGGTCATCGACGATCTGGGCGCGGGTGCTGGCGCTGAAGCGCGCCCCCAGGTGCACCACGTAGAGCATCCAGTGCACCTCATCCACGTCGGGCCCCAGGTAGGGGGGCTTGATGCCCTCGAAACTCTGCATCTCGTCCCGGTAAAAGGCCTCCACCTGCTTGCGACGGGCCAGGATTTCGTCGATGCGCTCAAGCTGAGCCAGGCCGAGGGCGGCGGTGAGATCGCTCATGCCGCCCTGCAGGGGCACGCGGCTGCCGATGGACACCGAAGTGCGATCGGACAGGCGGTGGGCACGCAGGTAGCGCAGCTCGGTGGCCAGATGGGGGTCATCGGTGAGCACCATGCCGCCCTCGCCACAGCACAGAGCACCGGGCTGGGAGAAGTCGAACACCGACAGATCACCGAAGCTGCCCACGGGCTTGCCCAGATAGCGCGAGCCGATGGCCTCGGTGGAGTCTTCCAGCAGCGCCACCCCGCGGGACTCGGCCAGCTGGCGCAGGGCCTTCCAGGCAGCCGGATGGCCGTTACAGTTGTTACCGATGATGGCCTTGGTTTTAGGCCCGATGCGCTCGGCCGCGGCCGACGCCGAAATGCATCCCGACCAGTAGTCGATCTCGGCAAAGTTGGGGGTTGCGCCGGCGAGCAGGATGGCGTGGGCCGTCTGGTGCCAGCCGTAGCTGCTGGCCACCACTTCGTCCCCCGGCCCGATGCCCAGGGCACGCAGGGCCAGCCACATGCCGATGGTGCCGCTCCCCGTGGCCACGCCATAGGCACGGCCATGGTGGGCGGCGAACTCGGCCTCGAAATCCTCCACCAGCGGCCCGGACGACAGGCGGGAGCTGCGCAGGGCCCGGATCACCCGCTCCAGCTCGCGGCCGCTGACGTCCGGGTCGGTCAGCAGGATCCAGTCCTCGTCGTGATCCACATTGAGGGGCGTGACGGCGGCATCCATGATCAGCTCCTGGCCGCCAGCACGAGACCGGCAGCAGCGGCGGGGTCGGCGGTCATCGACCAGCAATGGCCGTCGCACCCCATGAGGAAGACATTGGCGGATGCCGTCTCGAGGGCCGGGGTTTCCCCCCGCACATCAATGGCGTCCACCACCGTGACACGCAGGCCGCTCCAGCGGGCCCGGGCCTCGGCCGCCAGGGTGGCGATGTCGGGCGCGGTGTTGCCGAGGCTGGCCAGCGTGATGAGGTCATCGGGAGTGAGGGCCATCATTCACCTCCGACCTTGCGCGCCTCGACCGTGATGGGCAGGCGGGTTTCAGCGGCCATCTCGGGCAGGGCCAAGATCCAGCCATTGGCCAGGGTGATGGTGCCGCCCCACAGGCCGGCGTTCTCCTGGGCGACGACGGGCTCTTCCAGATCCTTCTTGGGCACGTAGGCCGACAGGCCCTGGGGGGTGTTGCGCAGCATGACTTTCATGGTGGGGCTCCGGAAGTTGAGTAATGCGGTTCAGATACGGGTCATGCACTTGAGGATTCGGCCAGCAGCGGTGTCAGGGCGGCCTGCAATGTTTCGATGACGCGGGCGATCTCAGCCGGTGTGCTCTCGGCAGACAGGGAGAAGCGCACGGCCGCACGCGCCGCAGGCACGTCTGCCCCCATGGCCAGCAGCACCGGGGAAGGCTCGGTGCCCCCCGAACTGCAGGCCGAGCCGCTGGATACGCAGATACCGGCGCGCGCCAGGCGCTGCAGCACCACCTCCGCATCGAGCAAGCCAAAGGCCATGCAAGCCGTGTTGGGCAGGCGCGGCGCACCGGCGCCGAACACGCGAACGCCCGGCACGGCCTCACCGAGGCCGGCCTCGAGGGCATCGCGCAGGGCGGCCATGCGCGGGGCGTCGGCGAGGGCCGTTTCGGCATGGCGGGCCGCCACGCCAAAGCCGACGATGCCCGGCACGTTCTCGGTGCCGCCCCGGCGCTTGCGCTCCTGGTAGCCGGGCAGCAGGGATTCAAAGGGTGTGCCCTTCTTCACCACCAGCACACCCACCCCTTTGGGGCCGTGCAGCTTGTGGGCCGAGGCCGTGAGAAAGCGCGCACCCAGGCCAGCGAAATCCACCGGGATGCGCCCCGCCGCCTGGGTGGCATCCACATGCACCGGGACGCCCGCCGCGCTCGCCAGCCGCAACACCTCGGCCACCGGCTGGATCACGCCGGTTTCGTTGTTGGCCGCCATCACCGACACCAGAGCCGCGCCGCCCTCAAGCAGGGCCGGCAGGGCATCGGTGAGCACGACACCGCGCGCATCCACCGGCAGACGCAGAAGCTCCACGCCCTGCCCGGCCAGCGCCTTGGCCACATGCACCAGCCCGGAATGCTCCACCGCCGACAACACCACCCGGCGCGGCGCCCCCGGGACGGCCAGGGCCGCGTGCAGGGCCATGGCGTTGGCCTCGGTGGCGCTGGACGTAAACACCAGCTCCGCCGGCTGGGCACCCAGCAGCCGGGCGACGGCGGCGCGGGCTTCGGTCACCCTGCTGCGGGCCTGCTCGCCGGCCGCATGCTTGGACGAGGGGTTGCCCCAGCTCTGGGTCAGGGCCTCGTGCATGGCTGCCACGACGGCGGGCAGAGGGCGGGTGGTGGCGTTGTTGTCCAGGTAGATCATGGGCGGTTGACCTGTGGGCTGATGGCGCCGATGGACTGCCGTTTCAGAAGGGCACTCCGGTGTTTGGCGTGACGTTGGCCGGGTCTCGCCCCGGCGGGCGACCTTCTTTCTTGTTGCACGACAAGAAAGAAGGCAAAGAAGCGTGCCCCGCTGTCGCGCCCCCTGCGGGGGTGCCCTCCTTCCGGGCCCGTCAGGCGGGGTCTGCGCAAACTCGTCGGCTGCGCCTCCTCAAACATGCGCAGCCCTTTTTCCGCCTGCCGAACCCTCCAGTCGGCGCGCCAGAGGGGACCTGAAATGCGGGTGATCGACGGCCGGCACCTCTCCCCTTGTGGGGTCGAATTCATTCGACCCGGGCGCTTCCCTCCCGCCACCCCATCCGATATCAGTAAAGGCACGGTGCCCGGTAATCGCCCGTTCCGCCCCGCTGAGCAGCGGAGCAACAGGCGGGGTCCTCCGGCGCGGCTGTCTGAGCCCGAAGGGCGAGTTCCGCGCCGGCCGCCTGTTGCGAGCAGCGCAAGGGAGTCATTCGCGCCAGCGAATGACCGGGGTGGCCGGGTCGCTTTCTTGCGTCCATCTTTGGCGACCCAAAGAAGGACGTCGCCCGCCGGGGCGAACTCCCGGCCAACGTAACGCGGCAATCGGGAAAGCCCCCGGGCACCCGCCTCAAGGGCAAAACGATCTGCCTTGAAGCCGAAGCCAACGTGCTTCATCGCCCCCTCCTCATGGCCAGAACACCCGATGGGCATCATCCACCACCAGGGCCAGCAACTCTTCGACGCGCGCCGCGCTGGCCTGCCAGATCCAGCGCCCGGCGGCGTGATCGCGGGCATACAGGCGCCACACGTCGGGCTCGGGGTGTTCCAGGCGGGCGATGTCGATGACGCCCCCGTCGGGGTCCACATTGCGGGAGCAGCACGGGCTGCTGATCTGCCAGCCATCGTCTTGCCAGCGCACCTCCGGCTGCACGTAGCGATAGCGGCTGCGGCCTTCAAGCTCGCGCAGGATGCGCCGGCGGACGAGTTCGCCGGGCCCGGTGATGCTGGCTTGGCGGATCATCGGGCGGCCTCCGCGGCGGGCGACGCTCAGGCCGCCGCCAGCTCCTCTTCGAGGCAGCCCACCACACGGCCGCTGCGGCCTTCGGCGGCGCCGAACTCGACGATGTACACCGGGACGTTGGCCTCTTCGTGGTGGCCGATCTGCACCACCTCGCCGGTCGTTCCGAGGGCCACGATGAGCTCGTTCTCGGGCACTTCCGGGTGGCTGCCGTCGTTGAACAGGTCGGTGGCGGCAGTGACCTGCTGGCCCCACTGGTATTTCGGTTCGCGCGGTTCAAGCATGGCCTTACTCCTTGATGTGGGCGAGCTGCGCCACCTTGTCGCCGCCAAGGGCTTCGGCGACATGGGGCGGCAGCTTGTCGAGGGACACGATTTCACGGGCACGCATGCCAACCTTGTGGCCGGTGGAAACAAACTCGACGGCATAGATGTAAAACTGCTGCAGGAAGGTGCCCACCGAGGTGACGTAACCCACGTCCCCCTTGTTCACCAGCACTTCCCCCACATCCTTGCCCGGGTAGGTGCCGTCGTTGCGCACCTTGTAGCGGCTCACGACCCGTTCGCCGAAGTCGAACTGGGGTGGGCCTTCAAGCTCGATGACGTCGCTGTCGCGGGAGATATCACCCATGGCGGGCCTCCGATTCAAGGGTGGTCAGACGGACACGGGCCGCGTCACGGACTTCGGCCTCATCGTCCAGGAGCAGGCGCTGGGCCAGGGCCCGATCGGCGTATTGGGCGACCTCCCAGCGCACCTCCCAGGCTGGGTCGTCCGCCATGTCAGGCAAGAGGCCAACCGGCAGGCGATGAACCACCGCACGCCGCACGGCCACCTCCGGGTCGTTACGCAGCGCCAGCAAGGCCGGCACCTGCAGGCGCCCGGTCACGGCCAGGCGGACTTCCTGATCGGGGTCGGCGGCCATGCGCGGCAAGAGCGGCAGCGGCAGGCGCTGGGCCACCAGCTTGCGCACGAAGTAGTCCGGGTCATTCACCATCTCCACCAGCATGCTGGCGTCGAGGCGCTGGGCGACCCGGATGCGTACCTCCCGGTCGGGGTCGTTGCGCAGCTCTGCCAGCAGGCGCTGGGGCAGGCGCAAGGCCACATGCAGGCGCACGGTCTCGTCCGGGTCGTGCATCAACCCGACCAGGCGGAACACGTCGGCCGAGCGCGACGCCACGGCGCGCACCTCGAAATACGGGTGTTCCAGGTAATCGTTGGCCAAGCCGGGATTCCAGCGGAAAAACCGGTCAATGCGCTTGGCGTAGCGATCAAACACGCAGGAGAAGGCCAGCTGGCACTTACCCTCGGCAAGCAGCCCCTGATTGACGCAGCTATCGCAGTCGAGGTTGCGTCCGAGCCAGTCCACGCTGGGCGGCTCGTTCGGCACCCAACCGGTGACGGTATCCCCGGTGGCCGTGTTCATGGCGCGGCCTCCAGGGGTTCGTCGTAATCCACGTCCCGCCCCGCGCGGGCCAGCACGGCGCCGAGCACCCGGTGACCAAGGCTGTCGGTCGGGTCGAGCTGTTCGAGCAGGGCCAGCACGGCCGCGCCCTCCTCCGCCTCGCCAAGGCGCAGGCTAAGGTAGGCGTAGCCTTTCAGGGCAAACAGGTAGAAGCGTGGGGCCACTGCGTGGGCGCGCAGTTCGGCCAGGCGGCCCGGGCCCCACTCCACCAGGGGTTGAACCTGGCGCCAATCGGCCGGCAGCCCCAGCTGAGCGGCGGCCAGGGCAATGGCCTCAACCGCGACGACCCGTGCTTCGGAAAGGCGGTTGGCGTAAAAATGAAAACGATAGTGGGCGATCAGCGGCGCGGGGTGCTCCGGGGCCAGAGCGCGGGCGCGCAGCAGCATCTCCAGCGCCCCCTCGTCACCGATGCCGGCGCGGCCGGCCTTGTCGATCAGCGCTTCGACAGCGGGCGTCAGCCCGGCCCCGAGGACGGCGTCCTCGAAGCCGGGGGTGGCACCGGGCGATCCGCTGGTCGGCATGCTCGTCTCCGCCTCAGCTGCGTCGGATGGCGCCGATGTCCACCTTCACCACACCCGGCGGCGGAGCGCTGGTGCTGCTGGATGAGCAGCCACAGGCGCCGGCGTTGGGGTTGAAGAAGGTCAGACCACTGGCGGTCGGCGTGTCGGAGAAGTCGATGGTCACGCCATCCAGCATCAGCCGCGATTCGGCCGGCAGGAAGAGCTTGAGATCACCAACCGACAGCACCTCGTCACCGGCCAGGGGCGCGCCCTCGACGGTGAACTCGGAGCTGTAGCCCGAGCAGCCGCCTGCACTCACCGTGAGGCGAAAACCGGCACCGTCGCCCTGCCCCGCAAAACGCACCATGCGGCGCATGAATTTTTCGGCAGCCGGATTCACAGTCACATTGGGCAGCATGATCAGGCTCTCACGATGCAGCCATCGACCGGGCACACCGCCACGCACTGGGGCGTGTCGAAGTGGCCCTCGCACTCGGTGCACTTGGCCGGGTCGATGATGAAGACGCCGCTCTTTTCGCGGATGGCGTCGTTGGGGCATTCCGGGTCGCAAGCGGAGCAGCCGGAGCAGGTGGAACCGATGATTTTGTAGGCCATGATGGTCTCCTTGCGGTGGTGGGTACGAAAGAAGGGGTAGGAAGAATCGGGGGTCAGGCCGCCATCACGGCGCCCTGGCGGATGCGTGCATCGCCGCGCTCCTGATGGACGATGGCGCCGCTGGCAACGCGGGTGCAGTAGTCGGCAAACCAGGTCAGCGCGGCCTTCTCGATAAACTCGTGGGCGTATTCCTCGACCGGCTCGATGCCGGCGGCCTTCAGTTCATCGCGGGGGCAGGCGCCGATCTTGGAGACCAGCACGGCGTGGCAGTCATTGATGGCATTGACGATGGAGGGCAGTTGCTCGTCCTCGCCATAGCCGCCCTGGCAGTACAGATCCACCCGGCGGTGGCCGACGAACAGGGCTTCCTTGCGGCTGACTTCAAAGATCTGGAACTCGGTGGCGTGGCCAAAGTGCTGGTTCACCCGGCCCTGGCCTTCGGTGGCCACGGCCACCAGCACCTTGAGGTCTTCCTGGCCGGCGATCAGGCTGGCGTCCAGGGCATCGGCCAGGGCGTCCACCTTGGCCTGGTGCTGGGCCTGGCGCTCGGCCTCGACCTTCTCCTGGTAGGCACGACGCTTGTCGATGTCATAGACGATGTCCATCTCCTCGATCTTGTCGAGGGTGAATTCTTCGCTACGGTCTTCGCCGAGCAGGCCCACCGCGTCGGCGCGGCACTGGCGGCAGTGGCGCATCAGGTTGGCGCCGCCCATGCAGGCGTCCTGCACGGCCTTCAGCTCCTGGGCGGTGGGGCCGCGCTGGCCGGTGAGGCCGAAGTGGGTGCCGTGCTCGGCCTCGCTGATCAGCGGCATGATGTTGTGCAGGAAGGCACCGCGCTTCTTGACTTCGCGATTCACCTCGATCAGGTGCTCGTCGTTGATGCCGGGGATCAGCACCGAGTTGATCTTGGTGAGCACGCCGCGGGCGGTGAGCATCTCCAGGCCCTTCATCTGCTGTTCGTGCAGGATGCGCGCGGCCTCGACGCCGGTAACCCGCTGGTGGTTCCAGAAGATCCACGGGTAGATCTTGGCGCCGATCTCCGGGTCCACCATGTTGATGGTGATGGTCACGTGATCGATGTTGTGCTTGCAGATCTCGTCCACCATTTCCGGCAGGGCCAGACCATTGGTGGAAAGACACAGCTTGATGTCGGGCGCTTTCTCGGTGAGCTGGCGCATGGTGTCGAAGGTCTTCTTCGGATTGGCCAGCGCGTCGCCGGGGCCGGCGATGCCGAGCACGGTCATCTGGGGAATCTCGCTGGCCACGGCCAGCACCTTCTTCACGGCCTGGTCGGGCGTCAGCTTCTGGCTGACCACGCCGGGGCGGCTTTCGTTGCTGCAGTCATATTTGCGATTGCAGTAGTTACACTGGATGTTGCAGGCCGGCGCCACCGCCACGTGCATGCGGGCAAAGTGGTGGTGGGCTTCTTCCGAGTAACAGGGGTGGTTCTTGACCTTGTCCCAGATCTCGGACGGCATGTCGTCGGGGCCACCCGACGAACCACAGCTGGACTTGCCGGCTCCGCCGGAGCTGGAACAGCCCCCGGCGGATTCACTGGCGACGGGCTCGGCCAGTGCGTTGCGATTGGCTTTCAGGTCACCAAGGCTAATGTAGGCGCTTTGCATGGGGGCGGCTCCTTGTCTCTGTTCGGGGGGACGTATAGGTCTCGTTTGAGAGACTGATAGCCAGATCCATGCCAGCCGATATTCCTGTTTAATATCATTGGCTTGCTGAATTTACGGAAAATTGTCGAATGTCGCGGTCGAGACAATCGGCGGCATCCTGCGGGGGGCATGTCGGGCTTGCGACAAAGCGGACAGGGCCTGACAGCACCGAGCCTCCGAGGCGGTTTACACGTATGCCGCAGTGGTCAGCCGGTAGGGCATAATCCGTCCACCCTCTTCGGCCTCATCGGCCCTGACCCGGGTGGACGCCGTGCTCCGCAACCCCTCCCTCAGCCACCGTCTCTGGCTTGTCCTGCTGCTGACCCTGGCACCGCTGGCCGCGCTGGTTATCCACGACTACCGCGTGGAACGGGAGAGAGCCGTCGCCGACATCGAACAGCGCGCCCTCACCATGGTGCGCAGCGCGCGCATCGAAGAGGCCGCCGCCCGGCGCCAGGTGAAGCAGCTGCTGTCCACCATGGCCCACGCCAACGACCTGAAAGATCTGGACACCGACGCCTGCAACGGGATCGCCGAGCGCCTGACCCGGTCGATCAGCGACATCACCATCATCGGGGCCGCCACCGCAGACGGAAACGTCTTCTGCAGCTCCCGCCCCATCACCACGCCCATCAACGTGAGCGAACGAAACTGGTTTCTCAACGCCAGGACGTCAGCCGATCTCAGCGCAGGGCAATTCCTCACCGGCAAAATCACGGGCAAGCCGGGGATCACTTTTGGCTATCCGGTACGGGACGCCAATGGCACGTTTCGGGCAGCCGTATTTGCATCCACGGACATCACCTGGTTCGACCGCCTGACCGCCAGCTACATCCTGCCTGCGGGATGGACCTCCGTCCTGTTCTCCACAGACGGAGACGTTATCTCCCGCTATCCGGAGCCGGAACGCTGGCGAGGCATCGCGCTGCCGGAGGAGAGCCGCAGCCGGCTGATCGCGGCCCTGCAGGCCGGGGAGCGACGTATCCTGATGCGCGGCCTCGACAACGTCGAACGCCTCTTCATCATGGAACCCGTAGAACTGGCCAGCGGCGCGCTCTACGTCAGCGTGGGCGCCCCCATCGGCAAGGTCCTGCACGAGATCGACGAAGGCCTGTGGCTGCGCATCGGGCTTCTGGCCTGTATCGCGCTGGTGTCCCTGCTCCTGGCCCGCTACGTTCTCCACCATCTGGTCGAGAACTGGATTGCCCGCGTCACGGATGCCTCCGTCAAGGTGAGCAGCGGCGAGCTGAACGTCCGTCTTCCCATCAGCAGGCTGCCCCCCGAACTGGCCCGACTGAACGAGGGCTTCAACACCATGGTGGCCGAACTGCGCCGCCGCGCCGACCAGGAGGATGCAGACCGGCTGGCCCTGGCCGCCCTCAACCAGGATCTCGAAGCCCGGATGGCCGCCATCACCAAGAGCGAGAACCGGTACCGCAGCTTCTTCGAGAACAGCAGCTCGGTGATGTTGATTGTGGACCCCGCGGACGGGGCCATCATCGATGCCAACCAGGCCGCTGCAGGCTATTACGGCTGGACACAGGAACAGCTGCGGACAATGAACATCACCCAGATCAATACCCTCAGCATTGGGGAGATCCGGGACGTCATGCTGCGGGCCCGCAGCACCCAGCGCGACCACTTTCTATTCGATCACCGCCGGGCCGACGGGTCGATCCGCCATGTGGAGTGCTTCAGCGGCCCCATCGATATCGGCGAGCGCCAGCTGCTCTACTCCATCGTCCATGACATCACCGAACGCCTCCAGGCAGAAGCCGAGCTGCGCAAACTCTCCATGGCCATCGAGCAGAGCCCCGAGAGCATCGTCATCACCAACCTCGCGGGTGAAATCGAGTACGTGAACGATGCCTTCCTGCGCTCTACCGGCTACACCCGGGACGAGGTGAAGGGACAGAATCCGCGCATCCTGCGATCCGGGCACACGCCGGACACCCTCTACGCCCAGCTGTGGGCAACCCTCAAGGCGGGCAAGAGCTGGAAGGGTGAATTTTCCAACCGCCGCAAGGATGGCAGCGAGTACATCGAGTTTGCCGTGATCAGCCCGGTGTATGGCCCTGACGGTCGGGTCACCCACTATGTGGCCGTCAAGGAGGACATCACCGAGAAGAAGCGCCTGGCCCGGGAACTGGATCAGCACCGGGAGCACCTGGAGGAGCTCGTCGCCTCCCGCACCGAGGAGCTCATGCACGCCAAGACCCAGGCCGAGGCGGCCAACCGGGCCAAGAGCGCCTTCCTGGCCAACATGAGCCACGAGATCCGCACGCCGATGAACGCCATCCTCGGCATCTGCCACCTGATGCAGCACAACACCGGACGCAGCCCGGAAGATGCAGACTACCTGCACAAGATCGACGCGTCGGCCCGGCATCTGATGACCATCATCAATGACATCCTCGACCTGTCCAAGATCGAGTCCGGACACCTTGAACTGGAAACCGTCAATTTCCCCGTCGTAGCGGTGCTCGACCAGGTCCATTCGATGATCGCCGAAGCGGCGCGAGCCAAGGATCTGACGGTGGAAGCCTCTTGTGAGGGTGAGCCCCTGTGGGTCCGGGGCGATGTCACACGGGTACGCCAGGCCCTCCTCAACCTGGCCAGCAATGCCGTCAAGTTCACCCCGTCGGGCGCTGTCCGCCTGCACGCCCGCATTCTCGACACTCAGGCAAGGACCCTGACCGTCCGCTTCGAGGTCAGTGACACAGGCATCGGCCTGAGCCAGGAAGCCCAGGCCAGCCTGTTCCAAAGCTTCGTCCAAGCCGACGTGTCCACAACCCGGCGCTTCGGTGGCACCGGGCTGGGCCTGGCGATCACCCGGCGCCTGGCCCGGCTGATGGGTGGCGAGGCCGGCGTTGAAAGCGAGACCGGCCGGGGCAGCACCTTCTGGTTCACGGTGGTTTTCGAACCCGGCGCCGAAGGCACCCTCGCGCCTGCCGGGCTGCCGGAACTGGCCGAGGCCACGACGCAACTGCGCCGCCATGGCGACAGCGTGCGCCTGCTGGTGGTCGACGACGACAGCATCAACCGGGAAGTGGCCGTGCAGCTCCTCGACGCCGTGGGCCTGCGGGCCGAAACCGCGGTGGATGGCCTGGATGCACTGGACAAGGTTCGGAATGCCCACTTCGACCTGGTCTTCATGGACATGCAGATGCCCCGACTGGATGGCGTGGAAGCCACTCGCCTGATCCGCCAACACGCAGATCAGCACAAGCTGCCCGTCATCGCCATGACGGCCAACGCCTTCTCCGAAGACCGGGCCCGCTGCCTCGCAGCCGGCATGGTGGACTTCATCACCAAGCCGGTCGATCCCGCCACCCTCTATGCCGTGCTGCTCAAGTGGCTGCCGCCCCCGGCTGCGGCCAGCATCGTCGTGCCCCCCCACCCGCACCCCCTACCCGCCAACACCGTACCGAGCGCAGACACTGCACTCATTGCCCGGTTGGCACCCCACCCAGAGGTGGACACACGCTTCGCCCTGGCAAATCTTGGCGGGCGCACGGCCCTGTATGTGCGCCTGCTCAAGCAGTTCCTGAACACCAGCGCTGATGCGATGACACGCTTCCGGGCCCATCTGGCCGCCGGCGACATGGCCTCTGCACGGCTCGTTGCCCACTCACTCAAGGGAACCAGCGCCACCCTGGGCATGCAGGCACTCCGTTACAGCGCAGCAGCCCTGGAAACCGCGCTGATCGACGGCGCCGACAACACCACCCTCGAAACCCGGGCCGCCGAGGCGGAAACACTCCTGGCCAGTATGCTGGCAATACTGCGTACAACCCTGACCGAGCCTTCGGTCTAAGCGCAGCGACCCTTCATCGGTATGTCGACGACCTGACGTGAGAAGGTCGAATGAACCTGCTTTCCGCAGTTTGACGCGTCGTCTGACGGTCGATACGGTCTCTCCTGCAGGCGCGACTTGTGGGGCGACTTCAAGCCCCCGGGGCCAGCTCGACGCGATTTCGGCCGTTATCCTTGGCCCGGTAGAGGGCGGAGTCAGCGCTGGCCATCAGGGCATTGAGGTCGATGGCGCGTCCTGCGGCAGAGGCTACGCCCGCGCTGACCGTCACCGGAGGCCGCTGGCCGGCCATGTCGTGGAGCACCGCAAGCCGCACCTTCTCCGCTACCAGGGACATCTGCTCGGCGCTGGTGTTGGGGGCAATCACGATGAACTCCTCGCCGCCCCAGCGGCACACCAGGTCGGACCCCCGTACCGCGCCCTTCACGGCCTGCCCCACCTGCTGGAGCACCCGGTCGCCGGCCAGGTGACCGAAGACATCATTGATGGCCTTGAAATTGTCGATGTCGATGAAGGCCAGACCGAGAGGCAGGCCAAGACGCTGACACAGCTCACTCTGGGACTTGAGGAAGGTCGTACCCTGGTGACGATTGGCCAGGCCGGTCAGCGTATCGCTGGAGGCCAGCGCCTGCAGTTGCAGCTCCATCTGCTTGCGGGTGCTGATGTCCTGCACCATGCCCACCACTCGGACGGGCTGGCCGTCCGGTCCATACTCGCAGACACGGCCGCGATCGTGCACCCAGATGTAATGGCCATTGCGATTGCGGATACGGTACTCGGCCTCGTAGCGGGAGCGCTTGCCCTGCAGGTGCTCCTGGAGCACGGCCATCACGACCGGCACATCATCGGGATGCACGTTGTCGCTCCAGGTCTCCAGCACCGGCGCCATCTCGTCGGGGCCGTAACCGAGCATACGCTTGAGCTGCGGGCTGAAGAACAGCACCCCGGTGGGCACCTCCCAGTCCCACAGACCATCACTGGCCTCATTGAGGGCGAACCACAGCTGCTTCTCCCGATGGGGCGCGTTGGTATCCTGGGCGACCCGACGCGTGATGTCCCGGGCCACCGACAGAAAATAACTACGGCCATCGAGTTCGAAGTGGGTGGTATTGATCTCCACCGCAACCTCGTGCCCCTGCTGGTGGCGGTGCCGGCCGATGAAGCGAAAGCAGTCGGTGCTACGGATGGCCGCGGCGATCTCCGACCATTGGGGCAGGCCGTGCACATCCATCTGCAGGCTCAGCACACTCTGATCAAGCACGTCCTCGCGGGTCAGACCCAGGCTTTCCCAGGCCTTCCGGTTGCACCACACGATGCGGGATGAATCGGGATCGATGAGATAGACCGCGTCCGCCAATTGATCGAAAAGCACCTCTGCAACTGGCAGACAGGCCCCGATATACGGCGGCAGATGTTCAGCTTTTGACATGGACGGAGCGGCAGCGTTAGATGATGCGCATATCGGGCTTCCGAGTATATAAGGACTCCAGCATCTGCACGAAACTCAAATTAACAACAAAACAAATCCCCGGCTACGAGGCCCTGCGGCTCAGAAGCGCCGCACCTCGATGTCGAACTTCTGTAGCGCGTAGCCCATCTGCCGCGGAGTGATGTTGAGCAGCCGCGCCGCCTTGGCCTGCACCCAGCCGCTGCGCTCCATGGCCCAGATGAGGCGTTCCTTTTCACCCTCGGGCATGTCCTCGCCAAACAGGCGTTCGGGGGCAGCACTGCGGTGGGGGATCTCGGAGACCGGTACCGAGATCTCGATGGGACCTGCCTGGGCGCGCACCGGCGCCACCGCGTCGTCCTTGTCCACGTGGTGCAGGGTCTGGGTCAGACAGCGATTGGTCTGGCAGGGAAAGTGCAGTTCGCTGATGGACTCGCCCCGGGCCATGGTGGCGGTGCGCTCGATGCAGTTCTCCAGCTCGCGCACATTGCCCGGCCAGTAGCAATTGACCAGCACATTGAGGGCCTCCGGTGTCACGCGCAGGTCGCGTCCGTTGTCCTTGTTGTAGCGCTCGATAAAGTAGGCGATCAGCGGCGGGATGTCGTCGCGGCGCTCACGCAGGGGCGGCAGGAACAGACTGACCACGTTGATGCGGTAGTAGAGGTCGGCACGGAACTCACCGGCGGCCACCATTTTTTCCAGGTTGCGATTGGTGGCACACACCAGGCGCACGTCCACCTTGATCGATCGGTTGCCCCCCACCCGTTCGAACTCCCGTTCCTGCAGCACGCGCAGCAGCTTGGCCTGGAAGGCCGGGGAGATGTCACCGATCTCGTCGAGGAAGAGCGTGCCCTTGTCGGCCATCTCGAAGCGCCCCTTGCGCTCGCCGACAGCCCCCGTGAAGCTGCCCTTCTCATGGCCGAAGAGTTCGGACTCGAGCAGGCTCTCGCTGAGGGCGGCGCAGTTGACCTTGATAAAGGGGCCCTCCTTGCGCGGCGACAGGGTGTGCAGGGCCCGGGCAATGACTTCCTTGCCGGTGCCGCTTTCACCGCGCAACAACACCGTCGAACGGGACGGCCCGGCCTGGTGCACCTCGGCAAAGACGTCCTGCATGCGCTTCGATACGCCAATCACGTTATCCAGCCGGAAACGCCCCTTCAGCTCCTGACGCAGACGCCGGGTCTCGCTGATCAGCTGGTTGCGCTCCGCCAGCACCGTGCGCTGCAGGGCCAGGGCCTGACCCACCAGGCTGGCCGCCATGGTGAGCAGGCGCACATCCTCGTTGAAGCCCCCACCCGCCCGTTCGCTGACCCGGTCGATGGTGATCACCCCGACCACCGCCTTGGCCACCCGGATGGGCATGCCCACTAGGGCAATGCGCTCCCCGTCCACATGGTCGATGGCACCGGTGCGATTGAGGAAAAAGGGCTCTGACGCGAGGTCGTGAACCACCGCGGGCATGCCGCTGGAAAACACCTTGCCTATCACCCCCTCACCGGGAAGGTAGTGACCGGCGTCGTACTCCTCCGGGGTCAGGCCGACGGCCGCCAACAAATGCAGCTCCTCATCCTCGGTGTCGACAATGATCATGCAGCGCCGATAGCCCATGTTGTTGGCCAGCACGTTCAGCGCTTCACGACAGGTCTTGGCCACATCCAGGCTGGAGGTGAGGATCTTGCTGATCTCGTAGATGGTGGCGAGCTCGGTCTGAGCCCGCATATGCAGTACCGCGTTCATGGCGAGCCTCCTGATAAAACGCCGGGCAAGGTGCCGGCTTGGGTCGCGGAAAAAAAGGGGCGCCGCGAAGGGATATGGGGATGAACCCAAGCAAGGCTTATACCTACACACCGTAGGGACATTGCCCGCGCGCCGTCGGGCGGAGAGCCTTGATCTACGGCACTGCACAAAAAATCAAGGCTACCAATACCTTGCAGGCGCTCCTCTGCGACGCCTTTTTCGCGCCCCGTTGGAGCGCATCACGCCCTGCCGTGGTGCCCCGGCCGGCCCCGCCTCGCAATGTCGGTCCGAGCCTGTGAGGAAGGCGACAAATCCGACAAAGCCATCGACCGAATCGCAATTTCGCCCTGAGCAAAACAAAACATTCCTTTAAATTCATACACCTGCACAACACCACCGGGCATGGCACCGAAGTTGCTGAAGTCCCCGCAAAAGCCCCCAGCGGAGAACAAGGCCCATGACGACCCAACCGATCTATCTCGATTACGCTGCGACCACCCCGGTGGACCCCCGGGTGGCCGCCAAGATGATTCCCTACCTGACCGAGCTTTTCGGCAACCCCGCCAGCCGTTCCCACGCCTACGGCTGGGCCGCCGAGGAAGCGGTTGAAATTGCCCGCGAACAGGTGGCCACCCTGATCGGCGCCGACCCCAAGGAAATCGTGTGGACCTCCGGCGCCACCGAATCCAACAACCTGGCCATCAAGGGCGCAGCCCGTTTCTACGCGGCCTCCCGCGGCAAGCACCTGATCACCCCCAAGACCGAGCACAAGTCGGTGCTCGACACCTGCCGCGAGCTGGAGCGGGAAGGTTTCAGCGTCACCTATCTGGACGTGGAGCCCAACGGCCTGATTGATCTGGACAAACTCGCCGCCGCCATGCGCCCGGACACGGTGCTGGTGTCCACCATGTACGTGAATAACGAGATCGGCGTGATCCAGGACGTGGCCGCCATCGGCGCCCTGTGCCGGGCCAAGGGCGTGATCTACCACGTGGATGCGGCCCAGGCGGCCGGCAAGGTGGAGATCGACCTGGAGAAGACGCCCATCGACCTGCTCTCCCTGTCCGCCCACAAGACCTACGGCCCCAAGGGCATCGGCGCCCTGTACGTGCGGCGCAAGCCCCGCGTGCGCCTGGAGGCCCTGATCCACGGCGGCGGCCATGAGCGTGGCCTGCGCTCCGGCACCCTGCCCACCCACCAGATCGTCGGCATGGGCGAGGCCTACGCCATCGCCCGCGCTGGCATGGCCGCCGAGAACGAGCGCATCCGCTGGCTGCGCGATCGCCTGTGGGCCGGCCTGTCCACCATGGACGAGGTCTACCTCAACGGCGACCTGGACGCCCGCGTGCCCCACAACCTCAACGTCAGCTTCAACTACGTCGAGGGCGAATCCCTGCTGATGGGCATCAAGCAGCTGGCGGTGTCGTCCGGTTCGGCCTGCACCTCGGCCAGCCTGGAACCCTCCTACGTGCTGCGCGCCCTCGGCCGCAACGACGAACTGGCCCACAGCTCGATCCGCTTCTCCATCGGCCGCTTCACCACCGAAGCCGAGGTGGACACCACCATCGCCCTCCTTGGCGAAGCGGTTGCCAAGCTGCGCGAACTCTCCCCCCTGTGGGAGATGGTGCGCGAGGGCATCGACCTCGAAAGCATCCAGTGGGCCGCCCACTGATCCCCGCAACCCGACAGAGCCCCCCGGAGAACCATCATGGCCTATAGCGAAAAAGTCATCGAACACTACGAGAACCCCCGCAACGTCGGCGCCTTCGGCAAGGACGACGAGGACGTGGGCACCGGCATGGTCGGCGCCCCCGCCTGCGGCGACGTGATGCGCCTGCAGATCAAGGTGTCCGCCGAGGGCGTCATCGAGGACGCCAAGTTCAAGACCTACGGCTGCGGCTCGGCCATCGCCTCCAGCTCCCTGGTCACCGAATGGGTGAAGGGCAAGACCCTCAGCCAGGCCCTCGAGATCAAGAACACCGAGATCGCCGAAGAGCTGGCCCTGCCCCCGGTCAAGATCCACTGCTCGATCCTCGCCGAGGATGCCATCAAGGCCGCCGTTGCCGACTACCGTTCCAAGCACGGCAGCAGCACCGAAACCGAAACCCCGATCTGCGCCCCCGTCGCCCCCTGAGGAGTCACGCCATGAACACCCCCGTTACCGAAATGCCCGCCCCCGTCGTCTTTACCCAGGCTGCTGCCGGCAAGGTTGCCGAGCTCATCGCCGAAGAGGGCAACACCGAACTGAAGCTTCGCGTGTATGTGAGCGGCGGCGGCTGCTCCGGCTTCCAGTACGGCTTCTCCTTCGACGAAGTGGCCAACGAAGACGACCTGCGCATCGAGCAGGCCGGCGTCACCCTGCTCATCGACTCCATGAGCACCCAGTATCTGATGGGCGCCGAGATCGACTACGAGGACAGCCTCGAAGGCTCGCGCTTCGTCATCCGCAACCCCAACGCCACCAGCACCTGTGGCTGCGGCAGCTCCTTCTCCGTGTGAGGTACACGCCATGAGCATCACCGTTACCGAGAAGGCCGCCCGTCACATCCAGAAAACCCTCGACAAGCGCGGCAAAGGCGTCGGCCTGCGCCTCGCCGTCAAGACCAGCGGCTGCTCAGGCATGGCCTACGCCCTGGAGTTTGCCGACGAGAGCCAGCCCGAAGACCTGATCTTCGAAAGCGGCGGCGTCAAGCTGCTGGTGGACCCGCGCAGCCTGCCCTACCTGGAAGGCACCGAGCTGGACTTCGTACGCGAAGGGCTCAACGAAGGCTTCAAGTTCAACAACCCCAATTCCAAGGCCGAATGCGGCTGTGGCGAGAGTTTCGCCGTCTGACCTCGTAAAGGGAGAACCATCATGGCGCTGCTGCAAATCGCCGAGCCGGGGCTGGCTGCAGCCCCTCACCAGCACCGCCTGGCCGTCGGCATCGACCTCGGCACCACCAACTCCCTCGTCGCCACCGTGGCCAGTGGCATGGCCAAGGCCCTGGCCGACGAAGCCGGCGACACCCTGCTGCCCTCGGTAGTCCACTACGGCGAAACGGAGAGGGTTGTCGGCCGCGAGGCCCGTGCCGGCCAGGCCGACGACCCCCTCAACACCATCGCCTCGGTGAAGCGCCTGATGGGCCGCGCCCTGGCCGACGCCGATGCGGGCATGCGCAGCCACTACCTGCTCAGCGACGGCCCCGGCATGGTCGGCATCGAAACCCGCGCCGGCCGCAAGACCCCGGTGGAAGTCTCCGCCGACATCCTGCGCTGCCTGCGCGAGCGGGCCGAAGCCAGCCTGGGTGGCGAGCTCACCGGCGCGGTGATCACCGTGCCCGCCTATTTCGACGACGCCCAGCGCCAGGCCACCAAGGACGCCGCCCGCCTGGCCGGCCTCAACGTGCTGCGCCTGCTCAACGAACCTACCGCCGCGGCCATCGCCTACGGCCTCGACAACGCCGCCGAAGGCATCTACGCCGTCTACGACCTGGGCGGCGGCACCTTCGACATCTCCATCCTCAAGCTCACCCGGGGCGTGTTCGAAGTGCTCGCCACCAACGGTGACCCGGCCCTCGGCGGCGACGACTTCGACCATCTGCTGGCCGACTGGCTGAAGGCCCAGGCCAGCCTGCCCGACGACCTGCCGGTGGAAGACCGCCGGCGCCTGTTGGCCCTGGCCCGCAGCGTCAAGGAAAGCCTGTCCGGGCTGGAGCTCACCGTCGCCACCTGCAGCTTCAGCAACAACGTGTCGATCCAGGTGCCGGTCAGCCGGACGACCTTCAGCGAGCTCACCGCCGACCTGGTGGCCCGCAGCCTGCGCCCGGTGCGCAAGGCTCTGCGCGATGCCAATCTTGGCGCCGAAGACATCAAGGGCGTGGTCATGGTCGGCGGCTCCACCCGCATGCCCCACGTCCAGGCCGCCGTCGAAAAGCTCTTCGGCACAGCCCCGCTCAACAACCTCGACCCGGACCAGGTCGTGGCCCTCGGCGCCGCCATGCAGGCCGACGTGCTGGCCGGCAACCGCAAGTCCGGCGCCGAGGCCGACTGGCTGCTGCTGGACGTGTGCCCCCTGTCCCTCGGCCTCGAGACCATGGGCGGACTGGTGGAGAAGATCGTGCCGCGCAACAGCACCATCCCCACCGCCCGCGCCCAGGACTTCACCACCTACAAGGACGGCCAGACCGCCATGAGCGTGCACGTGGTGCAAGGCGAGCGCGAGATCGTCTCCGAATGCCGCTCCCTGGCCCGCTTCACCCTGCGCGGCATTCCGCCCATGGTGGCCGGCGCCGCACGCATCCGTGTCACCTTCCAGATCGATGCCGACGGCCTGCTGTCGGTCACCGCCCGGGAGCAGGCCAGTGGTGTCGAAGCCCACGTGGAGGTCAAACCCTCCTACGGCCTCGGCGACGGTGAAGTGGCACGCATGCTGCTGGACGCCTACGGCACTGGCGAGATCGACGCCGCCACGCGCATGCTGCGCGAAGCCCAGGTGGAAGCCCGGCGCCTCATCGATGCCACCGAGGCCGCCCTCGCCACCGACGGCGCCGCGCTCCTCGCCCCGCCCGAACGGGACCTGGTGCAGAAAGCCATCTTTGCCCTGGCCGAACTGCTCGAAACCGACGAAGGCGACACGCGCAAGATCCGCGCCGCCACCGACGCCCTCAACGCCGCCAGCGCCGACTTTGCGGGGCGCCGCATGGACGCCAGCATCAAACGGGCCCTCGCCGGCCGCAGCCTGGAGACCCTGTGATGAGCACCGTCCGCGTTCTGCCCCATCCCCATCTGTGCCCCGACGGCGTCAACTTCGAGTCAAAGCCGGGCCAGACCCTGTGCGACGCCCTGCTGGCCAACGGCGTGCCCCTCGAACATGCCTGCGAGAAGGTGGCCGCCTGCGCCACCTGCCACGTCTACATCCGCCAGGGCAGCGCCAGCGTGCCCCCCAGCACCGACCTGGAAGAAGACCAGCTCGATTCCGCCTGGGCCCTCCAGGCCGACTCCCGCCTGGCCTGCTGCGTCAAGCTCGGCGACGGCGACCTCCTCATCGAAATCCCCAAACACTCCCGCAACCACGCCCGGGAACACGGCTGAGCAACATCCACCCCAGGAGGGCACAAAGCGCCCCCCCCCACACATTGCTGCCCCTCCCCACGTGGGCGTGCGGTGGCAGGGTGTCCCTCATCCACATGCAATGGCTCTGTGCCTAAGTGAACACAAAGAGTATGCCGTGATTGGCCGCCATGCTGCGGCGCCGCATCAGGCCCACCATGCTGTTGTTGCCGGCCGAAAACTGACCATCTATCAGGGTGAATTCCGGCTGAAATTTGACCAGGGTTTTTAACCTCCCTGCCTCTTTT
>NZ_JBIJDC010000050.1:0-29040 GCF_044344315.1 Zoogloea sp. | reverse complement strand
TGCAGTTTCATGACGATTCCTTTGGTGATTGGGATGGCTCATTCTGGCAAGCGCACACCGACGAGAAGCTGTCCTGAAAATTACATTTCTGTAATCTTCAGGCCGAGCCCCTCTACGGCTGTCAGTGCGTGTGCTTGAAGCCGGGCGGATGCGTGTGCCCCTTCTTTTCCACCACGCCGGGAGGGATGGGTTCATCCTTGGCATGGTCGCTATGGTCGCCATGAGCGTCATGGGCATCGAGCCCACCATGACTATGTCCCTCGCTGGATGCCACAAGCGCCTTGTAGTCGGTCGCAGTCAGCCCTGGCAGCTTCTGGAGAAAGGCGACCAGATCCCAGATCGCTTCATCTTCCATCCCGCCCTTGGACCAGGCCGGCATACCGGAGGCCTTGATCCCGTGCTTGATGATCCAGAACTGACGGGCCTGAGTGAACGGGGGGTTGAGCGCAGTTTCGGGCTTGGTGGTCAGCTCTGGGGGTGTCGGATAGAGCCCCTTCCGGATCTCCGAGTCCTCTGCTTCCGGGGACAAGTGGCATCCCACACACATCGCGTCGTAGTTACCCGAACCCCGGCGGACCCGCTCCGGGTTCGTCAGATCAGCAGGTGGCTTGATCTCACTTGCCCGTACTGCGATGGAGCGCTCACGGGCAAACTCGAGCAAACGATAGGTCAGCGGGTGATGAGGCTCGTCGGCGGCGATGTTGATGGCGCCAGAGTAGAGAAGGACGGCCCCTGAAGCCGCACCCACGGCAGTCAGAACCGCCAGGGTGATCAGAGTCTTGTTCATGATGGGGTTCCTCTGTGCTTGTTATCGTGGCTGAAACTCAGTGGCCGGAGTGTGGGCCGGGCTTTCGAACCTGCACTTCGGTTGCTGCGGGCTTGCCCTTTGCCGGCATGGATTGCCCCCCCTGGGTTTTTGCGCGCGGCGGCTCAGCGGCGGGCCCGGTCCATTCATAGGCACGGGTGCCGGGAGGCTGTTTGTACCAGCCGGGGTCGGTGTAATCACCAGCCTTCTGCTCGGCACGCACCTTCAGTACGGTGAACATGCCGCCCATCTCCACCGCGCCATAGGGGCCTTGGCCCGTCATCATCGGAAGGGTGTTGTCTGGAAGCGGCATCTCCATTTCCCCCATGTCGGCCATGCCGCGGTCTCCCATCACCATGTAGTCGGGAATGAGATCGGTGATCTGCTTGGCGGCCTCCCGGTGATCGACCCCGATCATGGTCGGCACGTCATGGCCCATCGCATTCATCGTGTGGTGGCTCTTGTGGCAATGGAAAGCCCAGTCACCCGCTTCATTGGCGATGAACTCGACTTGGCGCATCTGCCCGACGGCAATGTCGGTTGTCACTTCAGGCCAGCGGGACCCCTTGGGCGTTGGGCCGCCATCGGTACCGGTGACTGTGAATTCGTGGCCGTGCAAGTGAATCGGGTGATTCGTCATTGTCAGGTTGCCGACGCGGATACGTACCCGGTCGTTTTGGCGCACATTGAGGGAGTCGATGCCCGGAAAAGCCCGGCTGTTGAAGGTCCATAGGTTGAAATCGAGCATCGTGTTCACCTTCGGGGTGTAGCTGCCGGGGTCGATGTCGTAGGCGTTCAGGAGAAAGCAGAAATCCCGGTCCACTTCGTCGATGAGGGGGTGCCGCTCCTTCGGATGAGTGACCCAGAAGCCCATCATGCCCATCGCCATCTGGGTCATCTCGTCGGCGTGGGGGTGATACATGAAGGTGCCGGGCCGGCGTGCCACGAACTCGTAGACGAAGGTCTTGCCGGGGGGAATCTGAGGTTGGTTGAGTCCGCCGACACCATCCATTCCGCTGGGCAGACGCTGCCCGTGCCAATGAATGGTGGTGTGCTCGGGCAGGCGGTTGGTGACAAAGATACGGACCCGATCGCCTTCGACCACTTCAATCGTCGGACCCGGGCTTTGTCCGTTGTAACCCCATAGGTGGGCATTCATGCCGGGCGCGATCTCGCGCACCACGGGTTCGGCCACAAGGTGAAACTCCTTGACGCCCTTGTTCATGCGCCACGGCAACGTCCAGCCGTTGAGGGTGACCACCGGGTTATAGGGCCGACCGGCGCCGGTGACGCCTTGCGGGAGATGCGGAGGCGCTGTGTTCGGATCCTCCTTCATAATGAGTTCAGGAAGTGCGGCCATGGCGACGGAACTGACCGAGGCCGTGGCCACAGCGCCACCTGTCAGGCCCAGGCTTTGGATGAATGCGCGACGGGATGTCATCGGGAGTCCTTTCGGGTCAGTGATCCGGACGGCCGGTGCTGGCCGGGGAAGTGCGCGCAGCGGCGGCGAGGGAAGGTTTGCCGATCAGGGCCATCTGTAGATCGCTCTGGGCAATCCAATAGTCACGGAGGGACTCGATGTAGCTGTTCACGCTGGTGATCTGGGAACGAGCATCGGCGAGCAGATCGAAGACCCCGATCAGCATGCCGTTGTAGCGCAGCAGGTTCTCTTCGGCGATCCGCTTGTTGAGCGGCACGATTTCGTCCCGGTAGTGCTTTGCAATGTCGAAGCTGTTGCGATACGCCGAGTAGGCTTCGCGGACTTCCGAACGGGCGTTGATGGCGGCTTCGGCCGCACGTTCAACAGCCTGGCCATAGATGGCTTCCGCCTTGGCAACCTTGCTGCCGCCAAAGTCGAAGATCGGGAGTTCGAAACTCACTTCGTAGCCACGTTTGTAGCCGCTATCCCGCGTGCCCTCCAGGACACGCGCCGGTCCGAACTCCAGCACGTTGATGAAGCGCGTGGCCTGGGTGAGGCCAAGGTTCTTGGCCAGTGCCTCGGTTTCGAGACGAACCGCCTGGAGATCGAGGCGCTGATCCAGTGCCGTTTGCTCGACTGCCGGCAACTCGTCGGGCAACTTGGGCAGATCGGGCAGGCGCTCGGGGAGTCGAATCACCTGGGGTGATGGCAGGCCCAGCAGTTTGGTCAGCCGCTCCCGCGCCGCGATGTTGGCTTGCTCGGCCCGAGCCAGTTCGAGGGCTGCGGACGCATAAAAGCCTTGCTCTCGGGCCTGCTGCAACCGGTTGAAGTTACCGACGTCCGCCATCTTGCGGGCCAGGCCAGCGCCGGCTTCGGCGGCCTGCCTGACTTTCCGGAGGTAACGGACCGACTCTTCAGCCGCGATGGCTCCAAAGTAGGCCTTGCGCGTCTCGGATGCCAGCCTCGCCACCTCCAGCGCCGTCATGCGCTGGGTCTGGGCGAAGTTGCGTTTCTCGACCTCCACGGCAAGCGGCATGGTGATCAGCGCAAACAGGTTGAAGGTCAGCACCTGTTCGATCTTGAATTCGCGGACCCCATTCTCGGCGCGGCTGGTACGCAGCATGGAAAAATGCGGATTCGGCAAGCGCCCGGCCTGGACCATCTCGGCCTCGCTGATTCCAAGATCGTAAAATGCGGCGCGGAGTCCCCGGTTGTTGTAGATGGCGACCTGAACGGCATCCTCAACGGCCAAGGGCTTGGCCAGCAGTTCGGCCACACGTGTATCGATCTCTTTGCGGGCCTCGTCGCTTCTGGCCCATTGGGCATCGGCACCGATACGGGTGCGGGTCGTTTCCCGCACGGTATCGAAGCCTCCGTCCGGAGAAAAACTGGCACAGCCACTCAGGACCAGCGTACCAAGGACCAGGGCGGTCAGCCCCTTGATGGCGCGGGAGTGTCGTGGAGATGGGGTTGAGCGCACGGCGAACTCCTAATGGTGATGATCAGCAGAGGGCCTCGCTGAGGCCGGCGGCGTCGCTCCGCTTTCCTTTTGCAAAGCCTCATCGATGTTGGCAGGTGGCATATGGCCTGCATGCATGCCGCCTGTACGCTGAACACCATCGTTGGCAGCTCGCCATGAGCCAACGGGGGCTTCCGACCAAGCACGATAATCGGACAGGGAGGATGCATGAGGGGAAGTCCTGGAAGCAGGCTCCAGGGTGAGCGGCTCATCAGCCAGGACGCTTTTCGTCAAGGCCAGTGCCAGCAGCCCGAGCAGGGGTGATCGCATCGGTCGTCTCCATGGGGTCAAAGGGGGGCCTCGGGAATCTGGAGTTCCCATGGCGAGCAGTGTGCGGTGCAAAAACCGACAGGAGACTGACCCGGGAATTACATCTTTGTAATCTTGGAAAGATTGGAAGCGGCTTGCGCCAAACTAACGCGGCCAAATAGAGAATGCTGCGAGGAAGACAATGAAAATACTGATCGTCGAGGATGAGCCCAAAACTGGGGACTACCTTAAGCAAGGGCTGGTTGAAGCCGGCTTCAACGTAGACCTGGTGCGGGACGGCATGGACGGACTGCACTTCGGGATGACCGATATCTACGATCTCATCGTGCTCGACGTGATGCTGCCAGGGCTCGACGGTTGGCGCGTGCTGCAGGCCCTGCGCAAGGCCGGCAAGGAGATGCCTGTCCTGTTTCTGACTGCCAAGGACAGTGTGGATGACCGGGTCAAGGGGCTTGAGCTTGGGGCCGACGACTACCTGGTCAAACCCTTCGCCTTCTCGGAGCTTCTGGCTCGCGTTCGCACGCTCTTGCGCCGGGGCGCGAAGAACAAGGAAGTCGATGCCCTTCATGCGGCAGATCTGGAATTGGACCTCCTGCGCAGGCGCGTCAAGCGCGCTGGCAAACGGATTGACCTCACCGCGAAAGAATTTGCCCTCCTCGAGCTCCTGCTACGGCGGCGTGGTGAAGTGCTACCGCGCTCCCTGATCGCCTCGCAGGTGTGGGACATGAACTTCGATAGCGACACCAACGTGATCGAAGTGGCAGTGCGTCGCCTGCGGGCCAAGATCGACGATGGTTTCGAACCCAAGCTGATTCGCACCGTGCGCGGCATGGGCTATGTGCTGGAGGAGCAGGAGTGCGAGTAGTCCGCCTGGGAGCCCGCCGCAAGTCCCTGACCTTCCGCCTCACTCTGCTGTTCGCGGCAGCATCGACCGTGGTCTTGCTGATACTGGGCCTGATTGTGGCCGAGTCCGTCGAACACCACTTTGAAGAGCAGGACATGGAGGCCCTGAGCGGCAAGCTCGAGCTGATTCGCCACGCCTTGGCCAAGGTGAATTCGTCACAGGATCTGGCGGCAATTCCGCAGCAGATGGATGATTCCTTGATCGGCCACCATGGACTGATCGTGGCCGTAAAGGGACCTGACGGTCAAACCCTGTTCGCTACCCACGATGCGCCCTTCCCCCAACCTTTGCTGGATCGGGTCAAATCACCTGAGGCTGAGCGCCCTTACGTGTGGCAAGTCGACGATCAGTTATCTTTTCGAGGCATCGTGGCTGAAGCCCCCACCGGGGTTCAGGGGTGGCAGCCTGCTGTCGTCGCCGTAGCGACGGACATCTCCCACCACAACAGCTTCATGGATTCATTCATGAAGACCCTCTGGAGTGTGGTCATTGGAGGCACCTTGGCGACCGGGCTGCTCGGTTGGTTTGCTGCCCGTCGAAGCTTGGCGCCACTTCGCGAGATGAAACGAAGAGCTACGGAAGTCAGCGCCCAACGTCTCGACCAGCGTTTGCCCGTCGATGCCGTCCCTGTCGAACTGGCTGAGTTGGCCGAGTCCCTCAACGACATGCTGGCCCGGCTGGAGGAGTCCTTCAAGCGACTTTCTGATTTCTCATCAGACCTGGCCCACGAGCTCCGGACGCCGGTCAGCAACCTGATGACGCAAACCCAGGTTGCCCTCTCCAAGACCCGTAGCTCCGCAGAATACCGTGAAGTCCTGGAGTCTAACTGCGAGGAGTTCGATCGTCTGTCGCGGATGATTTCGGACATGCTGTTTTTGGCCAAATCGGAAAACGGTCTCATCGTGCCGGGCCAGGAGAGCTTTGATCTGGCGGACGAGGTCACGGCCCTGTTCGACTTTTACGGTGCTCTGGCGGAGGAGAATGGCGTCTCGCTAGGGCTTGAGGGCTCAGGACAGGTGACCGGAGACCGACTGATGCTCCGGCGCGCCATCGGCAACCTGCTGTCCAACGCGCTTCGCTACACACCATCTGGCGGGCGCATTGTCGTGACGGTTAGCGTCGTACGGGACAGTTTTGACGCCGAAGCCGTCCATCTCTCCGTCGAGAACACCGGGGAACCCATCCCGCCGGAACACCTGTCGCGTCTTTTCGACCGTTTCTACCGCGTGGATGCGTCCCGCCGCAACTCCGGCGATGGCGCCGGACTGGGCCTTGCCATCACTCGTTCAATCCTGCGATCTCACGGGGGCGACATTGAGGGACGGACGGGGAAAGGCTGCAACATTTTCGAGATATGGCTACCGACATCGATCGTTACGCCCCGCAGCAAGGACTGAACTGTTTGGACGCTCACCGCCATGATCTGCTCAAATGCGCTCTCTTCCCCGAACGGCTTGTTGCTTCAAGCAACGATCCGTCGCTTGGAGGATCTCGGCCTTCAGACACTCCGGACAGCATCCACTAGGGACGCTGAGGCGGCTATTACCCTATTTGCCCAGTTCACCGACTGTATGTATCTCAGCTTTGCGTTAGAAGAGCGCTGGCTCAACACCTGGCTCTCTCCCGATCGGGATGCTCATGTCCGGGAACATACGCACCTGATCGAACTGACAGTCGAGCACTACATGAACTTCATGATGGATGATCGGCTCACCTGCGCCTCCATACGTCTCACACTTGAGGAAGCTCTCTTGCCGCACATCGTCACTAGGGACCGTGCGCTCTTACACCACCACCACCACCACCACCACCACCACACAGTCGCACCATGACTGTCAGAATGTATGGATTGCGTACGTTCTCTTTTTTGTTCTAGTATCTCCATGCCTTCCCTTCGCACGGAAGGTGTTCCTGTGTTCAGACCCGATGCCATGAAGCAACCCGCTCGCAGCCTACTCTTGAAGAAACACGCTTCGTCCCTCAAGGCGAAGAAGCGGCTCGTTGTGTCCATTGAGTCTGTTCGGTCCACTCCGGCAGTTCAGGAGCGCGCGGAGCAGCTGGCCGCTGCCGCCCGCCGTGCCAAGGAAGCACATTTTCTGGACAAGTATCGGGTTACCTTGCCTGGCTGATGCTGACTGACGAGGGATATGGCTACCTCCCCATCACGGAGGTTGATCCGGCGACTCTCGGCACATTCTCGTGCGGGAAGCCGCGCCTAAACGATTTTCTGACCGCACAGGCACTGGCCTTGCACAAAGCCAGACTGGGCTTCACCAACGTGGTCTTTCATCAGCAGTTCGAAGGTCCGGTCGGCTACTTTACCCTCGCCAACGACGCGATCAAGCTCAACGACTTTGAGAAGCTCGAGTTGGGGTTCGGTGAGCACGTCGAACTCGCAGCCTTTCCCGCCGTCAAAATCGGGCGACTTGCCGTTCACCAGGACTTGCACCGTAAGGGTGTGGGGGCCGCCTTGATGACGCTCCTTCTCGGCGACATTCTCAACATGGCGGGCTTGTCCGCTGCGCGACTGATCGTTGTCGATGCGGACAACGACGAAGCGGTCCTCCGCTTCTACGAAAAGCTCGGCTTCGAGACCAGCCTGTGGGCGGAAGAGATGGCCAGGAATAACACCAAGAAGCGTGCTAAGCCCCAGACGATCAAGATGCATCGGGACGTCTTCAAAGGCCTCTGAGTACGTCAGCTGCGGCCAGCACCGTGAAGGGCTTCCAGATAGGCTGACCATATGCCGTTGAGGAGTTGTCGGTAGCGATGAATGTCGTCAAGGCGCACGAATAGGTCTTGTCCGAAAAGCGGCGTCCCGATGTCCGGCTTGTGGACAATGACCGTCGGGTCATCGAGTGCATCCTGCTCGTAATCAGCCAGAAAAAGGTGAGGCGCCGCCGTATAGAGCTCTTGAGCCGATGCGCCGTCTCCGTGTTTGACGGCATTAGCCAGCAGACGGAGTTCATCCAGGCCAGACAGCTGCTCCGTGGTCAGCACAGGATCCGGAAGCGTCTTGTCCCACGCCTTCAGTACATCAGGCCCAAACTTGAGCGGTTTGTGATGCAGGACGCGAACGTGAAAGGCCCGGACTTGCTGCTCAAACAAGTGGTAGAGAGTGACCGCGAACATGTTCTGAAGCCCTTGGTGCAGGTCGAGCACGCTGTCGAAATGCACGCTTGACGCTTCGAAAGCGGCGTCATGGGCCGTTTGCGGATCAAGCCAGTTGCCATCGTTGGCAAGTTCATTGTTGGCTCGGTACGCCTCTCGTTGGATGGCCTCTACTTCCGCGTGCACGGAATCAAACGTCGGCAGGAGCCGCACCGTCAAGGTGTCCACAAGCCGATCGATCTGATCGCGGTAAAGTTGTCGATAGTGTTCCAGTTCCCAATGGGGCAGCATCGCGGACATGTCCTTTCCATCATCCAAGCGTGAAAAGGACATGCTAAGGGCTTTCGGCTGTAAGCAGATAATCTCGCCTCAGAGGTCTGGAGCTGTTTGCTCCGAAGTGGTTTTGTCATACCCTTGCCTTTGATGAGCCGCCTCGACCAATACCTTGAAGCCGCCCAGCGGGAGAACACCCGTCTAAGCTACCAGTCGGCCTTGCGGCACTTTGAGGTCGAATGGGGAGGTTTCCTGCCGGCAACCACCGATTCGGTTGCCCGCTATCTGGCCGACTACGGTGGCAAGCTTGCGTCCAGCACACTGCGCCATCGGTTGGCCGCACTGTCGCGGTGGCACACTGATCACGGCTTTGTCGATCCGACCAAGGCCCCGCTGGTTCGCCAGGTTCTCAAGGGTATCCGTGCGCTCCATCCCAGTCAGGAGAAGCAAGCCAAACCGCTTGAGCTTGAGCATTTGCAGCGCGTGGTTGACTGGCTTGAAACAGAGATAGTCCTTGCGCAGTCATCGGGCGATCAACAGGCACTACTGCGACATACCCGCGATCGGGCACTGGTCCTCATCGGCTTCTGGCGGGGCTTCAGAGCTGACGAGCTCTCCAGTCTGCGCATTGAATACATCGAGGTCGTTTCCGGCGAAGGCTTGACCTGCTATCTCCCGCGCAGCAAGGGAGACCGGGAATTTGCCGGACGCCGCTTTCAGTGTCCGGCTTTGTCGAGGCTGTGTCCCGTAGCCGCGTACTCGGCATGGATCGCGGTGTCGGGACTGATGGAAGGCGAGGTATTCCGGAAGGTCGAGCGATGGGGAGGCGTCGCAGCAGTGGGCCTTCACCCTGGTAGCCTGATTCCTCTGCTGCGCAAGATTTTTGCCGCCGCGGGTATCGAGGACTCGGGGGATTACAGCAGCCACTCTTTGCGCCGCGGATTTGCCGGTTGGGCAAGAGCCAGCGGCTGGGATGTGAGGGATTTGATGGCCTATGTCGGCTGGCGCGACATGAAGTCGGCCCTGCGCTACCTGGATGCGAGAGAGTCAAACCTTCAGGCTCGCTTTGAAGAGGGGCTGAACTCACGAGACGCACCGAACAAGAGCGAATCCGCTTCAGCGGACGTTCCGGAAGTGGCGACAACGACCACTGTTCGCGTAGAACTCACTTTGATTCGTTTGAGCGAATCATCGCGTGGCGTAGCCCGGGCACGCCAGGCCATCGAGCATCGTTGCTTTGAGCCTTTGAATATGCGCCGTCTCAACGTCGATGGCACCGAGTACGAGCTTGCGATCCCCGTGGTTTCCAGGGATGCGTTAGATGAAACACTCTACGGGCTGATCGAAACGATGTGTCAGATCGCGGATGACAATCACTGTGGTCTCGAAACGCGTATCCACGAACCCGCGACCAACACCATTTGGGATTGATTCACATGGACAACGATTTAGGCTCATTCCTGGTTTTTCGGGAACTTACGGTTCGAGGCCTCTATCCGGCCCTTGAGCGTTTGGGAGGCGTGATCCAGGAGCACTTGCCTGCATACTGGCGCCGCGACACGATCAAGGAGCAGGAGAATACCCGCATGTTCGGTGATAGGTCGCTGCTTGTCTTTGGCATTCCAATGGATTGCCGACTGCGTGCGCTTTGCGAGAGACCTTATCAACTCTGCCCAAGAACTCCCGACATCAGATGAAGATGTCCGACGCGCGGGAATGCGCTCGTTGAAAGGGGTGGCGCCTGCGAAGCAAGGGAAATCCAGTTTGCCGGATTGTGTCATCACCGAATTCGCTCTGCGTATGGCCCGGGAAAATCTCAAGGACTACGGTCCATACTCTGTCCTTTTCATCAGCGCGAACGATGCGGACTACTGTGATGGTCGACGCCTCATAGCATCGCTACAAACCGAGTTCGACGCTGCAGGGCTGGATTTCTGCAGGAACTGGGCGGAGTCTCGCGGGAGCATCATGCCTCGGTAGCTGAAGACCCATGCCGCTCAATCCTCCAAGTGGGGTGCGAGATCCGCGAGTGGCTGAATCACGGCAGCAATCTCGTTGCACGTCCTGGCCGCCGACTGAAGCTCTTCCACCAGCGTCTCAGCAAGCTCCCACAGATCCTCCTTGTGAGGCTCACAGAGCGGAGCGCCGTTGACCACCGTGTGAGTCATGCGATGAAGGCGCAGAAAATCGTCTCGGATTCCTTTGATGGGTCTGAAACGCCGCATGAAGGACTCCAGACGTTCTACCTGTAGCAGCAAGTCCTCCGTGTTGTACTCTTCGATCAGGGATCCCAATTTTGCGGTGTCGACATCACCGTAAGGCGTGGTGGAGAAAGTTGGTGGCGGAACTTTCATTGCTCCGGCCTCATGACTTTCGCTTGTCGGGCATGCTGAACAGACGCGGCAGCCTCCTGGAATGCAGAGTCTCCGATCCAGGCTTCCGGCTTGCGATTCAGCTTGAGGCTGTAAACACCGAACCGCTTCACGTGTGCCACCTGGTACGGACTCAGGAAGGACACCTCATCGTCCGAAATCTTCCATCCATCGCGCTTCATACGCTGAAGCGTCCGGATCATGTCGACGGTGTTCTGCAGAATCAAGGCTGAGGCCACGAGGTCGTTGTAGCGTAACCGCTTCTGCTGCTCGTCCGGCTCATTGACGGCGATGACGTCTCCACCGAATGACACCCACTTTGCAAAGCCGTTATAGGACTCGACCTTGTTGGTGTTGGCCGTGATCTCCTGACGCATCTCGCGGTTGCCGATCCACTCCAGCAGGAAGATGGTCCGAACGACATTTCCCAATTCCTGGGCAGCGAAGAAAAGCCGGTTCTTGCGACTGCTGGAGCCCAGCTTGCGGAGCAGCGTAGCGGACGAAATCCGGCCCGCGTAGATGGAAAGAGCAACCTGCATCAGGTCTTTCCAGTGGCGCTCGATCAACTCCCAGTTCACCACACCGGAGAACAGGCGGTTGATGTGCTCGTACTTCGCGGCCTTTTCAGGTCGGTAGAGCGTCAGATTCTTCCAGTTCCGAATTCTGGGCATCAGCTTGATGCCCAGAAGATGGGTAAAGGCAAAAACGGTCGACGACTGTCCCTGCGTATCCGAGTGCACCGTATCGGACTCAACGGACAGGCCCGCCTTGAGTAACCCCTCGATGACGTAGATGGCCTCCCAGACGCCAGGCGCGATGAAGTGCCGGAACACCGCGATGTAGTTGTTGGCAACGTGCCGGTAAGCCACCGCGCCCATCTTGCGATACCGAAAGTGATATCCGGCCAGCAGATTCTCATCGAAGAAGTCGTACTGCGTGCCATCGGCGGCAACGGTCTTGCCATCCCCCCAGATCTTGGGCAGATCCAACCGAAGATAGACCTCGTTGAGCTCGCGCTGCGCAGCTTCGAGGCTCTCGATCGACAGGTGGCGCCGATTGACGAACGAGAGCATATGCGGCGTGACACCGTTGTTGCTGAGATGCCTGGCCGCCTGACTGGGGCCGAGATTGCAGCCCATGGCAAAAATGGTCAGCAGATAGCGTTCGGCGGGCTGCTTGATCTTGGCCATGTTGCCGGACAGCGGTCCAAAATGTCGCGTAAATCCCACCCATTGCTCGATGTTTCCCAGCACGTCGAGGATGTGCCGGGAGGGCATGCGTTCCGTCAGCGCATTCTGCAGCGCCACCACGGATGGAGGGATTTCGCGAGCAGTCGTCTTGCGCAGCACCGGTTCTCCGAAGGCATTCAGGATCACGTCACCATGGCAATCCGGAAACCTCTCGTCCAACGTCTGCGCAGTCCTGCTAAGCGCGTCACGTAGGCCTTTCACAAAATCGTCGGGCTTGAGCGGAAGTCCGATTTTCTCGCAGTAGGCGGGAAGGAGTGCCTGGCACTCTTCCCAGGGAATCAACTGATCACGGTAATCCGCGAACTCCTCCGAGCCGGCGATGCTGAGATCTCCCGCACGCAGATCCTCGGCCAGATGTGAGAACACACAGATTTCAAGGTGACGACGACTGATTCCCACATGGACACCGGCTGTATCACCGGTACGCAGAAGCTTGCGCCAACGTTCCGCCGCAAAAGACAGGTCTATGCTGTCCCCAATCCAGTCGATGCGATGCTTGTCTTGATACAGCTTGATGACTTCCAGGGCGGTGACCAATGATCGATCCTGGCTGGTCGGGCGGATCTCCAAGAGGTGTGCGAGCCTGAAGAGCAACGAGCGATGAGGTCGGAAGTGCTTCCAGATCAGTGGCAAATAGTTGTTGCCGCTACTGGCCTGTATCTGAGCACAGCGCTCACGAACCTGGTCGATGCCGCCCACAGGCTCCAGATACTCTCGAATCTGGGCGCCAGCGGTGGCATTGTCCGGCTGATCCGCCAGGATCGACAGCACACCGTCTAGTGTTCCGACAAGACGCTCGACCTGGCCTCGCTGATCGATCTGTATCCTTTCCAACTCTTCTTTGGCGCGCTTGTGGATGGTGGCCACGCGGCGAAGGAACATTTCAGCCAGCTGATCCCGGGCGCGAACCTGCATGCGGTGGATCAGAGCAACCATCAGGGTGTAGCGCTTGGCCTCGCCGCACTCCTTCAGTTCGGAAACGTCGTAGGCCATGGCCTGTGCGGCAAAATAACGAACCTTGGTGTCAGGGATACTCTCAAAGACCTTCTCAAGCCCAGGGATCGACTCCAGCCACTCAAGGTGGTCAACCAGTGTCTCCAAGTGCTTGCGAGTAGGGCGCTTGGCTGACTTCTTGAGACGGTTGTATTCACTTTGACGCTGCTCGAATTTATCCGTCTGGAGGAGGGCCTTGAGATTCTCACGGTGAGCGTCGCCGATGCGCCCAGAAATCAACTCGAAAATCCGCGTCTGTACCGCGACATGGGCTCTCTCGGCCAGATCCTCTAACGTCGAGAAGGCAGGAAGCTCGTACCGGACCATGATCAATCCCTCGATCATGGCATTGATGATGTCGGATCGTTGATCTAGCAGCTCAGCAGCTTCGAGAGCAAGGCGTTCGGTCCTGGAAACGGCATCCACGCCGTAAAACGACTGAACACGCAGGTACTCCAGCACCTTTGCCTTATGGCGCAACAGAGTGACGCCGGATACATGTTGAGCACGAATTGACTTGCCGAACCCTAATGCTTCACGGACATGATCAATGACTTCAGGAGGAGCTGTATCGACAGAGGAGGGAAAGTACCACAGGTGCTGAAAGCACTTCAGCAGCACCCCCAGCCCAAGTCTCGTCGAAGCCGAACGCGCTTGGCTCTTCAACCATTCAAGGTCTTCGGCCTCAACGGTAAAAAACTGCCTCAGATCCTCAGTCGAATAAAAGCTGAGGAACTGGGGATACGCCGTGCTCTCCAGTGAAGCCATCAATGTCTCCGCAAGGCAGATTTGATCGGAAGGAGTCTAACGGCTTGGGAAGGAGGCTGCGGGAATTTTCCGGAAGTAAGAAATGCTCTCTTTTAAATCATGGGGTTACGATGGATGTGTACAGATTTTCCCTTCATCCCGGTCATACCCCCACCAAAGCCCGATGCCACGCCGCTGCGGCCGATGTAGGCACCGATGACGACCTTGCCCCCCGTAAACAGCAGGGCCGCAAGCAAGGCGCCGAGCCAGACGTCTGCCGCCAGGATGCGCTGGCGCGGCATGACCTTGTAGATCAGACCGAACATGAAGGCCACGAGCAGAAAGCCGCCGATGGCGTTCCCTGCCTCCACCACGGCCTGCCAGCTGCCAAAGAGCGGATCCAGCCGTCGGCCCAGGGCGTCGAGTATGGCGCTGGTGACCAGCGAGACGATGAGCAGGAAACCCACCGCGAGGATCATGCCGAACGCCATCAGGCGCGCACGAACGAGGGTAAGCCACCCGCTCTTGCGCAGCCGCCCCGGCACACGCCAGATCCGGTCAAGCGCGTCCTGCAGTTCGGCAAACACCGTGGTCGCGCCGACGAACAGGAGCACCAGGCCCACGGCAGTGGCCGTCAGGCCTTCCCCCGGCTCACGCACGCTGGCCAGCAGGCCTTGCACGGCGCCCGCGCCGCTTTCACCCATCAGGTCCTTCAGTTGCGCCTGGATCTCACCGCGGGCGGCGTCCTCACCAAAAACGAGCCCGGCCACCGACACCACGATCAACAGCAGCGGCGCCAGGGAGAACATCGTGTAGTAGGCCAGCGCCGCCCCCATGCTCGGCACGTAATCGTCGAGCCACGAGGTCGCCACCTGCTTGACGAGCCCCCACCATGCCGCGGGCAGACCGGACAGCGTCACAGGGTATCGGCATGACCCGCCGCCTCAGGAGCCATCGCGTCAAAGCCGGCAACAACGTCGAACAACTCTTCGTCGATGCCACTCTGGCGGGTACGGTGAAACCTGGCGCCCAGATCCGTAAGCAACTCACCGATGTTGCGATCGGCGCGTTGCATGGCAGCAAGGCGGCTCGCGTTCTCGCTGGCCAGCGACTCGGCGCTGGCGCGGAACAAGGAGACAAAGAGGTGTTCGCGCACGAAGGCCCGCAGCACCTGGGGGCCGGCGCCGAGCACTTCGGGCCGCTGCGCGGCAGGCCAGGGCTGATTGGCCAGATCGTGCTGCCAGTGTTCGTCCAATGGCAGCAATCGCTGGCTCACCGGCTCGTAACCGGACCCGACCGGCCGGTTGTAGAAAAGCATCAGCGTGTCGCCCTGTTCGTCGCCCCGTGCCTCACCCGCCGATTCGCCCCCGGGTGCCCGGATCTTCAGCAAAATCTGCCCGACGAGGCGCGTGATCAAGGCCACCGATCCCGGCACCGGGAAGGAGCCGGCAAGCGCGTGCAGACCTGCGTCGAGAAGGCGCGCCTGCACGCGCTCGCCAACCGCCCAGACCTGAACCTCCGCAGGCAGCGATCCCAGCTGGGCCATCGCATGGTCGACCACCACCTCGTTGAACCTGCCCACCAGCCCCTGATCGGAACCAAACACAACGGCGTGCACTGCGGTGGCGGTGGCCCTCCTGAGGGCGGGATGTGCATGCGCGCCACCTGGATCGACCGCGCGCAGACATACGCTCAGCCCCCGTTCAACGGTGCGCGCGTAGTCACCGAGCGCCGCCACCGAGCTTTCGTACTGCCCGATGGCCGACGCCGCCGATGCCTTCATGGTGCGCACCACTGCCTTCAGATCCCTTGCGCTGCTGATCTGGCGGTGCAGTGCGCTCGTCGTGGTGGTCATCTCACTTACCTCACGTGTGTCCCGGGCTCAGCGCCGGACAGTACCGGGCTCGACTCCGCCTGGCCCTGGAAGCGCTCAAGCGCCTGGCGCGCGGCCTCGGTGATTCGCTCACGGTCGGTGTCGCTCAATCGGTCTGCATCGGCCAGCCGCAAGCGCAGGTCGTCGGGTAGCGCGTCGGCTGCACCCTCCACGGCCTGCTGGGCTGCGGCCATGCCCTCCAGCGGCACAGCGTCGAACAATGCCGCGTTCAGCGCCAGCAGGATGGCGACCTGAGCCGGCACCGACACCGGCGACAACTCCGACTGGCTCAGGCAGGCGCGCACGCGCTGGCCATGGGTGATGAAGCGCTGTGTGTCCTCATCCAGCCTGGCGCCGAAGCGGGCGAAAGTCTCGAATTCCTCGAACTGTGCATAGGCCAGCTTGAGGTCTCCCGCCACCGTCCGGTAGGCCGCACGCTGCGCTTTGCCGCCCACACGCGAGACCGACTGGCCGACATCGACGGCCGGCAGCACGCCCAGCGCGAACAGCGAGGGCGACAGTACGATTTGCCCGTCCGTGATCGAGATCAGGTTGGTCGGGATGTAGGCCGAGATGTTCTGCGCTTCCGTCTCGATGATGGGCAGCGCGGTCATCGAGCCGCCGCCATGCGCTTCATTCAGGTGGGTGGCACGCTCCAGCATGCGCGAATGGATGTAGAAGATGTCGCCTGGAAAAGCCTCGCGCCCGGGCGGGCGACGCAGCAGCAAGGACAGTTCGCGATAGGCGCGGGCGTGGTGAGTCAGGTCGTCATAGACGATCAGCACGTCACGGCCCGACGCCATGAAGTGCTCGGCGATGCTGGTGGCAGCGTAGGGCGCGATGTAAGCCAGGCCGGGCGCGTCGTTGCCTTCGGCCACCACCACCACGGTGTATTCCAGTGCCCCCTTCTCGCGCAGGTTTGCCACCGCCTTGGCCACCGCCGATGCACGCTGGCCGATGGCGCAGTAGACACACAGCACGTCCTTGCCGCGCTGGTTGAAAATGGTGTCGATGGCAATCGCCGTCTTGCCGGTCTGGCGGTCGCCCAGGATCAGCTCGCGCTGGCCGCGGCCGATGGGAATCAGCGCATCAATGACCTTCAGCCCGGTCTGCAGCGGTTCGGTAACGGGCGCACGGTCCATGATGGCCGCCGCCGGCCGCTCGATGGGCAGGCGCGCACTTGTCGCCACGCCCCCCAGGCCGTCCAGCGCACGACCCAAGGGGTCAATCACACGGCCCAGCAAGGCATCGCCCACGGCCACGTCCATCACGCGGCCGGTGCGCTGCACCTCCTGGCCGGCATGCAGGTGGGTATGATCGCCCAGCAACACAACGTCGACCCCACCCTCGTCAAGGTTGAACGCAATGCCCGACAGGCCGCCGGCGAACGTGAGCAATTCCTCGAAGCCCACATGCGGCAGCCCGTGCACGCGTGCGATACCCGTGGAAACGCTGGCCACCACGCCCACCTCGCGTGGGCGCAGCTGGGGCTGAAAGGACTGTAGCCGCTGGCGAATGCCGGCGAAGGTGTCATCCAGCACGCCTTGCAGCGTCCACGGCTCGGGCAGGGCCGTGCTCACGCGGGCTCCTTGATGCGCAGCCGATCTTCGAGGCCGATGGACAACGCTGCGAGGTAGTCGGAAATGCTCCAGGCCAGCTTCAGCCCCTTCACGCTGAGCTCAATGCCGCTGACCAGTTCAGGAGCGGTCTCGAACACGAGCGGAATCCTCTGCCCGAACGATTCATCCAGCGCGTCCAGCACCGCCGTCCGCTGCGCCGCGGGCAGCGCGAAGGCGCTGCGCAGCAGGGCCGGCTCGGCATCCGACGTGGCCTTCAGCGCCGCACCCAATGCCGCCAGCACCTCGCCATCAGCGGATTTCAGACGCAGGATGAACACCTCGCACGCCCGCTGCTCCAGACTCACCGCGGCGAGGTCACCCAGCACCCGACGGGATATGTCGAACACCTGATCCTGCGCGAGGCGGGTCAGTTGATCGCGCAGATACAGATTGTCGGCCAGCAACGCCTTGGCACGCGCAGCGCTGGCTGCGTCTGCCGCTTCCCGGGCCGCGCTCTGCAGGCGTTCACCCTCAAGCTTGGCGGCGTCCCTGGCGTGTTGCAGCAAGCCGGCGCGCTCTTCATCGAAAGCCTGGCTCTTCTGCTGAAATTCGTCCTGCAGCTGCTTCGCCTCGGCCCGGGTCGTGGCAGCGTCCGCCAGTTCAGCGGCGATCTTCTGCTCGCGCGCCGCGATGGCGTCCAGCACCGGCTGGTACAGGAAGCGCTTCATCAGCCACACCAGGATGAGGAAGTTCAACACCTGTGCAGCAACGGTGAACCCGTCGATCAGCACAGTCTATTTTCCTGCCGCCTGGGTGACGGCGTTCAGCGCCGCGCTCCAGAACGGGTTGGCAAAGATCAGGATCATCGACACCACGAAACAGTAGATGGCGGTGGACTCGATCATGGCCAGGCCAACGAACAGCGTACGTGTGATGGTGGCCGAGGCATCAGGCTGTTGGGCCAGGGAAGTGAGCGCCACCGCCACCGCCCTGCCCTCGGCCAGCGCCGGCCCCATGGTACCGAAACCGGTGGTCAGGCCGGCCATGACGATGGAGGCAACGGCGATCCAGGTGAGAGAGTCCATGGTGTGCTTTCGAGAACGTTGAAGATCGGAACGCGAGGCGGCTCAGGAAGCCGGCATCTGCGCAGGACCCGGCTTGGCTTTGGGCTTGCCGGGATGAGTGGCGGCGGCGATGTACACCGCCGCCAGGATGGTGAAGATGTAGGCCTGCACCATGCCGGTCGGCAGCCCGAGCCCCGTCATCACAACAGGGAAGACGAAGGGCGTGATCGACAGCAGGATGGCGATGATCATGGCTCCGCTCATCATGTTGCCGAACAGGCGCACGGCCAGCGCGAGCGTGCGCGAGACCTCGCTGATCAGGTTGAACGGCAGCATGAGCGGCGTTGGTTCCACATACGACCTCAGGTAGGTGAGGAGGCCCTGGCCCGAAATGCCGAAAAGCGGCACCGCCACCAGCACGCATAGCGCCAGCGCCGCAGTGGTCGACAGCGACGCGGTGGGTGGCTCGAAGCCGGGCACCACGGTGGCCAGCGTCGCCGCGGCGACGAACAGGAACAGCGTGCCGAGAAACCCGAGGTAGCGGTGCGGCGCCTTCAGCCCCACGTCCGCAATCTGCGTCACGATGCCGGTGACGACGATCTCCAGCAGGTTCTGCCAGCGCGAACGTTCATGACCGGTGGCGAGACGGCGCGTGATGAGCGCGGCCCCGATGACCAGCACCGCCATCAACGCCCACGTAAACACAATGGTGGCGTTCAGCTTGACGAAGCCGTGCTGCCAGAAGATCCATTGGTCCGGTGTCAGGCGCATGGCGGCACCCTGGACGCCACAGCCGCGGCAGCAGGGGCGGGCTTCGTCGCACGCAGAACGATGGCGCGCGCCAGCACAAAACCGAGCAGGCACAACCCCATGTGCGCAGGGCTGCCGGCACCCACAGCGTAGACGCCCGCAAGCGCGATGGCGGTGCGCACCATGAAGCTGACGAGAAACCAGCGTGCCGGTGTCGGCGACAAGGCCGCACGGTGCACCGTCCACCACAAGCCACCAAAAAAGACGGCCCCCAGCACGCCCCCCACCAGCAGCGCCTGCGCCCAGCCCAGGGAGTCACTACCGTAGTCAGGCATCGTCGCCCCTCTGCTCATCGTGCATCGCCCGATCTTCCTTGGACACCCAGTGCCAGGCGTTCAGGCAGCCCACAGTCAGCCCCGCCACCAGAAGGGCCAGCGTCCACGAGCGGCCGCCCGGATAGCGCTGGTCAAGCCACAGACCGAGCGCAGCGCCCAACAGCGTTGGCACGGCCACCGACCACCCGATCAAACCCATCATGCCCAGGCCGAACCAGATCCCTGGCGGGCCGCTCCGGCGGGCTCTGAGCTTGCGCGCCGCCCGGGCGCCCACCTGTTCAGCCAGGCTGGAATTGGCCGGCGGTGGCCCTGGGCGAGGGGGTTTCAGGTCCGAGGTCATGATCGACGATCCCGCATCGAGGCGAAGCGGCGCATGAAGCCGCTCTCCAGCCGATTCATCACGGTGCGCAGGGCTTCCTCCTGGGCGTCCAGCGTCAGGAACTCCTGCTCGACCGTATCGCGCAGGCGCGAAAGATCATCGCCACGCAAGGCACGCCGCGCCGAGATCAGGACATCCGGGCCCGTCTTGACCAGCACCCCCTCGTCCAGCGCCAGGAAGACTTCCCCTTTACTGGCGGTCTCGAAACTCAGGATCCCCGGCACCAACGCGGCAACGCAATCCAGCCGCTGCGGCAGCAGGCCGAACGAACCTTGCGCCGTCTCCACGACGATGCGGGCCACACCGCGCTCGTCGGCAAAAACCTCAAAGGGAAGCAGCACCTTAAGCGTCATCGACGGCATACGCTGCCTCCTGGGCAGACTGCTGCCCGGGCTCGGGCCTGGCTATCCCCTTCGTCTTGGCCGTGGCTTCATCCACCGCACCTATCATGTACAGCGCGTTCTCGGGCAGGTCCTTGAACTCGTCTGCCAGGATGCGCTCACAGCCATCCAGCGCATCGTTCAAGCTGACGAGCTTGCCGGCCAGGCCGGTGAACTGCTCCGTGGTGAAGAAGGGCTGTGTGAGAAAGCGCTCGAGCCGGCGTGCGCGGGCCACCACCTTGCGGTCCTCGGGCGACAACTGCTCCAGCCCGAGCATCGCGATGATGTCCTTCAGCTCGGCGTACTGGGCCAGCGTACGGCGGATGGCCTGCGCCAGCGTGTAGTGGCGTTCGCCGACGATGCCCGTCGTCACCATCTTCGAGTTGGACTGCAGCGGATCAATTGCGGGAAACAGCCCCTCGCTGGCGCGCTTGCGCGACAGCACGATGGACGCGGAGAGGTGCGAGAAGGTATGCACGGCAGCGGGGTCGGTGAAGTCGTCCGCCGGCACGTACACCGCCTGGATCGCGGTGATGGCGCCACTGTCGGTGTTGGCAATGCGCTCTTCCAGTGCCGCCAGTTCGGTACCCATCGTTGGCTGATAGCCCAGGCGCGACGGCATCTGCCCCATCAGGCCCGAGACCTCGGAACCTGCCTGGATGAAGCGGAAGATGTTGTCGATGAGCAGCAACACGTCGCGGCGCTCATCGTCACGAAAGTACTCGGCCATCGTCAGCGCCGCGTGGCCGACACGGAAACGCGCGCCTGGCGGCTCGTTCATTTGCGCGAAGATCATCACCATATGAGGCAGCACGCCGGCGGCCTTCATCTCACGGTACAGCTCCTCGCCTTCGCGCGAGCGTTCGCCGATACCGCAGAAGATGCTCACGCCCTCCTGGTGGCCGATCATGTTATGGATCATCTCGGTCAGCAGTACCGTCTTGCCGACGCCTGCGCCGCCGAACAGGCCTGCTTTACCACCGCGCTCCAGCGGCGTAAGCACATCAATGGCCTTGATGCCCGTCTCGAACACCTCGGACTTCGTTGAGCGACGCACCAGGGGTGGGGGCTGGTGGTGCACCGAGCGCCACGCAACGCCGGAGGGCGCTGGTTCGCGGTCGATAGCGTTGCCGAAGACGTCGAACATGCGCGAGAGAATGGCCTTGCCAACCGGTGCCTGCAGCGGACGGCCCGTGTCCTGGGCAGGCATGCCGCGCGCCAGGCCCTGTGTGGGCGTCAGCGCGATACCGCGCACGTGCCGGGCGTCGAGCTGTGCCAGCACCTCGATGGCCACCCGGTCGCCGGCGCCAGCCCGCAGCAAGGTGTGAATGGCCGGCAATCCGCCTTCGAAGCGCACATCCACGACGCTGCCACGTATCGAGACGACCTCGCCCACATTCGTTGTGCCCGCCTGGGTCGCAACCTGGCACTTCGTCATCCCGCCCTCCCTTTTCGATTCGTCGTGCTGAAGGCATGGGGAGAACCCCCTCACGCACATGCCCCGGCACGAGACGGCCCATCGTGCCAGCCAAGCCATCCCGTCACTGCGCGCTAGCGAACACAGGGTCGATCAGGCCACACGGAGTGCGCGGCCAAGCCCCAGCGGCCAGCGTCCGCCAGCGCACAGACCGCCGTCAGAGCACCGTGCTTCCCTTGCTTTCCCCCTGAGAGACCGCCCAATCCGGAAACACCATGCCCGACACCCTCACTCCCGACCTGCTCCACAAGATGCACGCCTGGTGGCGCGCCGCCAACTACCTGTCGGTAGGTCAGATCTTCCTGCAGGACAACCCGCTGCTGGAGACACCGCTGACGCTGGAGCACGTCAAGCGACGCCTGCTCGGTCACTGGGGCACCACGCCCGGGCTGAACCTGATCTATGTGCACCTGAACCGATTGATCAAGGCACACGAGCTGGACATGCTGCTGGTGGTCGGCCCGGGCCACGGGGGGCCGGGCATCGTCGCCAACACCTACCTTGAAGGCACCTACACCGAGCATTACCCCGCCATTGAGCGCGATCGCAGCGGCATGCGGCGCCTGTTCCGCCAGTTTTCATGGCCGGGTGGCATCCCCAGCCACGTGGCGGCCGAAACCCCGGGTTCGATCCACGAAGGCGGCGAGCTGGGCTATTCGCTGGCGCATGCCTACGGCGCCGCCTTCGACAACCCGGGCCTGATCGTGGCCTGCATCATCGGCGACGGCGAGGCCGAAACCGGGCCGCTGGCCGCGAGCTGGGACTCCAACAAGTTTCTCAATCCGGCGCGCGACGGGGCCGTGCTGCCCATCCTGCATCTCAATGGCTACAAAATCGCCAACCCGACCGTTCTGGCCCGCATCAGCCACGCCGAACTCGCTGAACGGATGCATGGCCACGGCCACCAACCGCACTTCGTGGCGGGCGACGATCCGGCGCTGGTGCACCAGCGCCTGGCGGCCGCGCTGGACAAGGCATTGGTGCAGATCCGGCGCATTCAGGCGGTGGCCCGTGCGCCCGATGCCAGCGTGCCGCCCAAACGCCCGCGCTGGCCGATGATCATCCTGGACACACCCAAGGGCTGGACCGGGCCGAAGGAAGTGGATGGACTACCGGTCGAAGGCACCTGGCGCGCCCACCAGGTGCCAATCAGCAAATTCACACGGCCCGAACACCTGCAGCAACTGGAAGCCTGGCTGCGCAGCTACCAGCCGCAGGAGCTGTTTGACGACGCGGGCAAGTTCCGCGCCGAGTTCGCCGCGCTGGCGCCGACGGGCCGGCGCCGCATGGGCTTCAACCCACATGCCAACGGCGGCCAATTACTGCAGCCGCTGGTGATGCCGCACCTGAACGAGCACGCGGTGGCCGTGCCCGCTCCCGGCAGCACCGAGGCCGAAGCCACGCGGGTGCTGGGCGGCTTCCTGCGCGAGGTGATGCGGCTGAACCTCAGCAGTGCCAACTTCCGCCTTTTCGGTCCGGACGAGACCGCATCGAACCGGCTGGACCCGGTCTATGCCGTCTCCGGCAAGGCCTGGATGGCCGACACCGTGGCCAATGACACCAACCTCAGCGCCGACGGGCGCGTAATGGAGGTACTGAGCGAACACCTCTGCGAGGGCTGGCTCGAAGGCTATCTGCTGACCGGGCGCCACGGCCTGCTGTCGTGTTACGAGGCCTTCATCCACATCATCGACTCCATGTTCAACCAGCACGCCAAGTGGCTCAAGGTCAGCCGCAAGATCCCGTGGCGCGCGCCGATCGCGTCGCTGAACATCCTGCTCACGTCCCACGTCTGGCGCCAGGACCACAACGGCCTGTCGCACCAGGATCCGGGCTTCATGGACCACGTGGCCAACAAGTCGCCCCAGGTCGTGCGCATCTACCTGCCGCCCGATGCCAACTGCCTGCTCTCGGTGGCCGACCACTGCCTGCGCAGCCGCCACTGCGTCAACGTCATCGTCGCCGGCAAGCAGCCCGCGTGGCAGTGGCTCGACATGGACGCGGCGGTACGTCACTGCACGGCCGGGGCCGGGGTGTGGGACTGGGCCGGCACCGAAGAGGCCGACAGCGCCCGGGGGCCCGACGTGGTGATGGCCTGCGCTGGCGATATTCCCACGCTTGAGACACTGGCCGCCGTCATGCTGCTACGGGAAGACGTGCCCGACATCCGCATCCGCGTCGTCAATGTTGTCGATCTGATGGCCTTGCAGCCGCCCGAGGAGCACCCGCACGGCCTGCACGACCGCGACTTCGATGCCCTGTTCACCACGGATAGGCCGGTGCTCTTCGCCTTCCACGGCTACCCGTCGCTGGTGCATAAGCTCACCTACCGTCGGCACAACCACGCCAACATCCACGTGCGTGGCTTCAAGGAAGAGGGCACCACGACAACCCCCTTCGACATGGTGGTTCTCAACAACCTGGACCGCTACCAGCTGGCGCTGGACGCCGTGCGACGCATTCCCCGGCTGGCTGGCGAGGTGGAGCGGGCCACCTCGCGCTACTGGACGCGCATCGAACACCATAAACTGCACATCGCCGAGCACGGTGAAGATCTGCCCGAAGTGCGCGACTGGCGCTGGCTGGGGGCCGCATGAGCAAGCCCCCGCCCGGGTCGGCAGAAAGCCCGCGGTGTCGCCATGAATGACAAGTCGGCACATCTGCTGCCCCCGCAGGACGACCCGTCGCTGATCGACGGCGCCGATCTGGCCGCGTCTCTGGGCTGCGACCCGGAACGCGGCCTGAGTGCCGACGAGGCAGCCAGCCGGCTGCGCGCCGACGGCCCCAACGAACTGCGCGCACGGCCTCCCCTGCCCGCCTGGCGCCGTGCACTGGCGCAGTTGCAGGACCCCCTGGTCTACCTGCTGGGTGCGGCAGCGACCGTGGCCCTGGCCGCCTGGTGGTTTGAAGGCAGAGGCCTGCCCGGTGCGGCGGGCTGGCCGCTCGATTTCATGGTCATAATCTGTGTTGTCGTGCTGAACGCCGTGCTGGGCTGGCTGCAGGAGGCCAAGGCGGCGCAGGCGGTGGCTGCATTGGCGAAAATGACCACCGCCACGTCAGCCGTGCTGCGCGACGGCGTCGTGGCCCGGGTGCCCAGCGCCGAACTCGTCAAGGGCGACCTGCTGGTGCTTGCCGAGGGCGACGCCGTGGGCGCCGATGCGCGCCTGGTGCAGGCCGCCGCCTTGAAGCTGCTGGAGGCGCCCTTGACCGGCGAGAGCGAGGCGGTGCTGAAGGATGCAGCAGTCCTGCCCGGCCTTGCCGCGCTTGGCGACCGGCTGAACATGGTCTTCAAGGGCACGGCGGTCGCTCAGGGCACCGGGCATGCTGTCATCACGGCCACCGGCATGCGCACCGAGATGGGCGGCATTGCCACTCTGCTCGACACCACGCCCGACGCGCCGACGCCGCTACAGGTCGAGATGGCGCATCTGGGCAAGGTGCTGGGCATCGCCGCCCTGGTGATCGCCGCCATTGTGGTGGCCACCATCCTGTTTTTCTCCGACATCGAAAACGTAGCGGATGCCGTCACGGTGCTGCTGCTGGGGGTGTCGCTGGCCGTCGCCGCCGTGCCCGAGGGCCTGCCGGCCATCCTGTCGGTGGTGCTCGCGATGGGTGTGCGCCGCATGGCGCGCCACCACGCCATCGTCAAAAAGCTGGCTTCGGTGGAGACCCTCGGGTCAGCGTCCGTCATCGCATCCGACAAGACCGGCACGCTGACACGCGGCGAGATGACCGTACAGCGGGTGATGACGCTGTCGGGGCGCAGCGACATCACCGGCGTGGGCTATACCCCCGAGGGATGCGCGGAAACAGCCGGTGCCGACATGCCCGAAGGCCCCCTGCGTGACGAGCTGCAGGCCGTATTGCAGGGCGGCAGCCTGGCGGGCAACGCCCAGCTGCAGCAGGACGACACCGGCACCTGGGCCATCCAGGGCGACCCCACCGAAGCCGCGTTTCTTGTCGCCGAGCGCAAGCTCGACACGGGAGAACAAGGCGAGTCTGCGCCCGAGTGGAAGGCGCGCTTCGAACGCGTCGGCGAGATCCCCTTCACCTCGCAGCGCAAGATGATGTCTGTGCTCGTGGCGGACCATTCCGACAGCGATGCGCATGTGCTCTTTGCCAAGGGCGCGCCGGATGTGCTGCTGACGCATTGCACCCACGCCCGCCGGGGCAATGCCAGCGTGGCGCTCGATGCCGCCGTGCAGGCGCAGGTACTGGCCGATGTGGCGGCGATGACCGGTGACGCCCTGCGCACGCTGGCCGTGGCCCGCCGGGTGCTGACGCCTGACGCGCAGGTCCCCACCGATGCCGTAGAGGCCGCCGCCCTTGAGCAGGGCCTGGAGTACCTGGGCACCGTGGGCATCATCGACCCGCCGCGAAAGGAGGCAGCCGTGGCCATCGCCCAGGCCCGCCAGGCCGGCATCCGCGTGATCATGATCACCGGCGACCACCCACTCACCGCGGTACGCATTGCGGCGGATCTCGGCATCGTCGATGCCGGTGCCCCGGTGCTCACCGGTATCGAGCTCGACGCGCTGGCCGACGATGACGCCTTCACCGCCGCCGCGCTGCAGACCTCGGTATTCGCCCGCGTTGCACCCAGGCACAAGCTGCGCATCGTGCGTGCGCTGCAGGGCAGCGGCCAGGTGGTGGCGATGACGGGCGACGGCGTCAACGACGCCCCGGCGCTGAAAGCCGCCGACATCGGCGTGGCAATGGGCGTGGCGGGTACCGAGGTGACCAAGGAGGCCGCCCGCATGATCCTGGCCGACGACCACTTTGCCACCATCGTGCTGGCGGTACGCGAGGGGCGTGGCGTACTCGACAACATCCGCAAGTTTCTTCGCTACCTGCTGTCATCGAACCTGGCAGAGGTGCTAACCGTGTTCGCCGGCGTGATGGGCGCAGGTGTCATCGGCCTGAAGGCCACGGCCACCGGATCGGGGGGTGAGGTGGTGTTGCCGCTGCTGGCCACCCAGATCCTTTGGATCAACCTGATCACCGACACCGGGCCCGCGCTGGCCATGGGCGTGGACCCGATCGCCGACGACGTCATGGCGCGCAAACCACGCCAGCGCAACCAGCGCATCATCGACGCCGGCATGGGGCTGGGCGTGCTGGAGGCCGGCGTCGTGATGGCTGCACTGACCCTGCTGACGCTGGACCTCTTCCTTCCCGGCGGCCTGATCGAGCCGGTAGACGCCTGGTTGGGCGCCGGCCCGCACAGCCTGGAACTGGCGCGCACCGCCGCCTTCACGGTGCTGGTGCTGACGCAGCTGTTCAATTGCTTCAATGCACGCTCAGACTCCGCATCGGCGTTCAAGGCGGCGTTCTCGAACCACTGGCTGTGGGCCGCGGTGGCGCTGTCGGCAGCCCTGCAAGGGGCTGTCATTCACCTGCCCTTCCTCAACCTCGCCTTCGGCACCGTGCCCCTCTCGGCGGGCCAGTGGGGCGTGTGTGTGGCAATGGCAAGCGGAGTGCTCTGGTTCAGCGAGGGGCGCAAGCTGTTGCGACGACACTGGACCCGGGCATGAGCGCATGGAAATCAGGCCAACCTTCAAGCAGGTGCTGGCCCCCATCGAGAGAACTGCGCACCGCGACGACCCAACTCGTTATCGAAGCTCCTGTGGGGTCGAATTCATTGGCTCTGTTCGCGTTAAGTGTGGAAAAACCCCGACAGCGGCGAGCAACAGGTCGGCCGGCGTGTTCAGACGGTGAGTGTCCAGTGCCCGTCGCCAGCCAAGATAGTTGGGCAGATAGAAGGTAGCCACACCGTGGAAGCGTTCCATCCAGCCGCGAAGGCGGCGGTGGTAAGCATTGACGTTCTGGACGTGGAAGGCGCCTCGGACCCGGACACCGGACTTGAGGGTCACCGCCTCGTGGGTGATGCCCTGCTCCTTGGCGAAATAGTGATAACTGGGATTGCCGTCGCTGACGAGCAGACCATCCCGATCCAGCACGGGGGCCAGGCACTCATGGAGTTGCGCTTTGCTGACGGGGCCTCGCCCGGTCACGAAATCCAGCGTCTGTCCGGAGCGATCACGGGCAACCAGAATGCACACCTGCTCCTTCGACGTTCCGCGCTGTTTCGCGGCCTCGCCCCGCTTTCGGGCTGGTCGGGGAAGCTCATGGGAGCCCTTTATGGACTCAAGCATGTAAGTCTCATCCGCCTCCGTGATGCCCTGCATGTGACTCGGCCGGTCCTCCTTCACCCAGTCCAGGAAGCGGTGCCCCCAGCGAAAGCTGGTCGTGCGGTGCACGGACACCTCGCGGGCAGCCGCCCGCACGGTCAGGGAGTCCAGAAGGGCTTTCAGATAGGGCAACCACTTTGATTTGTGGCGCAACCGGCGAAGGGGCGTACCGGTCAGCGCATTGAAGGTCTTGCGACCACCCAGACAGCGGCAACGCTGCAAGGCCGATTCCGCATGCTCCAAGCCCTTCAAGGCCTGACCAAGGCCGTGTCGTTGCTCAAGTGACAGCGCACCAAGCGATGCCAGGAAGTGTTTGAAGTTGAAACTGTCCATGATTGTCTCCCAAGAAGGCAGACTGTAAAAATAAACAGTCATGACAGCTCAATGTTCCACACTTAACGCGAACATAGCCAAATCAAACGTTGGAGAGCCAAGCGCAAGAGCGCGTTGGTGATGGAGATCCTGCAGGGCAAGACGACGGTGGCCGAGGCCAGCCGTGCGTACGATCTGCCCCCGTCGGAGATCGAGACCTGGATCGATGAGGCTATACGGGGCATGGAAAACGCGTTGCGCGCCAACCCGCTGGACATCCGGGAGCATTACGAGAAACAGATCAAGCAGCTCCAGGAAGCGTACGGAGAAGCGATGCTGGAGCTGCGTGCCAGAAAAAAATTGCAGTCCCTGTTGGCGCGGGGAACACATCTGTAGCAGGGATAACTCCAGGCACAAGCCCGGTTCATCCCCGCTGGCGCGGGGAACACCTGTCCGGCCTGCGCCTGCTTGTGCTGGATCGCGGTTCATCCCCGCTGGCGCGGGGAACACTCTGACCTGGCGTTGTAGGTGCTGCGTGCAATCGGTTCATCCCCGCTGGCGCGGGGAACACCGAATCCGCCGCGCCCTGGCCGCTCACGCTCACGGTTCATCCCCGCTGGCGCGGGGAACACCGATGCCGCATACGTCCCGATAAAGCCCAGGCCGGTTCATCCCCGCTGGCGCGGGGAACACCCGTGATCAGATCGTTGAGGCGTGGTGTCATCCGGTTCATCCCCGCTGGCGCGGGGAACACGTTTGGGCAGTCGCCGGCTGCGTGTCAAGCGACACCAGGAATTGACCCCCTGGCGACATCAGGAACTGACCCCCTACGCGGGTTGATGACTGGTTGATGGGGCGTTGACGTGGGGCTGGTGGAGCACAGCCCCGGCGCGACGCTTGTCTTTGAGGCGGTAGCTATCCCCACGGATGGTGATGACGTGGCTGTGGTGCAGCATCCGGTCGAGGATGGCGGTGGCGGCGATCGCGTCGCCAAAGACCACGCCCCATTCAGATACGGTGCGGTTGCTGGTGATCAGGAAGCTACCGCGCTCATAG
>NZ_JBIJDC010000158.1:0-7669 GCF_044344315.1 Zoogloea sp. | reverse complement strand
CGGCGCCTGGAATTACGTGTGGATGGGCGACTGAAGTCGCCCCTACAGGGCGCCCTCACAGACGCGTCAGATCCCGCCACGCTGCCTGCAGCCTTCCCCCGTAGGGGCGACTTCAGTCGCCCGCGGACGCTGGTCGGCGACCGGCGCCTGGAATTACGTGCGGATGGGCGACTGAAGTCGCCCCTACAGGGCGCCCCCACCGACGCGCCGGATCCCGCCACGTTGCCTGCAGCCTTCCCCCGTAGGGGCGACTTCAGTCGCCCGCGGACTGCGATCACCGGTTTGCCCTTCATCCCCGTGCTGCGGGCGGCTCAGGCCGTTTCCCGCATGGCTACCTGAGGACTCAAAAATGCCCTGGCGTCTGCTGCGCTTTGCGCTGAACAAGAAACATCCGGAGCCCCGGATGTTCACCTTCCACGAGAAGCTCAAGTCGAGCTACGACGTGGTCATCATCGGAGCCGGCGGCCACGGCCTGGCCGCGGCCTACTACCTGGCCAAGGAGCACGGCATCACCAATGTGTGCGTGCTCGAGAAGGGCTACATCGGCGGCGGCAACACCGGTCGCAACACCACCATCATCCGCTCCAACTACCTGACCCCCGAAGGCGTCAAGTTCTACGACGAGTCGGTGAAGCTGTGGCAGGACCTGTCCACCGACTTCGACCTGAACCTGTTCTACGCCAACCGCGGCCACTTCACCCTGGCCCACACCGACTCCGCCCTGCGCACCATGCGCTGGCGTGCCGAGGTGAACAAGCACTACGGGGTTAACTCCGAAGTGGTCGGCCCGGAAGTGGTGAAGGAAGCCGCGCCGATGATCGACCTGTCCTGCGCCGGCCACGCCCCCATCCTCGGTGCCCTGTACCACGCGCCGGGGTCGGTGGCCCGCCATGACGCCGTGGCCTGGGGTTACGGCCGTGGCGCCGACCAGCGTGGCGTGGAGATCCACCAGCAGACCGAAGTGCTCGGCATCGACGTGCAGGCCGGCAAGGTCAAGGGCGTGAAGACCTCCCGCGGCTACATCTCCACCGGCAAGGTGCTGTGTGCGGTGGCCGGCTCCACCCCGCGCATCCTCAAGATGGTGGACGTCAAGACGCCGATCTACATCCACCCCCTGCAGGCCATGGTCAGCGAGCCCATCAAGCCCTGGCTCGACCCCATCCTGGTGTCCGGCAGCCTGCACGTCTATATCAGCCAGTCGGCCCGTGGTGAGCTGGTGATGGGCGCCTCCCTGGACCCCTACGAGCTGCACGGCACCCGCTCCACCCTCGACTTCGTCGAAGGCCTCAGCACCCACATGCTGGAGATGTTCCCCTTCCTCTCCGGCGTCAAGGTGATGCGCCAGTGGGCCGGCATGGCCGACATGACCCCCGACTTCGCCCCGGTGATGGGCAAGACCCCGGTGGAAGGCTTCTACCTGGATTCCGGCTGGGGCACCTGGGGCTTCAAGGCCACGCCGGTGTGCGGCAAGACCATGGCCCACACCCTGGTCAACGACACCCCCCATCCGCTGATCACCGGCTTCTCCATGGACCGCTTCCGCAACTACGCCCTCACCGGCGAAAAGGGCGCGGCGAGCGTGGGTCACTGAGTCGGCCACAGAGAGGAAACCCACCATGAAGATCCTGACCTGCCCCCTCAACGGCCCCCGCCCCGTCTCCGAGTTCTTCTACTGGGGCGAAGTGCGCCCCATGCCCAACCCGAATCTGGCCAGCGACGACGAATGGGCCGACTACGTCTTCAACCGCAACGGCGCGCCCGGTGTGAAGAAGGAGTGGTGGTGCCACACCCCCAGCAACACCTGGTTCATCGCCGAGCGTGACACCGAGAAGGACGTCGTGCTCAAGACCTACTTTTATCAGGGAGAAGAATGATGCGTTTGCCCGCCACCAGCGGCGAGTGGATCGACCGCTCCCGCCCCCTCGAATTCCGCTTCGAAGGCCGCAGTTACAAGGGCTACGAAGGCGACACCATCAGCTCCGCCCTGTGGGGCGCCGATGTGCGCGTCCTCGGCCGCAGTTTCAAGTACCACCGGCCGCGGGGCGTGCTGTCCCTGGCCAACCATGACACCAACGCCCTGCACCAGCTGGGTGGCACCCCCAACGTGCGCGCCGACGTCACCCCGCTTGTTGCCGGCATGGACCTCAGCGCGGTCAATACCTTCGGCAGCCTGGAGGGCGACAAGGGCCGCTTCCTGGGCAAGATGGCGCGCTTCCTGCCGGTGGGCTTCTATTACAAGGCCTTCCACACCCGCAAGCTCTTCCCCCTGTGGGAGCGCATGTTCCGCTACATGACCGGCCTCGGCCGGGTGGACCTCCAGGCCCCCCACCGCAGCACCCCCAAGGCCTACGACTTCTGCGACGTGCTGGTGATCGGCGCCGGCCCCTCCGGCCTGTCGGCGGCCCTCGCCGCCGCCGCCCAGGGCGCCGAGGTGGTGGTGGTGGACGAGAACGCCCGGGCCGGCGGCAGTGCCAGCTACCAGATCGGCAACGAAGCCAGCCGCCGTCGCCTGCTCGCCGAGCTGCTCGTCCAGGTGGCCGCCCAGCCGCGCATCCGCGTGCTCACCGGCACCTACGCCGCCGGTTACTACAAGGACCACTGGATCCCCCTGGTCAGCGCCGAACGCATGCTCAAGATGCGCGCCGGCAGCGTGGTGGTGGCCAGCGGCGCCTTCGAGCAGCCTGCCGTCTTCCACAACAACGACCTGCCCGGCGTGATGCTGGCCAGTGCCGCCCAGCGCCTGATGTACCGCTACGGCGTCAAGCCGGTGAACAAGGCCGTGGTGCTGGTCGCCAACGCCGACGGCTACCGGGCCGCCCTCGACCTGCTGGCCCAGGGTGTCGGCGTGGCCGCCGTGGTGGATCTGCGTGCCACCGTCGGCAGCGCCGACACCCTGGCGCGCCTGTTGCAGCAGTCCGGCGTCGAGATCCTCAGCGGCCACGCCGTGGTCGAAGCCCTGCCCGACGGCAAGGGTCTGTGTGCCGGCGCCCGCGTTGCCGCGCTGCAAGCCAACGGCACCCCCGGCGTCCCGACCCGCGACATCGCCTGCGACGGCATCCTGATGAGCACCGGCTGGGCGCCCGCCGCCAACCTGCTGTACCAGGCCGGCACCCGCATGCGCTATGACAAGAAGGTCGAACAGTTCGTCCCCGACGTGCTGCCCGACGGCGTGTTTGCCTGTGGCCGTGTCAATGGCGTACATGAGCTGGCCCGGCGCATGGCCGACGGCACCCGCGCCGGCAGCCACGCCGCTGCGGCCGCCGGCTTCGGCCAGGCCACCGGCGAAGCCCTGCCGCCCGAAGCCGAGAGCCCCAGCCACCCCTGGCCCATCGTCGACCACCCCGCCGGCAAGAACTTCGTCGATTTCGACGAAGACCTGCAGTTCAAGGATTTCTGCAACGCCGTGCAGGAGGGTTTCGACAACATCGAGCTGCTCAAGCGCTTCTCCACCAACGGCATGGGCCCCAGCCAGGGCAAGCACTCCAACATGAACGGGCTGCGCATCCTGGCCCGCCTCACCGGCAAGGAGCCCCAGCAGGTCGGCACCACCACCGCGCGCCCCTTCTACCACCCGGTCCCCATGGCCATCCTGGCCGGGCGCGGCTTCAACCCGGAGCGTCGCACCCCGCTCACCAGCCGCCACGACGCCCTGGGCGCCAAGTGGATGCCGGCCGGCGTGTGGCAGCGCCCCGAGTATTACCAGGTCGCCGGCCAGGACCGCCTGGCCTGCATCCGCGGCGAAGCCCACGCGGTGCGCAACGGCGTCGGCCTCATCGACGTGGGCACCCTGGGCAAGCTCGAAGTCATCGGGCCCCAGGCCGCCGAGTTCCTGGAGCGGGTCTACACCTCCAACTACGCCAACCTCAAGGTCGGCATGACCCGCTACGCGGTGATGTGCGACGAGTCCGGCGTGGTCATCGACGACGGCGTGGTGGCCCGCCTGGCGGACGACCACTTCTACTTCACCACCACCACTTCCGGTGCCGCCACCATCTACCGGGAGCTGTCGCGCCTCAACACCATGTGGCGGCTGGACTGCGGCATCGTCAATCACACCGGCGCCTTCGCCGCGGTGAACCTGGCGGGCCCCAAGTCCCGCGAGGTGCTGAAGACCCTCACCAGCCTGGATCTCTCCGCCGCCGCCTTTCCCTACCTGGCGGTGCGCGAGGGCGAAGTGACCGTGGGCGGTGGAAAGATCCCCGCCCGGCTGATGCGCGTCGGCTTCGTGGGTGAGTGGGGCTACGAGATCCACGTGCCCGCCAGCATGGGCGGCGCCCTGTGGGATGCCCTGATGCAGGCCGGCAAGGCCCATGGCATCCGCCCCTTCGGCGTCGAAGCCCAGCGTCTGCTGCGCCTCGAGAAGGGTCACATCATCATCAGCCAGGACACCGACGGCCTCACCACGCCGCTGGAAGTGGGCATGGACTGGGCGGTGAAGATGGCCAAGCCCTTCTTCGTCGGCCAGCGCAGCCTCGCCGCCATCGCCCGCAAGCCGCGCAAGCAGCAGCTGGCCGGCATCGTCTTCCCGGTGGGTTACAGCGGCGCCGTGCCCCTGGAGTGCAACCTGGTCATTGAGGGCGGCGACATCGCCGGCCGCGTCACCAGCATCGCCTTCAGCCCCAGCCTCGACCGGACCATCGGCCTGGCCTTCCTGCGGCCCGATCTGGCCACCCCCGGCCACACCGTCAGCATCCGCCTCACCGACGGCACCCTGGTGCAGGCCCAGGTCAGCACCACCCCGTTCTACGACCCGGACAACCTCAAGCAGAAGGAGGCCGCATGAGCGCAAACCTCGCCGTGAGCCCGGTGGCCGAACTCCTTGCCACCACGCTCCTCAAGCCGCAAGACCAGGCCGCCGCGGCCGCCAGCCTCGGCATCGCCGACGTGTCTCTTACAGCCCGTCACGGCTGCAAGGGCCCCGGCGCCATCGCCTGGCTGGAAAGCCTCGGCCTGCCCATCCCGCCGAACACCAACAGCTGGCTGCCCCTTGATGGCGGCGGGCTGATCGCCCGGCTTGGCTTCACCGAGTTTTTGATCGAAGGCCCGGACGCGCTGATCGCCTCCCTCGCCGCTGCGCCCCGCGGCCCCGGTGTGTATCCGGTGCTGCGCCAGGACGCCGCGCTGATTGTTGGTGGCGCGCGCCTGGACGAGCTGCTGCGCCAGACCTGCAACGTCAACTTCCGCCCCCTCGACCCGGCCGACCGGCCGGTGGTGCTCACCTCGATGGTCGGTGTCGGCGTCACGGTCATCCCGGAAGTGCGCAAGGGGCTGCCCGCCGCACGCATCTGGTGCGACGGCACCTATGGACATTACCTGTGGGAAACCCTGCTCGGCATCGCCGTCGAGCTGGGTGGCGGCGCCGTCGCCCCCCACAGCTTCAACTGAATCGCCCGAACCCAACCCAACATCAGGAGAGCGGCAATGACGCCCACGGAAGCCAAGAAGTTTCTCGCCGACAACGAGGTCAAGTATGTGCTGGCCCAGTTTGTCGACATCCACGGCACGGCCAAGACCAAGGCCGTTCCGGCTGCCCATTTCGACAGCATCCTCACCACCGGGGCCGGTTTTGCCGGCTTCGCGGTGTGGGGCCTCGGCATCGAACCCAATGGCCCGGACTACATGGCCATCGGTGACCTGGACACCCTGACCCTGGTGCCCTGGCAGCCCGGCTATGCCCGCATCGCCTGCGACGGCCATGTGAAAGGCGAGCCCTGGCCGCTGGACACCCGCGTGGTGCTGAAGGAGCAGATCAAGCGCCTCGACGCCATGGGCTACACCTTCTTCACCGGGCTTGAGCCGGAATTTTCCCTGCTCAAGAAGGATGCCAACGGCAACATCATCCCCACCGACCCCACCGACACCCTGCCCAAGCCCTGTTACGACTACAAGGGCCTGTCGCGCAACCGCCAGTTCCTCGAAACCCTCACCGACAGCCTGCGTCAGGTGGATGTGGACGTCTATCAGATCGACCACGAGGACGCCAACGGCCAGTTCGAGATCAACTACACCTTTGCCGACTGCCTGACCTCCGCCGACCACTACCTGCTGTTCAAGATGGCTGCCTCGGAGATCGCCAACGACCTGGGCATGATCTGCTCCTTCATGCCCAAGCCCTTCGCCAACCGGCCGGGCAACGGCATGCACATCCACATGTCCATCGGTGAGGGCAAGACCAACCTATTCGCCGACGAGTCCGACAAGTACGGCCTCGGCCTCTCGAAGCTGGCCTACCAGTTCCTGGGCGGCATCCTGGCCCACGCGCCGGCCCTGGCGGCCATCTGCGCCCCCACGGTCAACAGCTACAAGCGCCTGGTGGTGGGCCGCTCCCTCACCGGCGCCACCTGGGCCCCGGCCTACATCAGCTACGGCGACAACAACCGCTCGTCCATGGTGCGCATCCCCCACGGCCGGCTGGAGCTGCGCCTGCCCGACGGCGCCTGCAACCCCTACCTGGCCACCGCCGCCGTCATCGCTGCCGGCCTCGACGGCATCGAGCGCAACCTCGATCCGGGCGCCCCCCACAACCAGAACCTCTACGCCCTCAGCCCCGAAGAGCTGAAGGCCGAGGGCATCGAGATCCTGCCCCAGAACCTCCACGAAGCCCTGCTCGCCCTGGAGAAGGACACCGTGCTGTGCAAGGCCCTCGGCCCCGTCGCCGGCGAGTTCCTGCGCCTCAAGCACATGGAATGGGTGGAGTACATGCGCCACGTGTCCGACTGGGAAATCAAGAGCTACCTGGAATTCTTCTGAACCCCTGTAGCGGCGACTCTGTAGGGGCGACTTCAGTCGCCCACGGACGTCGATCAAAGGCATGCCGACGAATCAACGCGCAGATCGGCGATCGAAGTCGCCCCTGAGGTTCAGACGAAGCCGGATCAACGAATCAAAGACTTAACGAAGGAGAAGCAACCATGTGTGGAATCGTTGGACTGCTGGTGAAGACACCGGCCCTGCGGGAGAAGCTCGGCGAGCTGATGGTCCCGATGCTCATCGGCATGACCGAGCGCGGCCCCGACTCCGCCGGCCTGGCCGTGTTCGGCACGCCCCTGGCCGACAGCCAGCGCAAGATCAGCCTGTACTCCGGCCTCACCGAAGACGGCGCCGACTTCAACTGGCTCGGCCTCACCCACGAGCTCAAGGCTCACCTGGGCGTCAGCGCCAGCATCACCCCCAAGGGCAATCACGCCATCCTCGGTTTCGACATCGCCCCGACGGTGGTCAAGCGCTGGATCAAGGAGCACCACCCCAAGCTGCACATCCTGTCCACCGGGCGCAGCATCGACCTCTACAAGGACATCGGCACCCCGGCCGAGGTGGCCGCCCGCTACGGCTTTGGCGCACTGACCGGCTCCCACCTGGTGGGCCACACCCGCATGGCCACCGAGTCTGCGGTGACCCCGGACCGCGCCCACCCCTTCACCGCCGGTGAAGACTTCTGCCTGGTGCACAACGGCTCCCTGTCCAACCCCAACGGCATCCGTCGCATGCTCGAGCCGCGGGGCATCACCTTCGAGACCGACAACGACACCGAGGCCGCCTGCCGCTTCCTGGAATGGCGCCTGCGTGAAGGGGACGACCTGGAAACCGCCCTGCAGAAGGGCTTTGAAGAGCTGGACGGCTTCTTCACCTTCCTGATGGGCACCCCCGACAAGCTGGCCCTGATCCGCGA
>NZ_JBIJDC010000048.1:0-29687 GCF_044344315.1 Zoogloea sp. | reverse complement strand
TGGGCTCCACCTGGAAGGGCCGCAAGGTCGGCACCTTCGGCCACCTGGCCACCCTGTCCTTCTACCCCGCCCACCACATCACCATGGGCGAGGGCGGCGCCGTGCTCACCAGCGACCCCCAGCTGCGCCAGATCGCCGAGTCCTTCCGCGACTGGGGCCGCGACTGCTGGTGCAAGCCCGGTTGCGACAACACCTGCGGCAAGCGCTTCGGCTGGCAGCTGGGCAGCCTGCCCCAGGGTTACGACCACAAGTACACCTACAGCCACATCGGCTACAACCTCAAGATCACCGACATGCAGGCCGCCTGCGGCTTGGCCCAGCTGGACCGGCTGGACGGCTTCATCGCCGCCCGCAAACGCAACTTCGCGCACCTCACGGCGCGGCTCGCCGATGCCACCGACTTCCTGATCCTGCCCGAAGCCACCCCGGGCAGCGACCCGTCCTGGTTCGGCTACCCCATCACCCTGCGCCCCGACGCCGGCGTCAACCGCGTCGATCTGCTCGAATACCTGGACCAGCACAAGGTCGGCACCCGCCTGCTGTTTGCCGGCAACCTGACCCGCCAGCCCTCCATGGCCGGGCGCAACTTCCGGGTGGTGGGCGAGCTCCCGGTGGCCGACCGGATCATGCGCGACACCTTCTGGATCGGCGTGTGGCCGGGGCTCAGCGAGGCCCAGCTGGACTACAGCGCCGACCTGATCCGCCAGTTTGTCGGCGCGGGCTTCTGACGCACTAGGCAAACATGCCTCCCGACCTCCATCGCCCCTGCCCCCTCTGCGGCAACCGCGACCCGGATGTGCTGGCGCAGCTTTCACTGCCTCAGCCCAGCCACTCGCCGCTGCCATCCGGCTACCGGCTGGTGGCCTGCACGGCCTGTGACTTCGTCTACGCCGACACCCCAGCCAGTCAGGCCGACTACGACCGCTACTATCAACAGCTCGCCAAGTACGGTGGCCCCACCGGCACCGGCGCTGGCCAGGACGCAGCCGACCAGCTGCGCCTGGAACACCTCGCCGATCGCCTGGTGGACGCGCTCCCGGGAAAGGATGCGGCGATTCTGGACATCGGCTGTGGCGCCGGCGGACTGCTGCAAGTGCTCGGTGCCCGAGGCTACGCCCGGGCCGAAGGCCTGGACCCGGATCCGGCCGCCGTGGCGCTGGCCCGCAGCCACGGACTCACCATCAACGCCGGGCTGGCGAGCGAATCGCCCACCCGCTATGCCGGCCGGCAGTTCGACCTGATCGTCCTGTCCCACGTGGCCGAACACCTGCGCGACCTGGACTGGCTGCCCCGGCTGGCAACACTGCTGGCGCCTGGCGGCCGCCTGTACATCGAAGTCCCCGATCCGCGGGGCTACCGCTGCGACCCGCGTCCGCCCTACTACTACTTCGACAGCGAGCACATCAACCATTTCAGCCCCCTCGCGCTGGGCAGGCTTTTCGCCATGGCCGGGCTCGCCCCCAAGGCCTTTCCCGACTGCACCCTGAGCCTGTCCGACGGCACACGCTACCCGGCCTTTGCCGGGATTGCCGCGGCGGGCCCCGACAACGGGCTCGCGCCGTCACCCTGCGTGATCACGTGTCTGCAGCGCTACCTGAAGGACTGTGCCGAGCGCGCCCGCGAGGCCATTCGAATCCAGCCCCCGCTGGATGAAAACGCGCCGCTGCTGGTCTGGGGCGCCGGCTCATGGGCCCAGCGCCTCCTCGGCCAGAACGCCATTCCCCTGGCCCGGGTCTGCGCCTTTCTCGACGGGGCACCGAACAAGCAGGGCCAGACTTTCGCCGGCAAGCCGGTCGTGGCCCCGGCCGAGGGACTATATCGTCACCCGAAGGCACAAGTTCTGGTCTGCGTCGCCGTAAACCCCCATCAAATCGAGGCAGAAATCCAGCGCATCGAACCCGGACACCCGCGCAGCCTGCACTTCATCACCGAGCCGACATGAAACTTTCCGAACGCATCGCCGACTGGCTGGCCGATCACGGCATCGAGCAGGTATTCACCGTCACCGGCGGCGGCGCCATGTACCTCAACCAGGCCCTGGCCAGCCACCCGCGCCTGAAGTGCACCTTCATGCACCACGAGCAGGCCTGTGCCATGGCCGCCGAAGGCTACGCCCGGGTCGCCGGCAAGCCGGCGGTGGTGATGGTGACCACCGGCCCCGGCGGCATCAATGCCCTCAACGGCGTGTTTGGCGCCTTCACCGACTCGATCCCCATGCTGGTCATCGGCGGGCAGGTCAAGCGTGCCACCTGCCTCGACTACACCCCCGTGCCAGGCCTGCGCCAGCTGGGCGACCAGGAAGGCCCGGTGGTCGCCATGGCCCGCCCGGTCACCAAGCTGGCCGAGAGCGTGGGCAGCCCTGAAGCCCTGGCCGAGCTGCTGCCCCGGGCCCTGGCCACGGCCATCGGCGGACGCCCCGGCCCGGTGTGGCTGGACATTCCCCTCGACGTCCAGTCGGCCGAATGCCCGCCCCTGCCGGCATTCACGGCCCCGGCCCCCCAGGCCCCCGCCGATCTGGACGACGCCTGCCGGCAGATTGCCGCAAAACTACACAAGGCCCACCGCCCCCTGATCATCGCCGGTACGGGCGTGCGTCTGGCCGGCGCCGGCGGTGCCCTGCTGGCCTTTGCCGAAGCCCACGGCATTCCGGTGGCCACCGCCTGGACCCACGACCTCATCGCCAGCGACCACCCCCTGTTCGCCGGCCGCCCGGGCACCATCGGCACCCGCGCCGGCAACTTCTGCGCCCAAAACGCCGACTGCGTGATCGTCATCGGCTCCCGGCTCAACATCCGCCAGGTGAGCTACAACTGGGACAGCTTCGCCAAAGACGCCTTCATCGCCCAGATTGACGTGGACCCGGCCGAGCTGGCCAAGCCCTTCGTCCAGCCCCATCTGCGCCTGGCCTGCGACGCCGGGCTTTTCATCGACGCCCTCGCCGCCACCTGCGCCGACGGCCTGCCGGATGTCCGCCCCTGGTCCGCCTGGTGCCGGGACATCCGCGCCCGCTACCCCATCGGCGGCGCCCCCACCGACAGCCCCCAGCTCCACCCCTATGCCCTGGTGGAACGCATCTTCGACCAGCTGCGCGACGATGACATCGTGGTCTGCGGCAACGCCTCGGCCTGCATCCTGCCCTTCCAGGTGGGCCGCCTGAAGGCCGGCCAGCGCATGTTCAGCAACTCGGGTTCCGCCTCCATGGGCTACGACCTGCCCGCCGCCATCGGCGCCGCCCGGGCTGCGGGCAGCCGCCGGGTGGTGTGCTTCGCCGGCGACGGCAGCCTGCAGATGAACATCCAGGAGCTGCAGACTCTGAAAACCCTGGGGCTGGACGTGCTCATCGTGCTGATCGACAACGGCGGCTACCTGTCCATCCGCCAGACCCACGAGAACTTCTTCGGCCGCATCGTCGGCGCCACCCCCGCCTCGGGGGTCGAATTTCCCGACTTTGCCCGGGTGGCGGCCGCCTACGGCCTGGACGCCGTCAGCATCGCCACGCCTGCCGACCTGCCGGCCCTCGACGCCGCCCTGGCACGCCGCGGCCCGACCCTCATCGCCGCCCGGGTGGACCCGGTCCCCGGCTTTGAACCCCGCATCAAGTCCCGCGCCCTGCCCGAGGGGGGCTTTGCCACCCCTGAGCTGGACGACATGTTCCCCTTCCTGCCCCCGGCCGAGCTGGCCGCGGTGCGTGCCGAGGCGCGCAGCCTCCGCGCCTGGACGGGTGGAGCCGGCGCGTGAGCACTACGGGCTTTCCGTCCCTGAGCTTCGAGGACGCCGGCGCCGCCCTGGTGGAAGCACGCCGGGAGGGTGTGCTGATCTTCGGCTGCGGCAGCTTCGCCCGGGATCTGCACACCGCCCTCGTCGGCATGGGCATCACGGTGCGAGGCTTCGTCGTGTCCCGCGGCGAGGCATCCCGGTTTGCCGACTGCCCGGTGGCCCCCCTCACGGCCCTCCCCGGCGGCTGGACGTCCCTGCCCCTGTGGATCGGCGTATTCAATCGCGAACCCGGCGCCGATCACGCGACCCTGGCCTCCGCCTGCGAAGCCGCTGGCTTTTCCCGCGTCCTGCTGCCCCAGCAGTACTTCGAAGCCCTCGGCGGCAGCATGGGCTGGCGTTACTGGCTGGACGAGCGGCAGGGTTACGCTGCCCACGCGTCCGAACTGCACGGCAGCTTCGCCCAGCTGGAGGATGAACCCAGCCGCGCCTTCCTCGCCGCCATCCTGCGCTACCGGCTGGGGCAGACCCGGGGCATCCCCGCCGCCCCCGTCTCCGGCCCCCAGTACTTCCCCGACTTCCTCACCGGCCTCGCCCACCCCCCGCTGGGCTTCGTGGATGCGGGTGCCTACAACGGCGACACCCTGGCCGAGGCGCAGCGTTACCTGCCCTTGCGCGAAGCCTGGGCCTTCGAGCCCGACCCGGCCAACTTCCCGCGCCTCGCCGAACGGGCCCGGGGCCTGGGCGTACCGGTCACCTGCCTGCCCTGCGGTGTGTCCTCGGTGAATGCCAGCCTGGCGTTTTCCGGCGGTCACGGCGAAGCCAGCACCCTGGGCGGAGAAGGCAACAGCCACATCCAGGTGCTGCGCCTTGACGATTGCCTGCCCAACGCCCGGGTGGGCTACCTGAAGCTCGACGTGGAGGGGCATGAGATGGAGGCCCTGGCCGGTGCCGAAGCCCTCATCCGTCGCAACCGCCCCGTCCTCGCCATCGCCGGCTATCACCGCCGCGACGACCTGTGGCGCATACCCGCCTGGATCTCCAGCCTCAATCTCGACTACCGTCTGCGTTTCCGGATCCACGCCCACAACTCCTTCGACGCGGTCTTTTACGCTTACTGAGGTCCCACATCATGAGCAACGCCATCTTCGAAAACCTGTTCATCCTCGAACTCGCCAACAACCATTGGGGGCGCCTCGAGCGCGGGCTGCGCATCGTCAACGACTTTGCGCAGGTGGTGCGCTTCAACAACGTGCGAGCAGCCATCAAGCTCCAGTTCCGCGAGGTGGACCACTTCATCCACAAGGACTTCCGGGGCCGCGAGGACATCCGCTACGTCAAGAAGACCGAGGCCACCCGGCTCAGCAAGGCCGAGTACCGGACCCTGGTGAAGGCCATCAAGGAGCGCAACTGCATCCCCATGGCCACCGCCTTCGACGAGGCCTCGGTGGACCTCTGCGAAGAGCTCGACCTGCCCATCATCAAGATCGCCAGCTCCGACATCAACGACTGGTTCCTGATCGAGCGCATCGCCGAGACCCGCAAGCCGGTGATCGTGTCCACCGGCGGCTCGACCCAGAAGGACATCGACGACATGGTGACCTTCTTCGCCAATCGCAACATCCCGCTGGCGGTGAACCACTGTGTCTCCATCTACCCCAGCGAGGATGACGAGCTGGAGCTCAACCAGATCGACTTCCTGCGCCAGCGCTATCCGAAGAACGTCATCGGTCTGTCCACCCACGAGTACCACGACTGGACGTCGTCGATGCTGCTCTCCTACGCCAAGGGCGCCCGCACCTGGGAACGCCACATCGACGTCGAAGAGGACGGCATTCCCGTGTCGCCTTACTGCTCCCTGCCCCACCAGATCGACCAATGGTTCAAGGCCTTCCACAAGGCGGTGGAGATGTGCGGCGGCACCGGCACCGCCAAGCGCGTGCCCAAAAAGAAGGAAACCGAATACCTGGATGGGCTGGTCCGTGGTGTTTATGCCAAGCGCGACCTCCCCGCCGGCTACGAGTTGCACCACCAGAACCTGGAGGACGACTTCTACCTGGCCATCCCCCTGCAGAAGGGCCAGCTGTCCTGCCGTGAAACCATGAACGGCCTCAAGCTGACCCGCCCCGTCACCAAGGACTCGCCCCTGGAGATCGACGACGTGGACAGCCCGTATTCCCAGAACGAATCCCTGCGCAAGCTCATCTACAGCCGCGGCCTGTAAGCCTTCGCAGCCCTGACGCCATGTCACGCCCCCTGCTCCCGTCCCCCGCCTGCCCGGCCGTCCATGGCCGGCTCGGGGCACTGCTGGCTCACCTGGACACCCGCAGCCTCCACGGGCAGCGGATAGTCGTGACCGGGGGAACGGGCTTCTTCGGCTACTGGCTGCTGAGCCTGTTCGATCTGCTGCACCGCCAGGGCGTGGCGCTGAAGGTCTGCGTGCTGTCCCGCTCGCCCACCGCCTTCCTGGCTCGCGCGCCCTTCCTCGCCGACGCCCCCTGGCTGGACTGGCAGCAGGGCGACATCAAGGATTTCGGCGCACTCCCCCCCGCCGACCTGCTGATCCACGCCGCCACCGACACCGACGCCGCCGCCCATCGCCACCCGCTGGCGATCATGGACGACATCCTGCTCGGCACCCGTCACACCCTCGAGCGGGCCCGGGAAGCCGGCGTGCGCCGCGCCCTCTACGTGAGCTCCGGTGCCGTGTATGGCCGACAGCCGGCCGATGTGGCACAGATTTCCGAAGACGCGGCCTTTGCCTGCGACGCCCTGCATCCGGGCAGCGCCTACGGCGAGGCCAAGCGCGCCGCCGAGCAGTGGTGCCTGCAATACGGCCAGCAGCATGACATCGCCATTCCGGTCGCCCGCTGCTTCGCCTTCGTCGGCGCCACCCTGCCCCTGGACGGCCACTTTGCCATCGGCAACTTCATCCGCGATGCCCTGGTTGGCCAGACCATCCAGGTCAGCGGTGACGGCAGCCCCCTGCGCAGCTACCTCTACGGCGCCGATCTGGCCATCTGGCTGCTGACCCTCCTGCTGCAGGGACAGCACGGCCGGGCCTACAACGTCGGCGCCGACCAGGCCCTGTCCATCGCCGAGCTGGCCCACCAGGTGCGCGACACCCTGGCCCCCGCAGCAGCCGTCCATATCGCCCGCGGCCATGACGACAAGGCCGGGCGTAACCGCTACATCCCGTCCATCCAGCGGGCACGCCATGAACTGGCGCTGGACGCCTGGACGCCCCTGGAGGAGGCCATCCGCCTGACGGCGGAATGCGCCTCTCCCGTATCGCAACCCTGAGCAGTCGATGACCGCCATGCGCCAACTCTTTTCTGCCCCCCGCCGCCCGTACTACATCGATGCACCGGCCTATCGGCGCACGTCGGCGGGCATCCGGGTCCTGCACCTGCTGTGCCATGCCCTCAACAGCATTGGTGAGGAGGCCTACGTCTACCCGACCGAAACCCACCCGGCCCTCAACACCCCGCTGGTCACGCCCGAGCTCATCGAACGCCACAAGGCCGCCGGCCGTGAGCCCATCGTCGTCTATCCCGAAGTTGTCCCCGGCAACCCACGCAAGGCGGCCTCGGTGGTGCGCTACGTGCTCAACCGGGCCGGACTGCTGGGGGGAGACTGCGTCTATGCGGACACCGAGCTGATCTTCGGCTTCGGTCTCAATGCGCTGCCAGACGGTGCAGACCCGCAGAACATCCTGTTCCTGCCGCCCATCGATACCGCCATCTTCAACAACCGGGACAACCCCGACGACCACCAACGCAGCGGCGCCCTACTCTACCCGGGCCGCCATCAGGCCGCCCTGTCCCAGTACCCCCAGCTGGCCGCCGAAGCCACCCTGATCACCTACAGCTGGCCCGAAAGCCACGAAGCGCTGGCCGAGCTGCTGCGCCGCAGTGAGGTGGTGTATTGCTTCGAGTCCACCGCCATCGCCGCCGAGGCGGCCCTGTGCGGCTGCCCGGCCGTGATCCTTCCATCGCCCTTCTTCAATGGTGTCGCCCTGAGCGAGGCCGAGATCGGACGCAACGGGATCGCCCTGAACGATTCGCCGGAAGAAGTCGCCTTTGCCCGCGGCAGCGTCGGAAAGATGTGGGACGCCTACCAGGCGGCCGAAGCGCGCTTCTGGAGCCAGCTCGACCACTTTGTCGCCACCACCCAGGCCATGCCGGTCAGCGACGTCTCGGCCCATCCCGCCGAAGACCCCGCAGCCGCCGAGGCCCGCCAGATCTACGCGGTGTGGCGCAAGCGCCAGAGCCTGCAGGAAATCGACGCCCAGCTCCTCGCCGAGCGCATGGTCCTCAAATGGACCCAGCGCCCCGGCCTGCACCTGCTGCTGGCGCTGCATCCGGGTGAAGAGAGCCTCCTCGCCGACACCCTCGACAGCCTCGCCGCCCAGCTCTATCCCGAATGGATGCTGACGGTCGTCACCGCCCTGCCCACACCGGACGGCCTGGGCGACATCCCCAATCTGCAGTGGCTGTCCGTACGCGATCCGGCCCACATTGACTACGTCATCGACGAAATGGCCGCCGCCTCGCCGGGCACCTGGCTGGCCCGCATCGAGCCGGGCGTCACTCTTGAGCCCCACGCCCTGCAGGTCATCGCCGACTACATCAACCACCGCCCCGACTGGCGCCTCATCTACTGCGACGAGGACACCCGCGACAGGGACGGCAGCTTCAACCAGCCCCTGTTCAAGCCCGACTTCAATCTGGACCTGCTGCGCGCCCAGGCCTATTTTGGCTGCCTGGTATTTGTGGAGAAGCAGACCTTCCTCGCCGCCGGCCGCTATGGTCAGCACACCGGCGCCGAGAGCTACGATCTCGCCCTGCGCACCCTCGATCATGCGGGCGAGCCTGCCATTGGCCATATCAGCCAGATGCTGGTCCACCTGTCCCGCCAGTCGCGCCGGGCGATGGTGCCCGATGCCGAGAAGGCAGCCCTGGCCGATCACCTGGCGCGCCGCGGCCTCGACGCACTGATCCACGACGGGGCGCTGTTCGGCACCCGCCGCGTGGAATACCGCTGGAACGAGGCGCCGCTGGTCAGCATCGTCATCCAGACCCGCGACCGGGAGGAGTACCTGCGCCCCCTGCTCGAGAGCATTTCCACCCGCACCCGCTACCCCCGCTACGAGATCGTAGTGGTGGACAACGACAGCACCGACCCGGACGCCCGCCAGTTCCTGGCGCAGCTCGGCAGCACAGCCCCCTGGATCGACCGGGCCCGCGTCGTCGCCTGCCCCGGCACCTTCAGCTACGCCCTGGGCGCCAACACCGGGGCCGCCGCCGCCCGGGGGGACTACCTGCTCTTCCTCGACAACGACACCCACGTGGTGCAGGAAGACTGGCTGGACCGCATGATGTCCCCGGCCTGCCGCCCGGACGTGGGCATCGTCGGGCCACGCCTGACCTACCCGGAAACCGCCAAGGTACAGCAGGCTGGCTGGATCCTCGGCCTGCGCGGCACCGCCGCCAGCGTATGGAACAACGACGCGGAGATCACCGACCCGGGTTATATGGGCCGCGCCCTGTGCGACCAGAACGTGAGCGCCGTGTGCGGCTCGGCCCTACTGGTAAGGCGCAGCCTGTTCGAACAACTGGGCGGCATGGACAACGAGCGCTTCCCCCTCGTCCACAGCGCCCTCGACCTGTGCCTGCGCACCGCCGACGCCGGGCTCAAGGTGGTGTGGACGCCCTATTCCATGCTGGTGCATTACGACGCGATCTCCCTCAAGGCCCGCCAGCGCAAGCCCGAAGGTGCCCTGGCAGATTTGGTTGCCGCACTCGACGCCAATGACCGGCTGCTTCAGCGCTGGCTGCCGCGCCTGACCAACGACCCCGCGTACAACCGCAACCTGAGCCTGGCCGATGCCTTCAAGCCGGAGCACATCACCCCCATCGACTGGGACACCCACTTCCACGACCGGCCGCGCATCCTCGGTGTGCCCCTCACCGGGGGTGCCGGCGAATACCGCCTGCGCGCGCCGCTGCGTACCATCGGCCAGGCCGGCCTGGCCCAGACGATGATCTGCGAACCGCCCAAGGCCTTCTCGGTGCGCATCCTGTCGCCCATCGAACTGGCCCGCGCGGCGCCCGATTCAATCATCCTGCACCAGCCCCTCGACGACCCGCAGACCGATGCCCTTGAGGCCTATGCCCGCTATACCCCGCAGGTGAAGCGCATCATCACCATCGACGATCTGGTCACCGCGCTGCCCAAGAAGAACTCGTTCTACAAGTCCGGCTTCAAGGACGCCCGGCCGCGCCTGCGCCGAACCCTGGGCATGGCCGACCGGCTGGTGGTCAGCACACGCCCCCTGGCCGACATCTGTGCCGACATGATCGACGACATCCGGATCATGCCCAACTGCCTGGAAAGCAGCCTGTGGGGCGACGTGGTGCCGCCACGCCTGCCGCGCAAGAAGCCGCGGGTCGGCTGGGCCGGCGCCCAGCAGCATCTGGGTGATCTGGAACTCATCTACACGGTCGTCGAAGCCCTCGCCGACGAAGTGGACTGGATATTCATGGGCATGTGCCCTGAACCACTGAAGCCCTTCGTACGGGAATCCCATGGCTTCGTGCAGGACTTCCGCCTGTACCCCCAGGCACTGGCCCGGCTCGACCTGGACCTGGCCATCGCCCCTCTCGAAATCCACGCCTTCAACGAATGCAAGAGCAACCTGCGCCTCCTCGAGTACGGCGCCATGGGCTGGCCGGTGGTGTGCACCGACATCTATCCCTACCAGAATGCCCCGGTCACACGCCTGCCCAACGACCCGCAGAAGTGGATTTCCACCCTCCGCGAACAGCTCGCCGAGCCCGACGCCCTGCGTGAAGCCGGGCTGACCCTGCAGCGCTGGGTCGCAGACGGCTTCATCCTCGAAAACCATGCAGCCAGCTGGTTCGCGGCCTACGGACCATGAAGGCCGTCGCGCTCCAACCTGAAAGCATGTCGCAAACCGGCTGAAAACCCCGGCCCCGTCACGATTTATTGGCTAAAGCTTTATTTTTTTGGGCCGCTATCAAAGGCCAAGCGGTAATCCGCGGAAATATTTAGAAAAACAATAAAATGAAAAAAGTCAACAATTTTCTAAAGTCCTTCCGGCACTTCCCGTTAATGATTTCAACGGCGGTTGCCTTACACACACCGGGCAAGGCGAACCAAAGTTAAGCCTAAACGCTTATCTTGAACGGACTTAAGGAGAACTAAAATGGCTGCCACTATCAACACCAATGCGATGTCGCTGAATGCGCAACGCAATCTTTCCACCTCCCAGGCCAGCCTGGCGACTTCCGTGCAACGTCTGTCTTCCGGCCTTCGCGTCAATAGCGCCAAGGACGACGCAGCAGGCCTGGCAATTGCCGACCGCATGAATTCGCAGGCCAAGGGTTTCGACGTGGCGATCCGCAACGCCAACGACGGCATCTCCATGGCGCAGACCGCTGAAAGCGCGATGCAGGCCGTGACCGACAACCTCCAGCGGATGCGCGAGCTGGCCGTGCAGGCAGCCAACGGCACCTACACATCCGGCGACCAGGCCAACCTGGACACTGAATTCCAGCAACTGCAATCGGAAATCCAGCGCGTCGTCGGTGGCACCACCTTCAACGGCCAGAACGTGCTCAACCTGTCCTCCGCCGTGACCTTCCAGGTCGGCGCAGGCACCGCCACCACCGACACCATCAGCGTTCAGGGTAGTGCAGTGTCCCTGTCCGGCGTGTCGGCCGCGGTGACCGGCAGCGTTTCCAGCGTGGGCGCAGCCACCGCAGCGATTGCGAGCATCGACACCCAGCTGAACAACCTGAACACCGCCCGGGCCACCTGGGGTGCCGTGCAAAACCGCTTCACCTCGGTTGTGCAGACCCTGCAGGTCGCCTCCGAAAACGCCCAGGCTTCCCGCGGCCGGATCATGGACGCCGACTTCGCGAAGGAAACCGCCAACATGACCCGCGGCCAGATCCTGCAACAGGCCGGCACCGCGATGGTGGCCCAGGCCAACAGCATGCCCAACAACGTGCTGTCCCTGCTGCAGTAAGCCGTCTCAAACCAAACGTGACAGGCGCCGCCGCCCTGACCGGCGCGGCGCCGGTCGCACACGTGGGAGAACATCATGAGCATCCAGTCCGTCGGCGCGAGCAGCCTGCAATACGCGCCCCCCGTACAGACACCCGCCCAAGGCACCGGAGCGGGCGCCGTACGTACGGCGGAGGCCACTCCCGAAGCGAGCCGCACCCAGCAGGCCAACGCCACCCAGAGCCCCACCCGAACACCCCCGACCAGCGAGCAGCTGAATCAGGCCGTCAAGCAGATCCAGGATGTGATCAAGCAAACAGCCAACAGCCTTCAGTTCTCCATCGACGAGGATATTGGCGTGACTGTCGTGAAGGTCATCGATACCGAATCCAAGAAAGTCATCCGGCAGATTCCTTCGGAAGAAGTCATGGACATCGCCAAAGCCCTCGACAAGCTGCAGGGCTTGCTCGTCAAGCAGCAGGCCTGAGCCCTGATACCGTAGCCAGTCCCTCCCCTGGCAAGATTGGTCCCACCCTGGCGGTGGGATTTTTTTATTCCGCCAACCAGCGGATAAAAGCACTGCCCACCTGTGCAAAATCATTATTTTTCGTGCTGGCACGCAACCACCGATCTATTGGCACAGTCCATGCATCATGATTGCCTTCTTGGCAAAGGCCTCAAGTTTGATCCGCCGCCGCCGTAATCGAAAACAGTAGTAACTGAGCACCACGGGGGTACATCATGGCAAGCCTTTCTTCCGCCGGCATCGGTTCGGGTCTGCAGGTCGAGTCGATCATCAGCAGCCTGATGTCCATTGAAAAACAGCCCCTTACCAAGCTACAGAGTCAGCAGACCGGCTTCCAGTCGAAGATCTCCGCCCTCGGCACACTCAAGAGCGGACTCTCTGCACTGCAGACCGCAGCAAAGGCCCTCACGCCGGCAATTGGCCAGAGCGCTACGGCAGCTTTTTCCGCCTACAAGGCAAGTCTTGCCGATTCGACGATCGGTACCGTCACAGCGGGCAGTACGGCCGTCGCCGGCACCTACTCCGTTGAGGTCACCGCCCTCGCCACCAACCAGCGCCTTGCCCTGGGCAAGACTTACGCGGCCGGCGATCCCGTCATTGACTTCGGCTCGGACACTACCCGCACCCTGACCGTCACCAAGGACGGCACGCCCGTCGATATCACCCTGGAAAGCGGACAGAACACCCTTGCCGGTGTCCGCGACGCCATCAACAAGGCTGAAGCCGGGGTCAACGCGACCATCGTGACGGACACGAACGGGAAGCAGAATCTCATGCTCACGGCGACGACCGGGGGCACTGCCGCAGCCGTCAGCCTGTCGGGCACCGCCACCTTCATCGACCCCAACGCGCCGGGAAGCCCCATCGCAGCCTCGAGCGCCTTCACCCAGACCCAGGCGGCCACGGACGCGGCGGTGAAGATCCAGGGTGTCTCCATTGCCACCAAAGGCAACACGATCACCGACGCGGTAGACGGAATCACGCTACAACTGACGAAGACGGGCTCAACCAGCCTGACAGTCACCCGTGACAACTCGGAACTGAAAACCAAGGTCGAGAGCTTCATCACCGCTTACAACAGCCTTAACTCCTCGGTAAAGAGTCTCGGTGCGTACAACGCCGGCACCAAGACCGGAGCGGTACTCAACGGCGACTCTTCCCTGCGCACCATCCAGTCCCAGGTCCGGGGAGCGATCACCAACGTGCCGGCCAGTCTGTCCACCAATGCGGTCAAGACCCTGGCCGACATGGGCGTGTCTTTCCAGACCGACGGCACACTGAAGCTCGACACCACCAAGTTCGACAAGGCCGCCAGCACCAACTTCTCGGCAGTGGCCACGGCACTCGGTGCCTACGGCGACGCCATGAAGACCGCCACCACCAACCTGCTAGGAACGAGCGGGGTCATCGCCAGTCGCACCGACGGTCTCAACTCCAGCATCAAGAACCTCGACAAGCGGATTGATGCCCTCAGCAACCGCCTCACGATGATCGAGAAGACATACCGGGCGCAGTTCACCGCCCTGGACAAGACCATGACGAGCATGAACACAACCAGCACCTACCTGAACCAGCAGTTGTCTCTACTCAGCAGCATGGCAAGCAACTAACCCCGACCGGAGAACAAGATGTCTTTTGGCCTAGCCACCCGTCGTGCCGCCTCAGTCTATGCCGAAGTCGGCGTGGAAACCGGCGTCTCCACCGCGGACCCCCACAAGCTCATCCTGATGCTCTTCGAAGGCGCCCTGCTGCAGATCGGCACAGCGGCCATCGCCATGGATAGCAAGGACATCCCGACCAAGGGCACAGCCACTTCCAAGGCCATCGAGATCATCACCAACGGACTCAAGGTCAGCCTCGACTACGAAGCCGGCGGCGAACTGGCCGAACGCCTTGGCGCCCTATACGACTACATGACGCAGCGTCTTCTGTACGCGAACCTGCACAACAGCCGGCCTGCCCTGGACGAGGTGGCCCGACTGCTCAACGAACTGAAAGGCGCCTGGGAAGAAATCGGCACGTACGACCAGGCAAACCGCTAAGACCGCCGGAGAAAATTGCATGAGCTCCCTAGCCCTTCTGCAACAGATGAGCGCCTACTCTACTGAAATGGTGGACGCGGCACGGGCCAATGACTGGGATCGCCTGACCCGCCTTGAGCGGCAGGTGGCCTCGCTGCGCGACCGCCTTGGCGTGGAGGAGGCCCTGGGCTTCCCGGGCCGCCCCCGGCAGATGTCGGAAGACGAGCGCAAGAAGAAAGTGGCGCTGATCCGGCGCATCCTCGACGACGACAAGGAAGTCCGCGTGCACACCGAGCCGTGGATGGACAACGTGCGCCAGTTGCTCTCGGGCGGCGTGCGCCAGCGCAACGTGCGCGCGGCCTACGGCGACCCCGAGATCGGCTGACCGCAGCCCCCGGCGGGCAGGCAAGCCATGATTCCCGGCGATCTTGCCGCCCGCCTGCGGATGCTCACCGAGGCCAGCTTCTTCTCGGGTGAGCAAAACGTCGCCCCCCTGGCCCGCGCCCGGGCCATACCCGCCGATCTGCCGACTTTCACGCCCGGCGAGCGCATCACTGCCACGCTGCAGAACATCAACAAGGACCAGACCTTTCAGGGCAGGGTCAATGGCCGCGACGTGGTGCTGTCGCTGCCCCAGTCCGTCAAGGCAGGCGACACCCTCGAACTGATCGTCAGCGAGGTCACGCCCCGCGCCGTTTTTGCCAGCCTGGCCAATCCCGCCCCGCTCCCGTCCGACAAGCCCGCTCTCAGCCAGACCGGAAAACTGATCAGCTTTCTGCTCACCGGCCAGCCCTCTCCGGGCACAGCCCGCCTCAACGGCGGTGAAGCCCTGGTTTCGGCTGCCCCCCAGAACACCACCGCCACCGCTCAGCTGGCTGCCCGGCTGGGCAGCGCAGTGAGCGAAAGCGGGCTTTTCTATGAATCCCACCAGACGCGCTGGCTCTCCGGGCAGATGAGCACAGCGGCATTGCAGAGGGAACCCCAGGGCCAGACGGCGCCCCGCCAGGAGGCCAGTGGCGGACAGGCCATCAGCAATGCTATCAGCGCCGACGAGGCCGGCAGCACGAGCACCACAACGGCGCTGGCAGCAGGTGCAGCCAAGGCTGTCGACTCGACGCCTGTCGCCGAACGCCTGCTACCGCTGGTCCATCAGCAGCTCGACACATTGGCCACCCACCAGGTGGTCTGGCAAGGGCAGGTCTGGCCCGGGCAACAGATGGAGTGGGAGATCGAAGATCCGAGCGGTCGGGAACCTGGCGACGAAGACGGCGACCCGGAGCCCTACTGGAACACGACTTTGCGCCTGACACTGCCTGGCCTGGGTGGCATCGAAGCGCGTCTGCACCTCACACCTGCCGGTGTGGCTATCCGGCTAATTGCTGGCGACGCCCGCAGTCGCGACGCTCTCACCGCCGGCCAGCCCCGCCTAGCCGAAGCACTGGATGCAGCCAACGTCCCGCTCACCGGGATGGTCGCCGAACTGGCAGTGCCTGATGAACAGCCCTGAACGCCCCGCCGAGCCCCGGGCCGAAGCCGTTGCCCTGGCCTACAACGCCGGCAATGCGGCCCCGACGGTGGTCGCAAAGGGGCGTGGCCTGATTGCCTCCGAGATCATTTCACGGGCCCGGGAAGCCGGCGTCTATGTGCATGAATCACCGGAACTGGTAGCCCTGCTGATGCAGGTGGATCTGGACGCCCGCATTCCGCCCGAGCTTTATGTGGCCGTGGCCGAACTGCTGGCGTGGCTGTACAGCCTGGAACAGGGCACCCAGACTGGCATACCCGTAAAAATGGCCCCGAAACTACCGGGGCCATCAGGCAAGGGCCAAGCGTCAAATCAGGACGCCGGCGGCACGTAACCACCGATCTGATCGGCACCGCCACCAAAGAAATAACGCTCCATCTGCTCTGCCAGGTACTTGCGGGCCCGGGCATCCATCAGATTGAGGCGGTTCTCGTTGATCAGCATGGTCTGATGCTTGACCCACTGCTGCCAGCCTTCCTTCGAAACACTCTCAAAGACCTTCTTGCCGAGCTCGCCAGGAAGGGGCGGAAAATCCAGACCTTCGGCCTCGCGACCGAGCTTCACACAATTCACCATCCGTGCCATTTTTCACCTCTAGAGTTGGGAACCCCGCACAGCCTTGGGCACACAGCCCCTGGGCCGCCCGGGACACGACCCGATTCTAGCCTGCCGGAGAAGTACGATCCAGCAGCCCGGCACTCGATTCGCGGGCGAACTCCCAGCAGTTTCCCCCCAGCGCCTTGGCCAGATACATGGCGCGGTCGGCCGCGCCGATCAGGCGCTCGCCGTCATTCTCGTGGCGTGGCCCCAGCGCGATGCCGATACTCGCGGTCACCGCCACCGACTCCCCGGAGAAGGCAAAACGCAGGCTGGCAATGCACACGCAGACCCGGCGGGCCAGCTCGGACAGATCCTGTGCCGAGGCCGTGGGCACCAGAATCGCGAACTCATCCCCCCCCATCCGGAAGAACATCTCGTTGCGCCGGACCACAGCTCCCACCGCGCCGGCCAGACCAACCAGAACCTCGTCACCGGCCTGGTGCCCATACAGATCATTGACCGGCTTGAACCCGTCCAGGTCGATGGCCAGCAACCCCACCGACTCTCCGTGACGGTGCCCATCAGCCAGCATGCGTTCGAGTTCCTCGTGAAAGCGGCGACGATTGAAGAGATTGGTGAGCGGATCACGCTCGGCCAGGCGCATCAGCTGGGCGGCTACGCGAAGCTGCTCGGTCACGTCCTCGAACACCCAGATCCGCCCGATCTCACCAACATCGTCAGGCCCCGGCACCACCCGAGAGAACTCCCGCACCACCCGGCCATCCTTGAACTGGATCTCGAAAGGTTCGCTGGGCTCCTGCTGCTGCAGCACGTCAGCCACATGGCGCTGATAGGCCTGGGGGTCGTCGAGGAACTGGATGATGTGCTGCTGCAGCACCGCGTCGCGCACCCCGACGAAGCCGTCACCGGGGGGCAGGCCCCAGATACTGTAGAGCGCCCGATTGCAGTACATGACCCGGCGGTCGGTATCCATGAACAGGATGCCCATGCGCACCACATCAAGGAGCGCCGACAGGCGCGAACGCTCCTCATTGCTGCGCCGCAGGTAATGCTCGGAGAGGGCCTGGGCCCGGCGCAGGGCAGCGACGGTCTCGAGGAGCTTGTATTCGGCCTCCTTGCGGGCCTGCACGTCACTCATCGAAGCGCGCAGGCCGAGCAGGCTGCCGGCCTCGTTTCGAATCGGCTGCCACCGGCAGAGCATCCACAGCTGTGCACCGGACTTGGTAGCGATCCTCAGCTCGGACTCTGCTGCCACGCCGGTCTGCAACACCTGCCGAACCTGATCACGGCAATAGCGGCGATCCTTGTCGTAGACGAGAAGATCGATGAAATCTCCGGCCAGGACTTCATCGGCAGTGTACCCCGTGCAGGTTTCAACGGCCCGATTGACCCAGTACAGCTTACCGGCCGGATTGATCCAGCCCTCAATGCCACCACCGGATTCGGCGGCGAGCCGGAAATAGCGATTCTGGCTATCCCCTGCCTCCAACGGCTCGGAGCCCCGGGCGGCAATGCTGCCATCCGGCATTGGCAGCCCTTCGCTGAGCCGGGCTATGCGCTGCCTCAGGAGCAGCACATAGCCACCGCCGGCCAGTCCAAGCATCACCGCGGCACCGGCAAGCGCAGTCACCACAGGCGAGGCCATGCTCTCGGGCAAGGCGGCCAGGGCCGGACCAGCCGGACACAACAGCCCCGCCACAGCCATCGGCAGACGAGCGAAGAGGACTTTCACTAGAGATCTCACAGTGTCTTCATGAACACCTTTGAACGCCTGCTCACATCGTACATCTCCCGCTTCTGGCGCGGCAGATCCTCCGGCGGAGCCTCCCGGAAGCCCCGCTCCCGGAACCAGTCTGCCGTACGCGTGGTGAGCACGAACAGGCGCTCAACCCCCAGTGCCCGGGCCCGCCGCTCCATGCGCTGCAGGAGCATCTCACCCAGCCCGGCGCGGCGATGCTGGGGCACCACGGCCACGCAGGCCATCTCCGCCGCACGCTCGTCAATGAAAGGGTAAAGGGCCGCACAGCCCACCAGCACGCCGTCGTACTCGACCACGGTGAAACGCTCGATCTCCTCCTCAAGGCGCTCCCGGCTGCGGCGTACCAGGGTGCCATCGGCCTCCATGGGAGCAATCACGCTACCCAGCGCGCCCACATCCTCGATGGTCGCTTCGCGCAGGCGGAACAGGGGGTCGCGGGTCAGCACGGTGCCCACGCCCTGGGGGGTAAAGAACTCCAGCAGCAGGCCGCCATCCTTGTCCCGGTCGATCAGGTGGGCACGCCCCACGCCCTGGCGCACCGCGCGAATCGCGCAGGGCAGGTAGAGGTCCAGGTCCTCGGTCATCCCCTCCCCAGCCTTCAGCTTGGCCTCCGCGTCATCGGCGGTGATGGCCTCGATCAGGCCCCCCTTGCCGTCGAGCAAACCCGGCGCATCGCACAGGTAGATGAGCTTCTCGGCCTTGAGGGCAATGGCCACGGCCTCGGCCACGGCCTCCATGCTCATGTTGAAGATCTCGCCTGCCGGCGACACCCCCAGCGGCGACATCAGCACGACGTTCTGCTGATCCAGATCGGCGGCGATCTCCTCGGCGATCACCTTGCGCACGGTGCCAGTGAAGCCGTAATCCACCCCATCCACCACCCCCACCGGCTTGGCGGTGACGAAATTACCCCCGGTCACCCGCATGAAGCTGCCGGCCATCGGAGTGTTGGGCAGGCCTTGGGAGAGCTGAGCCTCGACCTCGATGCGGGTCACGGCCATGGCGGCCTTGACGCACTCAAGCGCGGCCGCGTCGGTCACCCGCAGCCCCTTGTGATAGCGCGGCGTCAGGCCGCGGCGGGCCAACTCGGCCTCGATCTGCGGACGCGCGCCATGCACCAGCACCAGGCGCACACCGAGGGCAGCAAGCAGGTTGCAGTCATAGGCCAGGGCCTGGGCCAGTTCGCCAGCAGCCACTTCGCCGCCAAAACCGAGCACGAAGGTCTTGCCGCGAAAGGCGTGAATATAGGGTGCTGCAGCCCGCACCCAGGCGACGAAACGCTGGGAGAGGTGGTCCGCCTGCCCGGAGGCAGACGCGGTGGCAGGGGTCGTCACACTGGTTTCCGGAATGGCCGAGTCGGCAGAGGTCAGCATTTTAGGGGCAGTCGTCCTTCATTTTCCGATGGTGGTCTCGAGCTTCTCGACAAGCGTGGCCAGAATCTTGACCCGCGCGAAGTATTTGTTGTCCGCCTCGACCAGGGTCCAGCCGGCATTCTCGGTGCTGGTGCGGTCGATCATGTCGCAGACGGCGGGCTCGTAGGCCGGCCATTTTTCCCGGTTGCGCCAGTCTTCCGGGGTGATCTTGTAGCGCTTGAAGGCCTCCGCCTCCCGTGCCTTGAAGCGCTGGAGCTGCTCATCGCCGCTCACCGACAGCCAGAACTTGAGCACGATAGCGCCGGCCGACACCAGCTGATCCTCGAAATCGTTGATCTCCGCATAGGCGCGCATCCAGTCGGCTTCCGAGCAGAAACCCTCGACCCGCTCGACCAGCACCCGCCCGTACCAGGAGCGATCGAAGATGGCCACCTTGCCCTCCCGCGGCAAACGCCGCCAGAAGCGCCAGAGATAGGGCTGGGCACGCTCCTCGTCGCTCGGCGCGGCAATCGGGATCACCGCGTACTGACGCGTGTCGAGGGCCTGGGTGACACGCCGGATGGCCCCGCCCTTGCCCGCCGCATCCATACCCTCGAACACCAGCACCAGGCTGCGCCGGGCAAAGGCATCGCTGCGCACGGCCAGCGCCAGACGCCCCTGGAGCTTCTCCAGCTGCTTCTCGTAAGTCTTCTTGTCCATGGGCTGATTCAGCACCAGGGCATTGAGCAGATTGCGCTGATCCACCGGGGTGGGCAGCGGCGGCGCGGTGAGGCGCGTCCGATAGCCCTTGCCGAGCGCCTCCAGCTTGCGCTGCACGCCCTCGAGCAGGGTCCGCCCCACGTTCACCGCCCGGTAATCGGGGTCGGACCCATCCACGATCACCCACGGAGCGATGCCGGTGCTGGTCCGCCGCAACACGTGCTCGGCCACTTCCCGATAGCGGTCGTACTCCTCGTAGAACAGCCAGTCCGCTTCACGTACCCGCCAGCGGGTGTCGGGGTTGGCCTCCAGGGCCTTGAGGCGCTTCTTCTGCCCAGCCCGGGAGAGGTGGAACCAGAACTTCACCAGCAACACACCCTCGGCCGCCAGCATGGCCTCGAAGCGATTGAGCTCGGACAGGCGCTGGTCAAGGTGCGCCTTCTTGATGCGCCCGAAAGCCCGGTCGCCGATCGGATCGGAATACCAGTTGCCGAAAAGGATGCCGATCTTGCCCTTGGGTGGCAGCGCCCGCCAGAAGCGCCACAGAAAGGGACGCTCGCGCTCCTCCTCGGTGGGCCGGTCGAAGGCATGCACCTCGATGTGCCGCGGGTCCATCCACTCGTTGAGCAGGTTCACCGTTTCGCCGCGCCCGGCGCCATCGATGCCGTTGATCAGGATCACCGTGGCAAAGCCTTTCTTCTCCAGCAGCTCGAACTGGGCGTTGAGCAGATCCGTGCGCAACTGCGGCTCGATCTCGTCGTACTCCGCTTTCGAAAGCCGGTGACCCAACTCCGCAGACTCAAACATGACTTTCTCCCGAAAAATCACCCCACAGGGTTTGCAGCGCCGTCAGGGCCGCCAGGCCGGCAGTCTCGGTGCGCAGCACCCGGGGCCCGAGGGCCAGGGGCTCGCAGCCAGCCCGTTCGGCCAACTCCAGTTCGGCGGCCGACCAGCCGCCCTCCGGACCGATGAGCACCGCCAGCGGCACCTGAGGCGCAGCCTTGCGCGCCAGGGCCCCGGCGGCACCCGGTGTCAGGATCAGGCGCGTGCCCTCGGCCGGCAGCGCCAGATAGCGGGCCAGGCTCAGGATCTCGCCCACCACCGGCACCCGGTTGCGCCCGGACTGCTCGCAGGCCGCCACTGCGATCTGCTGCCAGTGGGCAACCCGCTTGCTCGCCCGGTCGCCAGACAGCTTGAGCACAGAACGCTCGGCGGCCACCGGCTGGACGGCCACGGCCCCCAGCTCCACCGCCTTCTGCACCACCCAGTCCATCTTGTCACCACTGGCCAGGGCCTGCACCAGGGTGATCGCCAGGGGTGACTCCTGCTCGATCGGCAGCCGTGGCCCGAGCCGCGCCAGGGGCTGCTTGCCGAGCGCCGTCAGGGTGGCGGCAAACTCGCCACCACGACCATCGAAGAGCACCACCGGATCGCCAACCGCCAGGCGCAGGACGCGCTCGGCGTGGTGTGCCACGGCGAGCGGCAGTGCAATTTCACAATCGGGAACAAGCCCCTCGGGGCAGAAGAAGCGCGGATTCATCATGCTATTATCGCCAAAACCGTGTCACTCAACGGGATTGAAACGCAGCCCGCCTCGGCCATGCCGGCGCATCCGGCGCTTCAGCCCGACCCAGGCCCGGCCGTAAACACCGTGGTCTCCATGTCTCCAGCCTCCCAGCACCCGATGACCAGCGCCCAGCGCCTCGAATACGCCCGCACCCTGGCAGAAACGGTCCGCCGGATGGCCCGCGAGACCATCCTGCCCCGCTATCTGCGCGCCGTACGCGAACAGAAGGCCGACGGCAGTGTGCTCACCGAAGCTGACCTGGCCTCCCAGGCTGCCCTGGTGGACTGCCTGCCCAAGCTCATCATGGCGCCGGTTCTTGGCGAGGAGATGACCGCCGAGGAACAGGGCCGTGTCTGGCACGAGGGCGTCAATGGCCTGTGGGTCATCGACCCGATAGACGGCACTACCAATTTCGCCAACGGCATCCCCTTTTTCGGCGTCGCCGTGGCCTACCTGGTCAATCACAAGACCCAGATCGGAGTGGTCTACAACCCGGTGACGGACGAGGCCTTCTACGCCGGCCGCGGCGCCGGCGCCTGGCTCAACGACATCCCGCTGCCCATGCGCCAGCCGGCCAGCCGGCTCAAGGACGCCGTCGCCGGTGTGGACTTCAAGCGCATCAGCCATCACCTCGGCGACGAGCTGGCGGTCCGCCCGCCCTATTACTCCCAGCGCAACTTCGGCTCCAGTGCTCTCGAGTGGTGCTATGTGGCAGCCGGCCGCCTGGACGTCTATCTGCACGGTGGCCAGATGCTGTGGGACTACGCCGCCGGACGGCTGATCCTCGAAGAGGCCGGCGGCAGCTACAGCACCCTCGGCGGCACACCGCTCACCGCAGGGCCGGCCATCAAGCGCTCAGTCATCGCGGCCGCCAGTCCGGCGCTGTTCGAGCAGTGGCGCACCTGGCTGCACGCCCATTCCTGAGAGGTCCATCAGCGCCTGCGGCCCGGTTTTTGCTGAATTCGTCTTCCCGGGTCGGAATACCCCGCGACCGAGTGTTTTTGGAACAGGCCACGCCCCGTGCCCTGCTCCAAAACTACTCACTTTCGGGAAGCAGTCATGTCCATGAAGCACCCCATCATCGTGGTCACCGGCTCCTCTGGGGCCGGCACCACCACGGTGAAGCACACATTCGAAGGCATTTTCTGGCGCGAGAAGGTCAATGCGGCGATCATTGAGGGCGACAGCTTTCACCGTTACACCCGCGAGGAGATCCGCCGGCTGATCATCGAGGCGGAGAGCAAGGGGCAGCGGGGCATCAGCCATTTTGGCCCGGAGGCCAACCTGCTTGAAGAACTCGAGCAACTCTTCCGCACTTACGGGGAGTCGGGCGGCGGCAAGCGCCGCTACTATCTGCACCACACCGAGGAAGCTGCCCGGCGCGGCCTGCGTCAGGGCGACTTCACCCCCTGGGAAGACCTGCCCCAGGACACCGACTGCCTGTTCTACGAAGGCCTGCACGGTGCGGTGATCACCGACAGGGTAAATACCTGTCGTCACGTGGACCTGCTGATCGGAGTGGTCCCCATCACCAACCTGGAATGGATCCAGAAGATCCACCGGGACACGAGAACCCGCGGCTATTCCCTTGAAGCTGTGCAGGAAACAATCTTGCGGCGCATGCACGACTACGTGCATTACATCGTGCCCCAGTTCTCCCACACCCACATCAACTTCCAGCGGGTGCCCATGGTCGACACCTCCAACCCCTTCATTGCCCGGGACATTCCGACCGCCGACGAATCCATGGTGATCATCCGCTTCCGGGACCCCCGTGGCGTGGACTTCCCCTACCTGCTGCGCATGATCCATGACAGCTTCATGAGCCGGGCCAACACCATCGTGGTGCCGGGCGGCAAGCTCGACCTGGCCATGCAGCTGATTCTCACGCCGCTGATCTGGAAGCTGATGGAGCGTCGCCGGCAGTGGGTATGAGAGGGGCTTGAATCAGCGTGAGGCGGCGATGTCCTTGCCCGCCTCCGTTTTCAGATCATCCCGGAACTCGCCCTCCCAGCCCTCCCCACTGGCCCAGAAGAACCGCCCGAGGCCGTGCTTCTTGCCCAGCACCCAGGCACCCTCATAACGGTTGCCGTTCTTCCAGGCATAGGTGCCCTGGCCATGGAAGAGCCCCCGCGAGAACTCACCGGTGTAGCGATCACCGGAGACGAACACCAAGGTGCCGCGCCCACCGGGCTCCCCATCCCGGACCGCCCCCTCGTAGCGGTTACCGCCGGGAAACTGGATGATGCCGTAGCCCACGGCCCGGTCATCCACCCAGTCCCCCTCGTACCACTGGCCACCCACCCAGGTAAAACGGCCCTTACCCTGGCGCCATCCCTTGATCAGCGTGCCGGCAAAGCGCTCGCCATTGGCCCATTCCACCGTCCCCGTGCCGCTAACCTCGCCACTGGCAGACACGATGGCAAAGGCACCGCGATAGGTGGTGTCACCCGCGACCAGCACCCCGTCTGCGGCCGGTACCGGCCTGGCATCGAGCGGAGCAGCCTCCACCGGCCGGGGGGCATCCGCTGGCGCTTTTGGCGCCGTCGGGCTTGCCGTCACCGGTGCTGCGGCCGTAAGACCGGCCCCGCCAACCGCAGCTCGGGCAGCCCCCGTTCCCGTAACGGCGGACGGTACCGCCACTGCCATGCTGGCAGCCGCAGCCGGCGGTGCACTCACCACGGCAACCACCGGCGGCGGCGCCTTCTTGCTGCCATACATTGCCATCGCCTGCGCTGGCAGAGGCGCGCCACGCTCCCGGGCCAGGGCCTCTGCATTGGTGCGAGCGAGGGTCTGGGGGGCACCTCGACAGGCGGTGGCGGCATCCCGCCAGCCCACCTCGGCCCGAATGGACAGCTGGTCCCGCTCGCTCGCCGGAAGGCCGGCTCCGTTCGTCTTGAGGCGCTGGGCCTGATCGGTGGCGGCATCCCACAGGGGGCCGCAGTGTTCCGCGTTATGGGCATCCACGTGGGTCTGCTCGGCCTTGCGCTGAGCCTGCTGCTGGCGAGTACCCGAGCACTTGTCGGCAGCCCCCTCCCAGGCCATGGCAGCCTTGTCGTAGAGCATCGCCGCGTCGTCCCAGCGCTTGTCCTTCCAGGCCCCCCGGGCATAGTCCACCAGCGCCCCGGCACTCTTCCAGGCCGCATCGCAGGCCGGCCCGGCGCTGAGCAGCTCGGCATTGGCGGCGCGCGCCCGGACCGTAGACGCAAGACTCTTCTCAGCCTTCTCCCTGTGGGGTGACTGGCACAAGCCCACCGCATCGCGCCACACCCCCTCGGCCTCGCCGAGCAGACGCTCGACCTCGGCCGGGTCGCCCTTGTCGTTGCGGGCCGCAGTTGCCCGCAGGTCCAGATCAAGCGCCTTGTCGAAACGCGGCAGACATTCGGTCTGATGAGACGCTGCGCTCTCGGCCAGCTTGAGCTCCACCGTTGCGCGATCCCCCTGACGATTGGCCTGGATGGCCACAGACGGGCAACCCGCTGCAACCTTGAGAAAGGCACTTCCGGCCTCGCGCAGCACTGGCACCGCATCCTTCCAGCGCCGCGCTGCCGACGCATGCAGGCCGCGCTCGAGGAGCACCTCTGCCTCCTGCAGCAGCACCGGACACACCACCACCGGCGGCGCCGAAGACTCTATTGGCATGGCCGCCGTAGCATCCGGCTGCTGCGCTCCTGCGGAACTCGCGACGGCCGACACGCACAGAACAGCAAGGGAGAACGATCTCGTTTTCATCATCACTCAGCCCCCGACTCCAGGGGCATCCTCAGCATTGCATCGATCAAGCCGCCACCGCCCTGCCCGGACGCCAGCATCGTGTCATCACTTTCAGCCTTCATGGCATGCTGGCCGGCATCTTCGGAGGCGCTCGGCAGGTCGGTCAGCTTGAGCGCAAATATCTCCAGTGATGCGCCCTTCAGCACCGCCGCCAGCATCTCCTCGCGCTGAGTCTGTCGGGCCAGTGCGGCAAAACTCTGGAGACGCTCCTCATCGAACACGAAGGCGTTGTTCACCAGGCCCCGGTCCAGCAGCTTCTGATGCAGCGTGGCACCGGCCAACGGATCGCCGCCCACCACCCCGATGCGATCATAGGCCCAGCGATCAGCGTAATCGAACACCGTGGTGGCCACCCACGACAGGCTTGACACCGACAAGCCCACGCGCGTCATGAAGGTGTCGCGCAGCACGTTGCCGGCCTGCAATGCAACGGCCTTTCCCACCTCCTCACCTACCCGCTGGGCATACTCGCGACTGGCTTGTTCGGCAATGCTGCGGGCCGCCTCCTGGAGCGCCTGCTTGGCCGCCGCCTCACCTGCCGACTTGGCCGCCGCCGTGGCTGCCGCCTGGGCCGCCTGGTTGGCGGCCACCTTGGCTGCCTGGGCTGCAGCATTGACCCCCACGGCCAGGGAAGCGATGTCGAACAGGGTCGAAACAATTTCCTTGCTGTAGTGATAGGTCTTCATACGGGCACCGCCCTCTTCCGACAGGCCTTGCGTCCACAACACCATCCACAGGGCTTCGTCCGGGGTCACCTGGGGTACGAAGAGTTCCAGCGGATGAATGCTCATCAGCCAGTGGAAGTCCTGATAGCCCGGCGTCAGGGGAGGCGCCAGCCGCGTGTAGCCGCGACACACCTCGAAAGGCTTGACCATTACCGTGCGTCCCGCCGCCGTCTTGACCGGGAAGGGCTCACCGTCATCACGCAATTCAGCGAGCTCCAGGAGCATCTTGTTGGCGTCATCCTTGCGGTAACCTTTGAGTTCCACCAACTTGTCGCCGATCTGCAGCCCGCTGTCCTGGGTTGCAGCGATCACGGTGAGGCGCTCATCCACCTGCAGCGCCCGGACCCACGCCACCCGGTCGTCGGCGGGCCACTCATAGCTGGTAGCCACGCTGAATGGCAGCTCCCACTGGCGGCTGCACCCGGGGTCCTTGAGTGCAGCGGAGCGGACAATGGCCGGACGCAGGGCACGCTCCCCATGCCCCATCAGGCGCAGGTTGGCGAGCAGCGTTTCATTCACCTTGCGGCCATCGTCGACGGTGTATTTCATCGTGCTGCACCCGCTGATGAACAGGGTCGCCAGCAAAACAAACAGAACCGCCAGTCGGGAAAATGCGAGGGTCAGCACAGCGCGCTGTAAGAAAATGTAAGTGCCGGGACGGGCTGCAATTATGCCGGAGTTTTGACGCACCGGCCGCAAGCGCCTGCAGACCCACAAAAGCCCCCGCCGAGGCTACCCAAGTGCCAGTAAATCAAAGATAATTATGGTCTTTGCGCGCCGTTCCCCCGGCCCAAGGTTCTTCGATGTCTTCTTCGCGTAACGTCAAGCCGCCCGTCTTCAACTCTCTGACCGGCGCGATTCGCGCGCTGGCCATGGATGCCGTCCAAAAGGCCAACTCCGGTCACCCCGGCGCCCCGATGGGCATGGCCGAAATCGCCGAAGTCCTGTGGCGTCACCATTTGCGCCACAATCCGGCGAATCCCCATTGGGCCGACCGCGATCGCTTCGTCCAGTCCAACGGCCACGGCTCGATGCTGATCTACAGCCTGCTGCACCTCACCGGCTACGATCTGTCCATCGATGACCTGAAGAACTTCCGCCAGCTGCACAGCAAGACTCCGGGACACCCGGAGGTCGGATACACACCCGGCGTCGAGACCACCACCGGCCCGCTTGGCCAAGGCATCACCAACGCCGTGGGCATGGCCCTCGCCGAGAAGATCCTCGCCGACAGCTTCAACCGCCCCGGTCACACCATCGTCGATCACCACACCTACGTGTTCCTGGGTGATGGCTGCCTGATGGAAGGCATCTCCCACGAGGCCTGCTCGCTGGCTGGCACCTGGGGCCTCGGCAAGCTGATCGCCTTCTACGACGACAACAACATCTCCATCGACGGTCACGTGGACGGCTGGTTCACCGACGACACGCCGATGCGCTTTGAAGCCTACGGCTGGCATGTAGTGCGTGACGTGCAGGGCCACGACCCGGTGGAGATTGAAGCGGCCCTGAAGGCAGCCCAGGCCGAAACCGGCAAGCCCAGCCTGATCGTCTGCAAGACCATCATCGGCGCCGGCTCGCCCAACAAGCAGGACAGCCACGACGTGCATGGCGCCCCGCTCGGTGCCGCCGAGATCGAAGCCACCCGTGCCCACATCGGCTGGAACCACCCGGCCTTCGAGATCCCGACCGACGTCTACGCCGCCTGGGACGCCAAGGCCAAGGGTGCCGCTGCCGAAGCAGAGTGGAACACCCGCTTCGCCGCCTACGCCGCCGAGTTCCCCGACCTGGCCGCCGAGTTCACCCGCCGCATGGCTGGCGACCTGCCGACCAACTGGGCAGCCCACGTCGAATCCGTGCTCGCCAAGGTCACCGAAAAGGCCGAGACCATCGCCACCCGCAAGGCCAGCCAGAACAGCATCGAAGCCTTCGCACCCGAGCTGCCGGAGCTCCTCGGCGGCTCGGCCGATCTGGCCGGCTCCAACCTGACCCTATGGTCTGGTGCCAAGGGCGTCAGCAAGACGACCGGCGGCAACTACGTCTATTACGGCGTGCGCGAGTTCGGCATGGCGGCCATCGCCAACGGCATCGCCCTGCACGGCGGCCTGATCCCCTACACCGCCACCTTCCTGATGTTCAGCGAATACGCCCGCAATGCCCTGCGCATGGCGGCGCTGATGAAGGTGCGCCAGATTTTCGTGTTCACCCACGACTCCATCGGCCTCGGCGAAGATGGCCCTACTCACCAGCCGGTGGAGCAGACTGCCTCCCTGCGCCTGATCCCCAACATGGACGTGTGGCGCCCCTGTGACACCACCGAATCCACCGTGGCCTGGGCCGCCGCGATCGAACGACGGGACGGTCCGTCCTCGCTGGCCTTCTCCCGCCAGAACCTGCCTTTCCAGACTCGCGATGCCGGCCAGGTGGCCGATATCCGCCGCGGCGGCTACATCCTTTCCGAAGCGGGTACTCCTGCACAGACGGGCAAAGCGCAAGCCGTTATCATCGCGACCGGCTCCGAAGTGGCCCTTGCCATGGCGGCCCAGAAGCAACTCGCCGACGAAGGCATTGCCGTGCGCGTGGTGTCCATGCCCAGCACCAACGTCTTCGACCGCCAGGATGCCGCCTACCGCAGCTCGGTGCTGCCGGCAGGCCTGCCCCGCGTGGCGGTGGAAGCCGGCGTCACTGACGGCTGGTACAAGTATGTTGGCCTCGACGGCGCAGTGATCGGCCTCGACCGCTTCGGCGAATCCGCCCCCGCGGGCGAGCTGTTCAAGTACTTCGGCATCACCGCCGAGGCCGTGGTCGCCGCGGTGAAGAAGGTTCTCGCCTGAAGCGGCGACGGAGCACGCAACAACAGGGTCGGCCCCCAGGGGGGGCCGCAAGCAACGTGATATTGGTTTCGTGTATCTAGACTAGGGAGAAGAATCGATGAGCATCAAGGTCGCCATCAATGGTTTCGGTCGTATCGGTCGCTGTACGCTTCGCGCCATCTACGAGCAGGGTCTGCAGAACGAGTTTGAAGTGGTCGCCATCAACGCCTCCGGCGATCTGGCCACTAACGCCCACCTGCTGAAGTACGACACCACCCATGGCCGCTTCGGCACCTCCGTGGAGACCGAAGGCGAAAACACCATCATCATCGACGGCAAGAAGATCCCCTTCTACTCCACCAAGGATCCCAAGGGCGTCAACTGGGGCAGCCACGGCGTGGACGTGCTGCTGGAATGCACCGGCGCCTACACCACCAAGGCCAAGGCCCAGGCGCTGCTCGACCAGGGCGCCAAGCGCGTGCTGATCTCCGCCCCCGGCGGTGATGACGTGGACACCACCATCGTCATGGGCGTCAACGAAGAAGCGCTGAAGGCCGGCATGACCGTCGTCTCCAACGCCTCCTGCACCACCAACT
>NZ_JBIJDC010000202.1:0-2510 GCF_044344315.1 Zoogloea sp. | reverse complement strand
AGGCCGGGCTCGCGGGCGGTGCCCGGGTTGCCGGGTGCCACGAACACCTTGTGCACACGCTGGGAGCGGGAGAGTTTCCAGGCCAGCGCGTGTTCGCGCCCGCCGGAGCCGATGACGAGGATCTTCATGCTGCGGAACCTGCTCTTAGTGGCGGAAGTGGCGGAAGCCGGTGAGGACCATGGCGATGCCCTGCTCGTCGGCGGCGGCGATCACCTCGGCGTCGCGCATCGAGCCGCCAGGCTGGATCACCGCGGTGGCGCCGGCCTGGGCCAGCACGTCGAGGCCGTCACGGAACGGGAAGAAGGCATCGGAGGCGACCACGCAGCCGGGGATCACCAGGCCGGCGTTCTCTGCCTTGATCTTGGCGATGCGGGCGGAGTCCACGCGGCTCATCTGGCCAGCGCCGACGCCGATGGTCATGCCGTCCTTGCAGTAGACGATGGCGTTGGACTTGACGTACTTGGCCACGCGCCAGGCGAACAGCAGGTCGCCGAGCTCCTGCTCGGTGGGCGCGCGCTTGGTGACGACCTTCAGGTCGGCCGCAGTGATCGGGGCGAAGTCGGCGCTCTGCACCAGCAGGCCGCCGCCGACGCGCTTGTAGTCGGGCTGCTTGACGGCGCCCAGGGGGACGATCAGCACGCGGACGTTCTGCTTGGCCTTGAGCAGTTCAAGGGCTTCGTCGGTGTAGGCGGGGGCGATCAGCACTTCCAGGAACTGGGCGCTGACGGCTTCGGCGGCGGCCCGATCAACGGTGGTGTTGAAGGCGATGATGCCGCCGAAGGCGGAGGTAGGGTCGGTGGAGAAGGCCTTCTTGTAGGCGTCCAGCGGGCTGGCGGCCACGGCCACGCCGCAGGGGTTGGCGTGCTTGACGATGACGCAGGCCACAGTGTTGGCAACTGAGTCAAAAGCCTTGACGCACTCCCACGCCGCGTCGGAGTCGGCGATGTTGTTGTAGGAGAGCTCCTTGCCCTGCACCTGGGTGTAGGCGGCGATGGCGCCGGCCGGGGCGCTGGACTCGCGGTAGAAGGCCGCGGACTGGTGGGGGTTCTCGCCGTAGCGGAGGTCCTGCACCTTGTCGAAGGCCAGCTGGAAGCGTTCCGGGTAGGCCATCTTGCTGCCGTCTTCCGCCAGGGCGGTCAGGTGATTGGAGATGGCCGAGTCGTAGCGGGCGGTGTGGGTGAAGGCCTTGCGGGCCAGGTCGAAGCGGGTCTTGTAAGCCAGCGCGCCGGCGTTGGCCTTCAGCTCGGCGACAATGGCCGCGTAGTCTTCGGGATCGGTCACGATGCCGACACCGCCGGCCTCATTGCCGTGGTTCTTGGCCGCGGCGCGGACCATGGTGGGGCCGCCGATGTCGATGTTCTCGATGGCGTCTTCCAGGGTGCAGTCGGCCTTGGCGACGGTGGCCTGGAAGGGGTAGAGGTTGACCACCACCAGGTCGATGCGGGGGATGTCGTGCTCTTCGAGCTTGGCCAGGTGCTCGGGCAGGTCGCGGCGGGCCAGGATGCCGCCGTGCACCTTGGGGTGCAGGGTCTTGACGCGGCCGTCGAGCATTTCGGGGAAGCCGGTGTAGTCGGAGACATCGGTCACCGGCAGGCCGGCATCACGCAGGCTCTTGGCGGTGCCACCGGTGGACAGCAGCTTGATGCCGAGGGCGGACAGCTCGCGGGCAAATTCGATGACGCCGGTCTTGTCGGAGACGCTGAGCAGGGCTTGGGTGACTTTCATGGGGCTTCTCGGGAAGGCCGCGAGGATTCGCGGCACTGAATGACGGGGGAAACGATTTAGAGGAGTTCGTGCTCGGAGAGCTTGCGGCGCAGGGTGTTGCGGTTGATGCCGAGCATCTCTGCGCAGAGGGTCTGGTTGCCGCCGGCCTGCCGGAGGACGAACTCAAGCATGGGGCGCTCGACGTTCTTGATCACCATCTCGTACAGGGCGTTCGGCTTCTCGCCGTCCAGATCCCGGAAATAGGTGTCCAGCGCGCGACAGACGGAGTCGGCGATGTCATTGCTGGTACTGCTCATGCTGCAAGCTCCTGAGGAAATTCTTCGGGGTCTGCGTAGACCAGTCGGCTGTCTCTGTCAGCGAGCCGGCCGAAGAACTCGTCAATGGCGGCAATTTGTTCTTGTACGGTCGGCAGGGTGTTCATGGTCTTGCGGAACTGGGCCGAGCCGACCAGACCCTTGGTGTACCAGCTGATGTGCTTGCGGGCGATCTTTACGCCGGTGTCCTCGCCGTAGAAGGTGTAAAGGTCGGCCAGGTGTTCCTTGCACACCTGCAGGATCTCGGAGACCAGGGGCGGGGGCAGCTCTTCGCCGGTCTTCAGGAAGTGTTCGATCTCGCGGAAGATCCACGGGCGGCCCTGGGCGGCGCGGCCCACCATGATGCCGTCGGCACCGGTGTAGTCGAGCACGAACTTGGCCTTCTGGGGCGTGGTGATGTCGCCGTTGGCGATGACCGGGATGCGCACTCGGGTCTTGACGTCGGCGATGGTGTCGTACTCGGCGTCGCCG
>NZ_JBIJDC010000047.1:0-29800 GCF_044344315.1 Zoogloea sp. | reverse complement strand
CATCGCCGCCCTCGCCACCGGCCTGATCATCTCCATCTTCCAGGCCGCCACCCAGATCAACGAGCAGACCCTGTCCTTCGTGCCCAAGCTGATCGCCACCTTCATCACCCTGGTGCTGGCCGGGCCGTGGATGATCACGATGATGACCGACTTCATCCGACGCCTGTTCGAGAACATTCCGGCCATGATCGGCTGAGCCTGCCCACCCCATGCTGACCGTCACCGCGGCCCAGCTCGACGCCTGGCTGGCCCTCTTCGCTTTTCCTCTGGCCCGGGTTCTCGGCCTGATCGGCGCGGGGCCCGTATTCGGCAACAACTCCCTGCCCCGGCGCATCAAACTGGTGGTCGGGCTGGCTGTGGGCATCGGCGTCGCCCCCGCCTTTCCGGCTGCAACAAACGTTTCCCTGGACTCCTGGGCCGGGCTGCTCATCCTCGTCGAGCAAACCCTGATCGGCATCGCCATGGGGCTGGCCATGCGCGTGGTGTTTGCGGCCCTCGACCTGATGGGCGAACTCATCAGCCTGCAGATGGGCCTGTCCTTCGCGACCTTCTTCGACCCCATTGCCGGCGGTCAGACCGCAGTCGTAGCCGAACTGCTGACCCTTCTTGCCACCCTCATCTTCCTGTCCCTCAATGGCCACCTGCTGATGCTGGACACCCTGGCCCGGAGCTTCGAGTGGCTCCCGATCGGCAGCGAACTGCACAAGGGGGGCTGGATGGTGCTGGTACGGTCGGGGGCCATGATCTTCGCCGCAGGTCTGCTGATGGCCCTGCCGGTGGTCACCGCGCTGCTCATCACCAATATCGCCCTCGGCATCCTGACCCGCGCCGCGCCGCAGCTGAACCTCTTCGCCATCGGCTTCCCCATCACCATGACCGTCGGCTTCGGCGTGCTGCTACTCGCCCTCGGGCACCTGGCCCCCTTGCTGCAGCGCTTCTACGACATGGGCTTCGACACCATGGCCAGCATCCTGCGCACCCTCCACCAGGCCAGCCCAGGGTTGCGATGATTTCCCTTCCCGTCGCGGTACTGCTCGCCACCACCCTGTTTGCCCTCATCGGGCTCGGCCTCAGCCAACGCCAGCGGGCAGCAGCCAGGCGTGCTGCTGCCGATCTGACCACCGCGCTGCAGACCGAGCAGGCCCGCCGCCACAGCGCCGAGCAAGCTCTCGATGCCTCGCTTGAACGCTTCTCCGCAGTGTTCCGTTTTCTGCCCGATCTGGTCACCCTGACCAGCCTGGACGACACGCGCCTGATCGACATGAACCACAACTGGAGCACCCTGCTGGGCTATGATCGCGAGCAGGGCCTCGGCCAGTGTGGACGGAATGTCGGCATGTGGGCCCGGCCCGAGGACGAGACCGAGATCTGCGATACCCTGCGCGCGGGAAAAGCCGTGCATAACCGGCTGGTCACCCTGCGCCACCGGGACGGGCACACGCTGGAAACCCTGGCCCGGGCTCGCCTGCTGTCCATCGGCAAGCATGCCTGCATCCTCACGGTGTTCCACGACATCAGCGAGCAACTGCGACTCGAACGCGCCGAACGCGCTGCCGCCGAAGCCCAGCGTATCTCCGAGGCCATGTTCTCCGCCGCCTTCCACTGCAGCCCCGACTACATCACCATCAGCCGCCTGTCCGACGGCACCATCCTCGAGGTCAACCAGGCCTTCATCCAGCTGGTCGGCTGGTCGCGGGAAGAGGCCATCGGCACCACCTCCCTGAACCTGGGCCTGTGGCCCATCCCCGAGGAGCGGGCTGCTGTGGTTGAGCTGGTGAGCCAGCACGGTGCGCTGCGCAACTTTCCCTGCATCATCGGCACCCGCGAGGGTCTCCGGCGTCACTGCCTGCTCAATGCCTCCACCGTCGTCATCGAAGGCCAGACCTGCCTCATCGCCATCGTCCGGGATGTGTCCGAGCAAAAGGCCGCCGACGACGCCCTGCAGGAAAGCCAGGCCAAGTTTTCGCGGATCTTCGCCTCGGCCCCCGTGGCCATGTCCGTCACCCGCCTCGCCAACCGCACCCACGTGGACGCCAATCCGGCCTGGGAGAACCTGTTCGGACTCGAGCGCAGCGCCGTCCTGACCCGAAGCACCGGTGAACTCGGCTTCTGGGTTGACTCGGAGGTCTACGATGATCTCTATGCCCGCATTGCCCGCGACGAGATCGTGGCCCAGCGCGAAGTCCGCATCCGGCCCCGCGGCCGTGACGAAATCGCCACCTGCCTCGTGTCCGGATGCCGCCTGCGCATCAACGGCGAGGACTGCGGGTTATGGTCGCTGGTGGATATTTCAGAGCTGCGGCGCATTCAGGGGCACATCGAAGAGCTCAACGAGGGGCTCGAACAACGGGTCGCGGAGCGTACCGCAGAGTTGCAGAGCACCCTCGAGACCCTGCACCAGGCCCGGGACGAGCTGGTACACAGCGAAAAGCTGGCCGCCCTCGGCTCCCTTGTGGCCGGCATCGCCCATGAGCTCAACACCCCCATCGGCAACAGCGTCACGGTAGCCACCACCTTCGCCGCCCGGACCGAGGACATGGCCCGGGAGTTTGCATCCGGCGGGTTGCGTCGCAGCAGCTTCGACGCCTACATGGACAACGCCCGGGAGGCAGGCGAGCTGTTGATGCGCAGCCTGCAACGCGCCCAGGAGCTGGTGCGCAGCTTCAAGCAGGTTGCCGTTGATCAGAGCAGCGAGAATCGCCGTCCTTTCGAATTGGGCGAGATGCTCCACGAAATCGCCGTCACCCTCGGCCCAATGCTAAAGGGCGCCCACTGCACCCTCGACATCGCCCCGGCGAACGCCCTCCAGATGGACAGCTATCCGGGCGCCCTGGGGCAAATTCTCACCAATCTGATCAGCAATGCACTGATCCACGCCTTTGCCGGACGCCCGGAAGGTCATATTTCCGTGACCACCCAGGCCGGCCTCGACAACGTGAGCATCCGCATCACGGATAACGGCAACGGAATCGACAGCACCAGTCTGCAGCGCATCTTCGACCCTTTCTTCACAACCCGCCTCGGCAAGGGCGGCAGCGGGCTCGGCCTCTATATCGTTTACAACCTTGTCACTCGCACCCTGGGCGGACAGATCGATGTCCAGAGCACCCCCGGGAAAGGCACCCGCTTTACTCTGGTACTGCCCTGCACGGCTCCGGCCGATGGCGCCCACGAGAACGCCATGGCCATTCCAACCCCTGAGCGGACGCCACTTAACTTCGAGGACTTCGGGCCGATAATCTGAAATAACTCAAGTCACCGGGACAAGCCTCAGCGCCCTCCCACCGGAGCCCCCATGGCCATAGCCATTGTTGATGACACGCCCCTGAATTTGACCCTGATCCAGGCGCTGGTTCGCAAGCTCACCCCCGCAGGCACCGAGATCGTATGCTTCACGTCGCCCGTTGAAGGGCTCAAGTGGTGCGAGACCCATGAGCCGGATCTGGTCATCGTCGACTACATGATGCCGGACCTTAACGGCATCGAGTTCATCAATGCTGTACGCCGGACACACCCGGCTGACGTGGTGCCCGTCCTGATGGTTACGGCGGCCCACGAAAAGGAAATCCGCTACCAAAGCCTTACCGCTGGCGCCAATGACTTCCTGACCAAACCCATTGACCGACACGAGTTCGACCCCCGTGTGCGGACCATGCTCGCCCTGCGCAATAGCCACACCCGCCTGCGCAACTGGAACGACGACCTCCAGACAGAAGTCAATCGCCAGACAGCCGATATCGTCGCCCGTGAGCGGGAGACGATTGCCCGCCTGGCCCGTGCCGCCGAATTCCGCGACCCGGAAACCGGTGCCCACATCCTGCGCATGGCCCACTACTCCGAACTGATCGCCCGGCGCATGGGGCTCGAAGACGAACTGTGTGAGCGCCTGCTGAGTGCAGCCCACATGCACGACGTGGGCAAGGTCGGCACCCCCGACCACATCCTGCTCAAGCCTGGCCGCCTTACCGATGAAGAAATGGTCATCATGAGGCGCCATGCCACCATCGGCTACGACATTCTCAAGGGCTCGTCATCTCCGATGATCCAGCTGGCAGCAGAGATCGCCCTCAGCCATCACGAGAAGTTCAACGGCACGGGCTACCCGTCCGGACTGGCGGGCGAGGCGATTCCCCTGGTGGGGCGCATCGTTGCCGTTGCCGACGTCTTCGACGCCCTCACCTCGGCCCGCCCCTACAAGCCGGCCTGGGAGATCGGGCGGGCTGTCGACTTCCTGAAATCGGAACGCGGGCAGCACTTTGACCCAGCCTGCATAGATGCCTTCTTCGACCAATGGGTAGAGGTACTGGCCGTGCGGGAGCGCTTCCAGGACGAAGAGGAATGAGCGGCGCCCTTCAACGCCTGGCAGACCGCGTCGGGCTTCACTCCCTAGGCCAGCAGCTCGCCCTGCTGTTCGCCCTGCTTCTTACCCTGTCCGCCTCCGCCTATTCGCTCTATACCGGCTTCGACCAGGCCAACTACGTCGAACGCCTTGAGCGCATCCATGCTGACGAGCTGACCCGACACCTGGCCGCCGTGCTTGAGCCTCACGTGGCCGCCAACGACAAGCGTGGCATCACCGAACACCTGCTGGAGATCTCCAGCAACTCAGCCATCCTCCGCCTGACTGTCACCGACCGGCAGGGCACCCCCCTGGCCAGCGTCCACCGCGCCTCGGATGCCGCCCCGCTGACCGCGGAGCCTCACAGCGACACCCCCCTCCCCCTACCTGACCAGGGGAGGCAGGCCGGCAGCATCGACGCCCAGGCCGGCCGCTCGCTGATCGTGGCCTGGGTCGGCATTGGAGACAAGGCACCCATGGGCTGGCTACGCAGCGAGATTCACCCGGCCGCAGCCAACGACAGCCTGCACCACATCCTGCAGGACAGCGTCCTGGCCGGTCTGCTGACGCTGCTGATCGGCACCACGGCCATCCTGGTATTCCTGCGGCCGCTCCTGCGCAGCCTGGAGCGGGCCACGGCCTTTGCCGAAAGCATGGAGAACTGCCAGGGCGACACCCTCAACGAGCCCACCTCCGTGATCGAGATCCGCAAGCTCGTGGACGCCCTCAATTGGACCTCCATCCGCCTCTTCGACGGCCAGTCCGCCTTGGCCGCCAGCGAACTGCGCAACCGGGCCATCGCCGAGGCGGCCCTTGACTGCATCATCACCGTCGACGCCCTGGGCCGCATCCTCGAGTTCAACCCGGCCGCCGAACGCACCTTCGGAATATCCCGCGCCGACGCCCTGCATCAGTCGGTTTCCGAGCTCCTCTTTCCGGAACGCCTGCGCGACACCCATGCTGCCAAGCTGCGGGAGCTCCTGGGAAATGCCCCCTCTGAAACCCAGGGGCAACGCATCGAAACCCTGGCTCGGCGCCACGACGGCAAGGAATTCCCGGTGGAAATGGCCCTGGTGGCCGTGGATGGGGGCGGCAACCGCTTGATCACCGCCTACCTGCGGGATATCAGCGAGCGCAAAGAAGCCGAGCGGATCATGCGCCAGGCCAAGGAATCGGCCGAAGCCAACAGCCGTTCCAAGAGCGATTTCCTCGCCAACATGAGTCACGAGATCCGCACCCCCATGAACGCCATCCTGGGGATGACCGACCTGGCCCTGGAAACAGAGCTGGATGAAGAACAGAAGGAGTATCTCACCCTGGTGAAGAGTTCCGCCAATTCCCTGCTCGGCATCATCAACGACATTCTCGACTTCTCGAAGATCGAGGCCGGCAAGCTCGACTTCGAGCACATCGACTTCAGCCTGCGGGACTGCGTGGCCCTCGCGGTCCGGACCCTGCAGCAACGGGCGGCCGAGAAGGACTTGCTGCTAAGCGTCCAGGTCGCCCCGGAAGTCCCCGACAGCCTGATCGGCGACCCGCACCGCCTGCGTCAGGTCCTGATCAACATGATCTCCAACGGGATCAAATTCACCTCGGAGGGCAGCGTCCGGGTCATCGTGCAACCGGGCCCGACCATCGAAGGCGGCGTAGACATCCAATTCAGCGTGGAGGATACGGGGGTCGGCATCCCGGCCGAGAAGCAGGGTCTGATCTTCGAAGCTTTCTCCCAGGCAGACACCTCGACGACTCGGCGCTACGGCGGCACCGGTCTCGGACTCACCATCAGCGCCCAGCTGGTTCGGGCCATGGGCGGCCAGATCAGTGTGGACAGCGTTCCCGGTGAGGGCAGCACCTTCCGCTTTACGGCCCGCTTCGAGCTCGGCCAGTTCAGTGCCAGCACTGAGGAACGCGCTCACCTGGAGGGCCTTCCGGTGCTCATCGCGGTGGACAATCCGGTCGAACGCGGCACCCTCATTGAGCTGTTGAGCCAATGGCGGATGGCCCCCACCTGCGCCCCCGACGCAAATACCTGCCTGCGCGAACTGACCCAGGCCAGCAGCAGCGGCCTGCCTTACCGAGTCGTCGTGATTGGCACCCAGCTGCCCGATGCGGAGGGCTTCTCGCTGGCCGAAACAATCACCAGAACAGCCGTTCCCCAGCCCTGCGTGATCATGCTGGCCGGCGAAGGCCGTCGCGGCGACGGAGCCCGCTGCCGGGAACTGGGCGTCGCAGCCTACCTGCCGATGCCGGTCGAGGCCTCTGATCTGCTCAATGCCATCCTGCTATCGGTTGACCCGATCGACGAGCGCCCACTGATCACCCGCCACACCCTGCGCGAACAACGCCGGCAGCTACGTATTTTGCTGGCAGAGGACAACGTGGTGAACCAGACCCTGGCCATGCGCCTGCTGGCCAAGCTGGGCCACCACGTGGAGGTGGCCAATAACGGTCAGGAGGCCTTGACGCTCCACGCGGCCAACCGTTTCGACGCCATCCTGATGGACGTGCAGATGCCGGTGATGGGCGGCTTCGAAGCTACCGCCATGATCCGCGAACGGGAAGCCACAGGCATACCCCGCACGCCGATCATCGCGATGACCGCCCACGCCATGAAAGGCGACCGGGAGCGCTGCCTGCAGGCCGGCATGGACGGTTACCTCTCCAAGCCCGTACATGCCCCCGATCTGGTCGAAGTACTGATCCACCACACGGGCAACAACGACCCGGCCCCTGCGCCGGCTACCGAATCGCCGCCCGCCAGCGGCCCGGTCTTCGACCGGGAACAAGTGCTGGCCAACCTGGGCGACGATGAGGATCTGCTGGCTCAGCTGATGGTCATGTACAGCGAGGACGAGCCCCGACTGCTGGCCGATGTGGAAGCGGCCGTGGCCGCAGGTGATGCAGAGGCGCTGCACGGAACGGCCCATGCCCTTAAAGGCGCCGTCTCCAACTTTTGCGCCAGCCGGGCCCAGGCCAAGGCCCAGCAGCTCGAACGCATGGGGCGTGAAAAGAATCTCGAAGAGGCCCCCGCCGCACTGCATGAGTTGCGGCAGGAACTCGCCGCCCTGCGCGAAGCCTTCAGCCAGCACTGAGTTGCCCCGGTTCGGCCGCCGGAAGCGCCCCGGCTGCCGAGCACGCAGTCGCGTGATGGCCTAGTGGCCTAGTGGGTACCGGCCCCCTTGGCCTGGATCAGCTCCACCTTGTATCCATCCGGGTCTTCAACGAAGGCGATCACCGTGCTGCCGTGCTTCATGGGCCCGGCTTCCCGCACCACCTTGCCACCACGGGCCTTGATGGCCTCACAGGCGGCATAGGCATCGGGCACCTCCAGGGCGATGTGGCCGTAGGCCGTCCCCAGCTCATAGGCCTCCACACCCCAGTTGTGGGTCAGTTCAAGCACGGCACCGGCGGACTCTTCCTGATAGCCGACGAAGGCCAGCGTGAACTTGCCTTCCGGGTAGTCATTACGACGCAACAGGCGCATCCCGAGGACTTCGGTGTAAAAAGCGATGGAGCGGTCGAGATCGACGACGCGGAGCATGGTGTGAAGCAGGCGCATGGAGAACTTCCTTGTTTCAGAGGGAGGGAAGACCCGCCGCTGCCTGCCTGAGCGCCCGGCGGGCAGCAACATGATCGGGATACAGGGATGCCACCACAGACCAGAAACGCGGCGAGTGGTTCATCTCGACCAGATGGGCCACTTCGTGGGCCACCACGTAGTCGATCAGCGCCAGGGGCAGATGAACCAGGCGCCAGTGCAGGCGGATGCCGCTGCGGCTGCTGCAACTCCCCCAGCGGGTGCGGGCGTTGGACAGCCCGACCGCCGGCACCGGATGTCCGAGACGCAGGCAGAACTCCTCGACCCGATGGCAGAACAGGCCCAGGGCACGCTGCTGCAAGCCGCGCAGCAGCACCTGACGGGCGTCACCACCGGCCCTCAGGGCCAGCTCAAGAACGGGTTGGGCACCGCTTTCATGCCATACCACCCGGTTGTTGCCCCGACCGAGGCGCAAGCGCCAGACGTCACCCAGAACCGGCAGCTCCGCCCCCTCCTGCGGCGCAAAGGCCGGCGCGGCAGCAGGAGCAGCAGCGCGCGCCGCGAGCTTTTCGACAATCCACGGCCCGTGGCTGCGGATGAAGGACTCCGCATCACGCAGGCCCACACGCAAGGGCACACCAACAATCAGCCCCCGGTGGTCGATGCGTAGCCCGAGGGTCTTGCGGACGCTCCGACGCAGGATGTAAGCAACCCGCCGCCCTTCCAGGACGATCTCACGGGTCTCGACGGCCGTCGCAGTCACGCCGCGGCGGTCTCCTTGCTGCGCAGGTCACGGTAGTGATGGGGAAAGAGGCGGCGCATTTCGCCTTCGATCCACGCCTCGGCGCGGGCGTTGATCTCCTCGGCAGACAGGCCGGTAGTGTCGATCACCGGGCCGATACTCACCACCACTTCACCGGGGCGCTTGAAAAAGGCGTTGCGCGGCCAGTACTCGCCGGCGTTATGGGCCACCGGCACCACCGGGGTACCCGTCTGGGAGGCCAGCCAGGAGGCACCGGCCTTGTAGCGCTTCTTGCTCCCCGGGGCCACGCGCGTGCCTTCGGGAAAGATCGTCACCCAGAAACCATGGGCCAGGCGATCACGCCCCTGGGCTTCCACCTGGGTCAGGGCGTCCTTGCCGGCAGCACGGTCGATGGCAATCATCGGCATCTGGGAAATCCCCCAACCAAAGAAGGGCACCTTGTGGATCTCCCTCTTCATGACAAAGACCATGGGCGGAAAGATGTCCTGCAGCATGATGGTTTCCCATGCTGACATGTGCTTCGACACGACGATGGCCGGGCCCGCCGGGATGTTCTCGCTGCCGATCAGCCGATACGGAATGCCCAACACATGTTTGATGACCCAAGCCATGATGCGCGGCCAGCCGCGGATCAGTTTGTGACGGGTCTTGGGACCAAACGGAAAGCTGGCCATGCCAATCAGCGCATATAAGGGCGTGAATACGGCAAGGGCCAACATGAACAGGATGTTGCGGATCAGGACCACGGGGCTCTCTCAGGCGGTTAGGTGCGCGACCACGGCCGCCAGGTCGGGGAAGATCTCGGTGCCTTCAGGCAGGGCCGGGTCAAGCACGGTTTTGCTGCCCTTGCCGGTTTTCACCAGATAGGGCCGGCAGCCCACGGCAACGCCTGCCTGCAGGTCGCGCAGGCTGTCGCCAACCACGGGCATGCCCTTGAGATCGACGTTGAAACGAGCGGCGATCTCCACGAACATCCCCGGCTTGGGCTTGCGGCACGAGCAAGGCGAATCAGCTGCGTGGGGGCAGAAGAAGATGGCGTCCAGCCGCCCACTCACCTGACCGAGGGCCTTGGTCATCTTCTCATTGATGGCATTGAGGGTGTCCATGTCGAAGAGACCGCGCCCGACACCGGACTGGTTGGAAGCCACCACCACCCGCCAGCCCGCCTCGTTGAGGCGGGCAATGGCTTCGAGGGAGCCGGGAATCGGCTTCCACTCTTCCGGCGACTTGATGAACTGGTCGGAGTCGAAATTGATGACGCCGTCCCGGTCAAGCACGATGATCTTCATGGTTTGCCCTCAGGCAGACAGACGGGAGATATCGGCCACCTGGTTCATCAGGCCGGCCAGCTGGTTCAGCAGGGCCAGGCGGTTCTGACGGATCAGCGGCTCTTCGGCCATCACCATCACCTCATCGAAGAAACGGTCCACCGCGGTGCGCAGGCCGGCAAGCACGCGCAGGGCGTCGGTGTAGGCCTCGTTCTGGAAGTGGGAGCGGGCCAGCGGAGCCACATCGGTGATGGCGTGGAACAGGGCCTTCTCGGCGTCCTCAACCAGCAGGGCCACGTCGGGCTCGCCGATCTCGCCCTCAGCCTTCTTGAGGATGTTAACGATGCGCTTGTTGGCAGCCGCTAGAGCGGCAGCTTCCGGCAGTTGCTGGAAGGCCAGCACGGCGTCGAGCTTGGGTACCACGAGATCGATGCGGGTCGGCTTGAGGGCCAGCACGGCATCCACCACGTCCTGGGCATGCCCAGCGTCGCGCAGGGTGTTGCGCAGCCGTTCGAGCATGAAATCGTAAAGGGGCGCAGCCACTTCGGAACCCAGACGGCCCGGCGGAAAGCTCGCCGCAGAAGCTTCGATCAGCTCGGCCAGATCGAGGGGCAGTGGCGCCTCCATCAGGATGCGCAGCACACCCAGCGCCGCCCGACGCAGACCGAACGGGTCCTTGTCACCGGTCGGGATCTGGCCGATGCCGAAAAAGCCGCTCAGGGAATCGAGCTTGTCGGCCAGGGCCAGGGCACGGCCGATATTGCTGTCGGGCAGGGCGTCGCCGGCAAAGCGCGGGCGATAGTGCTGCTCGATGGCCTCGGCGACCACCGGGGCAGCCCCTTCGGCGAGGGCGTAGTAGCGGCCCATGGTGCCTTGCAGCTCCGGAAACTCGCCGACCATGTCGGTCAGCAGATCGGCCTTGGACAGCAACGCAGCGCGGTTGGCCAGGTTCTCGTCGGCCCCAAGCAGGCCAGCCACCTTGCGGGCCACGATGGACACGCGCTGGACGCGGTCGCCCAGGGAGCCAAGCTTGTTGTGATAGACCACAGCATCCAGCTTGACCACGCGGGAGGTGAGGCCCGCCTTGATGTCCTGCTCGAAGAAGAAGCGGGCATCGGACAGGCGCGGGCGCACCACACGCTGGTTGCCGGTGATGATGTTCGACGGATCGGCCAGCTCCATGTTGGAGACGATCAGGAAGCGGTTGAGCAGCTTGCCGTCGGCATCGAACAGGGGGAAGTACTTCTGGTTGGCCCGCATGGTGAGGATCAGGCATTCCTGGGGCACGGTCAGGAACTCGGCCTCGAACTCGCCGACATAGACCGTCGGGTGCTCGACCAGGGCAGTCACTTCGTCGAGCAGATCGGCGTATTCACCCAGGGTGGCACCCTGACGGCCCGCCTCGGTGACCAGTTGCTTCTCGATGTTGGCCCGGCGCTCGGCAAAGTCGGGGATGACCTTGCCTTCAGCCAGCAGAGTCGGCTCGTAGGCGTCGGCGGTGGCGATCTCGATCTCGCCACGGCTCATGAAGCGGTGGCCCTTGGTGGTACGCCCGGACTGGATGTCGAGCACCGAACCCGGCACCACGTCGGCACCGTGCAGCAGGGTCAGCTTGTGGGCGGGGCGCACGAAGGTGGCGTCACCATCGCCCCAGCGCATCACCTTGGGAATGGGCAGCTGCTTGAGGGCGTCCTGGACGATGCCGCCGAGCACATCGGCGAGCTTCGCACCCGCCACCGTGGAGGTGTAGAACAGCGCTTCGGCCTTGCCGTCCATGCGGCGCTCGAAGCTGGCCACGGCAGACAGGGGAATGCCCTTGGCCTCGAGCTTCTTGCCCAGGGCGGGTGTCGGCTGGCCGTCGGCGGTGAGTGCCACGGACACCGGCATGATCTTCTCGGTCACGTCCTTGGCGGCCGCTTCGGAGACCACGTTGGAGATGGTCACCGCCAGGCGGCGCGGCGTGGCAAACCAGCGGAAGGCACCATCGGCCGTCGCCAGCCCACGGGCGCGCAGGCCGGCCACGATACCATTGGAAAAGGCCTGACCCAGCCTGGGCAGGGCCTTGGGCGGAAGTTCTTCGGTCAAGAGTTCTACGAGCAGGGTCGCGCTGGTCATCACGCGGCCTCCTTCTTCAGCATCGGGAAGCCGAGGGCTTCACGGGAGTTGTAATAGGCCTGAGCCACTTCACGGGCCAGCGCACGCACGCGGCCGATGTAGGCAGCGCGCTCGGTCACGGAGATGGCGCCGCGGGCGTCGAGCAGGTTGAAGGTGTGGGAGCACTTCATGACCATCTCAAAGGCCGGCAGCACCAACGGTACCGCCATCAGACGCTTGGCCTCGGCCTCATATTCGCCGAACAGGCGGAACAGCCAATCCACGTTGGAGTGTTCGAAGTTGTAGGTGGATTGCTCCACCTCGTTCTGGTGATAGACGTTGCCGTAGGTGACCGGCGTGCCATCGGGACCAATGGACCACACCAGGTCATAGACGTTTTCCACGCCCTGCAGGTACATGGCCAGGCGCTCAAGACCGTAGGTGATCTCGCCCAGTACCGGCTTGCAGCTCAGGGAGCCCACTTCCTGGAAGTAGGTGAACTGCGTCACCTCCATGCCGTCCAGCCAGACTTCCCAGCCCAGGCCCCAGGCGCCGAGGGTGGGGGATTCCCAGTCGTCCTCTACAAAGCGGATGTCGTGGGCGTTGGGGTCGATGCCCAGTGCACGCAGGCTGTCGATGTACAGCTCCTGGATATTCACCGGCGACGGCTTGAGCACCACCTGGTACTGGTAGTAGTGCTGCAGGCGATTGGGGTTCTCGCCGTAGCGGCCATCCTTGGGGCGGCGGGAAGGCTGCACATAGGCGGCATTCCAGTGCTCGGGCCCGATGGAGCGCAGGAAGGTGGCGGTATGGAAGGTACCGGCGCCGACCTCGATGTCGTAAGGCTGGAGCAGGGTGCAGCCGTGCTCGGCCCAGAAGTTCGAGAGGCGCAGGATGATCTGCTGGAAAGTCGGTTTTTGGACGGACATGGGCGCTCCGCGGCAGAGGCCGCGCGAATTTGGGCAAAACGCGGATTTTACTGGGTTTCCACGGCCAGGGAACGCCTGATGGCACAGCCTCCCCAAACACGTCTATTTGCGCGATCACGACGCACAGTGTCAAGAAATGGAACAACCCTCCGTAAATAAGGGAAATACCATAAACACCGGCATCAACCGATGACCGGTCAGTCACCCGGAAGACAACCGGAACTGAGGAGAGGATCCGCCATGAGTCTTGATAATCTGCGCGTCGCCACGCGCATGCGACTGCTTGTCGCCCTTGCCCTTGTTGGTCTTTGTATCCTGTGTGCAGTGAGCCTCGCTAACCTGCACAACAGCATGATGGAAGACCGCAAGCTCCAGACGAAACATCTCGTCGAGAACGGCAGCGGTGTCATTGAGCACTTTCACAAGCAGTTCCAGGCCGGCACGCTGAGCGAAGCCGACGCCAAGAAGGGCGCTACCGAAACCCTGCGCGCCATGCGCTACGACAAGAGCAACTACCTGTTCGTAGTGGATCAGCGCAGCCACTACGTGCTGATGCCGCCCAAACCCGAGCGCGAAGGCACGGACGCCAGCGGCCTGAAGGACGCCAACGGCAAAAGCATCATTGTCGAACTGGTCAAGGCCGGCAACGCCGGTGGCGGATTTGTGGATTACTGGTTCCCCAAGGCCGGTGAGACCGACCCCCAGCCCAAACTGACTTACGCCCTGCCCTTTGCCCCCTGGGGCTGGATTCTCGGCACGGGCATCTATATCGACGATGTGGATCGCGAATTCCGCAGCATCGCCACACTCCTGGGCGGCATTTCAGCCGTCATGCTGATTGTGCTCGGCCTGGTGGGGTGGCGGATCAGCACCAGCGTCACCGCCCAGTTGGGCGGCGAACCCCGTCAGGCCACGGCAGTCATGCAGCAGGCCGCCGCCGGCGACCTCACCGCTCCCCTCGGCGACGCCCGGGAAGGCAGCATGCTCAAAGCCCTGTCCAGCATGGTAGGGGCACTGCGGTCAATGATGGGCGAGATCAACAGTGGCGCCAACCAGTTGGTCAGCAACGCTGACCACATCACGCGCGTCTCCGCCGAGGTTGCCGACGCCGCCGTGCGTCAGTCGGATGCCACCGCGGCCATGGCGGCGGCGATGGAAGAGCTGACCGTCAGCTCCAGCCATATTTCCTCCAGCGCCCTGGAGACCGAACAGAACTCCCAGGAAGCCATGCGCCTTGCCGCGGAAGGCAGCGAACGGGTCGGTCAGGCCTCCGCGGCGATCCGCAAGATGTCGGAAACGGTGACCAGCGCCTCCGGGCGCATCCTGGCCCTGGAGGAACGCATCGGCCAGGTGTCGTCTATTGCCAACGTGATCAAGGAAATCGCCGGGCAGACCAACCTGCTGGCCCTCAACGCCGCCATCGAGGCCGCCCGGGCTGGCGAGCAGGGCCGCGGCTTTGCCGTCGTGGCGGACGAAGTGCGCAAGCTGGCGGAACGCACATCGTCGGCCACCACCGAGATCGAACAGATGATCTCGGGCATCCAGAGCGATACCAGCAGCGCCGTCGATGCCATGAACGCCGCCCTGCCCGAGGTGGATCTGGGGGTTTCCCTGGCGGCCTCTGCCGCCGAAGCCCTGCAGGCCATCGAAACCGGCGCCCGCCAGACCCTGGAACGGGTGCGGGAAATCGCCGACGCCACCCGGGAACAGAGCGCCGCCAGCACCTCCATCGCCCAGCGCGTCGAAGAAATCTCGAACATGGTCGAGAGCACCTCCGAGAACATCCGCGGCGCCGCCGACGCGGCCATCGGCCTCGAGCGCATCGCCGTCAGCCTGAAGGACCAGATCGCACGCTTCCGGGTATAGAGGAAAGCCCCGGCGCTCTTCGCCGCACCGGGACAGCACCATGCAGAAGGGGGCCACACGGCCCCCTTCTGCGTTCACCCGAAAGACCTGTTTATCAGGCTTCGACCTTCGGCAGGCCAGCCAGCGCAATGGCCAGGGCCTGCTCGTCGTAGGGCTGGTCGGTGAGATTGCCCGACAGGTAGTTGGTGTACGAGGTCATGTCGAAATGGCCATGGCCCGACAGGCAGAACAGGATGGTCTCGCTCTTGCCTTCCGCCTTGCAGCGCAGAGCCTCGTCGATGGCGCCGCGGATGGCGTGGGTGGATTCGGGCGCCGGAACGATACCCTCGCTGCGCGCGAACATCACGCCAGCCTCGAAACAGGCGGTCTGGTGAACGCCCTTGGCCTCGATCAGGCCCAGCTCCTTCACATGGCTGACCAGCGGTGCCATGCCGTGGTAGCGCAGGCCGCCGGCGTGCAGGCCGGGGGGCGTGAAGTCGCTGCCCAGGGTGTGCATCTTGACCAGCGGGGTCAGGTGGGCTGTGTCGCCAAAGTCGTAGGCGTACTTGCCACGGCTGAGGGACGGACAGGCCGACGGCTCCACGGCCACGATGCGGCGCTTCTTGGCGTTGGGGCCGCCGCGCAGTTGCAGGCCGATGAAGGGGAAGGCAATACCGGCGAAGTTGGAACCGCCGCCCACGCAACCCACCACCACATCCGGATCGTCACCAGCCATCTCCATCTGCAGAATGGCCTCTTCACCCACGATAGTCTGGTGCAGCAGCACGTGGTTGAGCACCGAGCCCAGGGCGTACTTGGTGTCGTCGTTCCTGGCCGCCACCTCCACCGCCTCGGAGATGGCGATGCCGAGGGAGCCGATGTGGTCCGGGTACTGGGCCATCACGGCACGGCCGTACTCGGTTTCCGCCGATGGGGAGGCAATGCAGCGCGCCCCCCAGGTTTCCATCAGCGCACGCCGGTAAGGTTTCTGGTCGTAGGAAACACGCACCTGGAACACCGTCACATCCAGCCCGAAGAGCCCACCCGCGTAAGCCAGGGACGAACCCCACTGGCCGGCACCGGTTTCGGTGGACAGGCGCTTGACGCCTTCCTGGGCGTTGTACCAGGCCTGGGGCACGGCGGAGTTGGGCTTGTGGCTGCCGGCGGGGGAGACGCCCTCGTACTTGTAGTAGATCTTGGCCGGCGTGCCGAGAAGCTTCTCCAGCCGGCGGGCACGGAACAGGGGGCTGGGGCGCCACTGGGTCAGCACATCACGAACCGGCTCGGGGATATCAATCCAGCGCTCGGTGGACATCTCCTGGGCGATGATCGCGTTCGGGAAGATCGGCGCCAGGTCGGACGGGCCAAGAGGCTGCAGGGTGCCCGGATGCAGCGGCGGCGGCAGGGGCACCGGCAGGTCGGCGGCGATGTTGTACCAGGCCTTGGGCATGCGGGATTCGTCGAGCAGATACTTGATCTGGTCGCTCATGGCTATCCTCCTGAATTGTCTTGGTTTTATGGGTCGAAAGCAGAAAACGGCGCGGGCGGAGCAAGACCGCCCGCCCAGGTCAGGCCGCCGCCAGGTCTTCGAGGCTGAGGCCCCAGCGGCTCATCAGAAAGCGCAGCAGGGTCTCTTCGCCCTCCGTCACGCTGCCGTCGCTCTTGGCGAGGATGAGCATGGCGGACAGGGCCACCTTCTGCAGGGCCGGATCGGTGAGATCATCGGCGAGGCGGGCAAGGCGGTGGTCCTCGAGCAGGAAGACGCGCTCCTGCTCGGCTTCATTGATCACGTCACGACAGCAGTCCAGCAGGACCTGGATCAGGGTGTCCCGATCAACGCCCAGCAGGGCGGCCGTGTCGTTGTGCTTGATCCAGTCCACTTCCCGGTTGTCCAGGCGACCATCGGCAAGGATCGCCATGGCAACCAGGCGGGCCAGGGCTTCGGGACTGTTCGTAGAATAGGAGCGCATGGTTCGGAAATGTTCTGTCTTTAAATGGGCGAACCGCGATGATACGCCGTCCGCCTCAGCTTCGCCGCCACCCGGCACCCCCCAGCAGGGCCAGGGCCGCCAGCCCCACCGCCAGCCAGTTGCCCCAGCGGGCGTAGGGCGTCAGGCCCTGGTAGCCACGCACCTCCACCGGCAGGGCCGCCGCCTGGAAGGCGGGCAGCACGGCGGCCACTGCACCATCGGGCATCACCAGCGCCGTCATCCCGGTATTGGTGGCGCGCAGCATCGGCCGCCCTGTTTCGAGAGCCCGCAAGCGGGCGATCTGCAGGTGCTGGGGCTGGGCAAGGGAGTCACCATACCAGGCCAGGTTGGAGAGGTTGAGCATCAGCGTGGCCTCCGGCAGGCTGCGGATCAGCTCCTCGCCGAAGACGTCCTCGTAGCAGATATTCACGGCCACCTTCTGCCCGGCCAGGGCCAGCGGCGGCTGGCGCTCGGCGCCCCGGGTCTGGTCGGCCATGGGGATGTTCACCAGCCCGTAGAACCAGCGGAACAGCGGTGGCGAATACTCGCCGAAGGGCACCAGGTGCTGCTTCGCGTAATGCCCCGACGGCGAGCGGCCCAGGCTGATCGCCGCGTTGTAGATGTTCCCGGCCCCGTCCCGGGTGAAGGTGCCGAGGATCACGTCGCCACCATTGCCGGCGGCAATACGCTGCAACTCGTCCAGATAGCCGGGCGGCAGATGCTCCACCAGCAGGGGCAGCGTCGTCTCGGGGAGAACAACAATGTCAGCAGGGCTTTCGCGGAGCATGGCCAGGTTTACGTCGAGCCAGCGTTGCAGCATCTCGGGGCGCCACTTGAGGCTCTGCTCAATGTTGGTCTGCAGCAGCGCAACCTTCACCGGAGCCCCAACAGCCTCCGTCCATGCGACTTGACGCAAAGCCACGCCCACGGCGAGCAGGGCCAGCACCGCCAGCAGCGACCTGCGACGGCGCCCGAGCACCGCCTGGCACGTCCACGCGGCCGCCAGGGCCAGCAGCCCCCCTACCCCAAACACGCCGAACACCGGCGCAAAGCCGGCCAGGGGGCTGGGCGGGCTCTGACTATAGCCGCTGGCCAGCCATGGAAAACCGGTGAACACCCATCCCCGCAGCCATTCGGAGAACAGCCACAGGGCGGCGAACAGGGCGGCGTCGCCCCATGGCCGGCCCCGCCGCAGCAACGCAAACAGCCCGCCGGCCAGGCCGGCATACAGGGCCATGCCTGCGCAGAACAGCAGGATGGCGAAGGCGGCCAGGGGCATGGGCATGCCGCCGAAGCGATGCAGCGCAACGTATAGCCACGACACCCCGGCCAGCAGGGCCCCGAGCCCCCAGGCAAAGCCACTGGAGAACCCGTAGCGCGCCCTGCGTCGCCGGGACGCGTCTGCCAGGTCAGCCGGCGCCATCGGGTCGAGCAGGCCATACAGCACGGCCAAGCTCAGGAAAGCCAGGGGGAAGAGTTCGAAAGGGGCGTAGGCAAGCACCGACGCGCCCCCCGCCAGCAGGGCCAGGCCCTGTCGCCAGAACGCCATCAACCGCCGATCGCCTCCTGGTCAGGCATGCGTTCGACGAGCAGGGAATGAACGCGCCGGCTGTCGGCCCGCAGCACCTGGAAGCGCAGGCCTTCGAGCTCTACGATCTCGTTGCGCTTGGGCAGACGCCCCAGCTTGCGGATCAGCAGGCCGCCGACGGTATCGTATTCGGCATCGCTGAAGGAGGTGGCGAAGGCCTCGTTGAAGTCTTCGATCTCGGTCGCCGCCTTGACCCGGTAACGCCCGGCCTGGTCGAGGCGGATGTTATCGGCGGTCTCGTCGAAGTCGTATTCGTCTTCGATGTCGCCGACGATCTGCTCCAGCACGTCTTCGATGGTCACCAGCCCGGCCACGCCGCCGTACTCGTCCACCACGATGGCCATGTGATTGCGGCTGACCCGGAAATCACGCAGCAGCACGTTGAGACGCTTGGACTCCGGCACAAAGACGGCCGGGCGCAGCATGTCGCGCAGATTGAAGGATTCACCGGCGAAGACCCGCAGCAGATCCTTGGCAAGGAGGATGCCGGCCACGTCGTCCTTGTTCTCGCCGATGACGGGAAAACGGGAGTGGGCCGCGCCGATGGCAAAGCGGGTGATGTCCTCGACAGAATCGTCGAGGCAGACAACGTCCATCTGCGCCCGCGGGACCATGACGTCCCGCACCTGCATTTCGGAAACCTGCAGGGCACCTTCGATGATCGCCAGCGCGTCCGCATCAAACAGGTTGCGGTCGTGGGCGGAGTGCAGGAGGTGCAGCAATTCTTCCCGGTCTTCCGGTTCCCGGGTCAGGAGAGCGGAAAGCCGTTCGAGCAAGGACGGTTTACTACTGGAGGGTTCCATAAAAAAGGTGGATGAGAAATGGGCCATGGGCGATGGAGATCAAAACCGAATCCCTCCATCGCCCATGGCGCATTGCTCACCTCACCACTCAGCGTTCTCCCGCGTACGGGTCTGCATAGCCCAAATCAGCCAGAATCTGGCGTTCGCGGGCTTCCATCTCGTCGGCCTCAGCATCTTCCAGATGGTCAAAACCCTGCAAATGCAGCATACCATGCACGGATAAGTGGGCGTAATGCGCGTCCAGGAGCTTGCCCTGCTCCGCAGCCTCCCTCTCCACCACCTGCCGGCACAGCACCAGGTCACCCATCAGGGGCAGGCCTTCGGGCAGGGGCATGTCTTCCCCTTCACCATAGGCAAAGGTCAGCACATTGGTGGCGTAATCCTTGCCCCGGTAGTCCCGGTTCAGTTCGCGCCCCTCGTCCTCGTCGACGATGCGGACGGTTATGCGGGCCGCGCCGGGCTCGGCAGCCCGCAACCAACGGCGAAATTCGACCCGGGAAGGTACACCGTCGCGGTTACAGGCGTATTGCACGGACAGGTCGAGGCGGCGGGGCAGCTTGATGTCGCTCATTGTTGCTGGACTTGTTGTTGCTGGGCAGGCGGGGCAGCGGTGCGCAGCCCGTGTTTCTCGTAGGCATCGACGATACGTGCCACCAGGGGGTGACGCACCACGTCCTCCTTGAGGAAGCGGGTGAAGGCCACGCCACGCACGTCGGCCAGCACCTGCACGGCCTCACCCAACCCGCTCTTCTGGCCCCGGGGCAGGTCCACCTGGGTCAGGTCGCCGGTGATCACAGCCCGGGAGCCGATGCCGATGCGGGTCAGGAACATCTTCATCTGCTCCGGCGAGGTGTTCTGGGCCTCGTCGAGGATGATGAAGGCCCGCGACAGGGTGCGGCCGCGCATGAAGGCCAGGGGCGCAATCTCGATGCAGCCGCGCTCGAACAGCTTGGCCACCCGCTCGAAACCCATCAGGTCGTAGAGGGCGTCGTAAAGGGGGCGCAGATACGGATCCACCTTCTGGGCCAGATCGCCGGGCAGGAAGCCCAGGCGTTCGCCCGCCTCCACCGCCGGGCGGGTCAGCACGATGCGCTCCACGTGCTCGCGCTCGAAGGCATCGACGGCGCTGGCAACGGCGAGGTAGGTCTTCCCGGTGCCGGCCGGGCCGATGCCGAAGGTGATGTCGTGCTCCTGGATCTGGCGCAGGTAGTCCACCTGCCGCGGCGTGCGACCATGCAGCTCGCTCTTGCGGGTCATCAGCACCGGCGCCGGGCCACTGCCCTCCCCCAGCTTGACCACCTCGATCAGCCCCAGCTGGATGTCATCCACCGACAGAGCCTCGTCGGACTTCTCGTAGAAGTGGCGCAGGGCACGCGCCGCATGATGCATCTGGGGCGCCGCGCCATGCAGGGTGAAACGCTCGCTGCGGCGGGCGATGGTGACGTCGAAGGCCGTCTCGATCTGGCGGATGTTCTCGTCGAGCGCCCCGCACAGATTGGCGAGGCGGACGTTGTCGAGGGGATGCAGGACGATTTCCGTGGGCTTCATTGGCCGCATGCTGCCAGACTGAAGCCCGCCGGGGAAGGAAAAACCATCAAAATCGTCAATCCCGCGTCACGATCTCACCGCGCAGGGAATGGGGCAGCGCCGAAACGATGCTCACCTCCACAAAATGCCCGACCAGGCGCGGGTTGCCCGCAAAGTTAACCACCCGGTTGTTGTCCGTGCGACCGGCCAGCTCGTTGGGATCCTTCTTCGACGGCCCTTCGACAAGAATGCGCTGCACCGAGCCAACCATGCCGGCGCTGATCGTGGCGGCATGCTCTTCGATACGCTTCTGCAGCCGCGACAGGCGCGCCAGCTTGACGTCCTGGGGCGTGTCGTCGGCCAGGTCGGCGGCCGGGGTGCCGGGGCGCGAGCTGTAGACGAAGCTGAAGGACGTATCGAAGCCCAGATCGTCGATGAGCTTCATGGTGGCCTCAAAATCGGCCTCGGTCTCGCCCGGAAAACCGATGATGAAGTCCGACGACAGGGAGAGGTCCGGCCGCGCCGCGCGCAGCTTGCGCACCAGGGACTTGTACTCGATCACCGTGTAGCCCCGCTTCATGGCCGCCAAGACCCGATCGGAACCCGCCTGCACCGGCAGATGCAGATGCGACACCAGCTTGGGCAGCCGGGCATAGGCGTCCACCACCCGCTGGGTCATCTCCCGCGGGTGCGAGGTGGTGTAGCGCAGGCGCTCGATCCCGGGGATCTCATGCACGCACTCGAGCAGGAAGGCAAAGTCGGCCATCTCGCCGCCGTCGCCATCCACCGGCGCACGCCAGGCATTCACGTTCTGGCCGAGCAGGGTCACTTCCTTCACGCCCTGGGCCGCCAGCCCGGCCACTTCGGCCAGCACGTCGGCCAGGGGGCGGTAGATCTCGTCACCCCGGGTGTAGGGCACGATGCAGAAGGTGCAGTACTTGGAACAGCCCTCCATGATCGACACGAAGGCGCTCGCCCCTTCCACCCGGGCCGGCGGCAGGTTGTCGAACTTCTCGATCTCGGGGAAGGAGATGTCCACCTGGGACCGCCCCGACGCCTTGCGCTCGGCGATCAGCTTGGGCAGGCGGTGCAGGGTCTGCGGCCCGAACACCAGATCCACATAGGGCGCCCGCGCCACGATGGCCTCACCCTCCTGGCTGGCCACGCAGCCGCCCACCCCGATGATCAGGTTGGGGTTCTTCTGCTTGAGGTGCTTGACCCGCCCCAGGTCGTGGAAGACCTTTTCCTGGGCCTTCTCGCGCACGGAACACGTATTGAAGAGGATCACATCGGCCTCTTCCGGGTTATCCGTCTTCTCCAGCCCATCGGCCGCCCCGAGCACATCCGCCATCTTGTCCGAGTCGTACTCGTTCATCTGGCAACCGAAGGTACGGATATAAAGCTTTTTCATCACGTGTTGACCGACAACAATCAAACCCCTATTATAGCGGGCTTCGGTTGGTGATGTAGCTCAGATGGTTAGAGCGATGGATTCATAACCCATAGGTCGGCGGTTCGACTCCGCCCATCACCACCACCCGATTCAAGCAAAAAGGCCAATCCGCAAGGGTTGGCCTTTTTGCTTTTGCAGATTCGGGAGAGGGGCCGAAAAAGGGCCGAAAAGGGGCCGGCTGACAAGGGTCCCGCGCCGAGAGCAGGACCCCGGTGCCGGGCGTTTCGTCATAAACTCGCCGAATGGCGCGTTTTCCCGACGGCGCCCTGGCCTGGCCCTCCATCGTGCCCGTTCTGCAGCTTTCCACCGTTCTGCATTTGCTCGTCATCGGCAACCTGATTGCGATGACAATGGCCCTCGCCTACGGAAAAAGTGCGGCGAGCCGGAATCCGGTGCGCTTGTTTGTCCTCAGCAAGCTCCTCCAGGCAACGGGCTGGACCCTGATCAACCTTCGGGGAGAGATTCCGCTGGTCCTCTCGGCCCATGTGGGAAACCCGTTGATCATGACGGGCTTTGCGCTCGAGGCAGGGTTGCTGATCATCCCCTGGCGGATCCGCTCGGTTCTCAACCTCGTCCTTGCGACGGAGGTCGTCAGCGGAGCCCTCCTGCTGTGGCTTTTTGCACGCTCTCCCGGCGAGCTCGTGGCAGTGTCCGGCTCGACGGTGGCCAGCATCTATGCCACGGGTGGCGTCGCCCTTCTGGCCAGCAAGGGGGCGTCGCGTCTGCAGCGACTCACAGGCCTGCTCTTTCTCCTTTTCGTTCCGATCATGTTGATGAGAGTGGTGCACTCCGCATCCACCGGCGCCGGACTGCTGGATCCGACGCTCATCCAGTCCCTCACCTTCGTGGTCCAGTTCAGCTTTCTGCAGGTGGGCACCCTGGCCTTTGTGCTGCTGATGAAAGAAGCGGACGACCTGTCCCTGCAGGCGAGCGAGGCACGAGAACGGGCGCGCCTCAAACTGCAGGACCAGTTTCTGGACATGCTCACCCATGAGCTGCGCGCCGCCCTGGGGATCGTGAAGATCTCAGGCAGCTCCCTGCGCCTCCAGCTCGCCGATGCACCCGCCGACATCCTGCAAAGACTGGACTCCATGCGCAAGGCCAGCGATGCGATGAGCAAGATCATCGATCGCTGCCTCCAGCTTGATCGCCTTGAGCGCCGGGAACAGCCTGTGCTCCTCGCAGCATGCCCCTTGACCACGGTTTTCGCCGATCTGGCCCGCCCCACGCCGGATGGCGACGGACGCCTGGATCTCTCCGTGCCGGCCGATGCCTCCGTCCGGGCCGACCGGCAATTGCTGGACATCATGCTCGAGAACCTCATCGACAATGCGCTCAAGTACTCTCCAGCCGACAGCAGGATCGGGCTGCGCGTCACCATGAGGCCCGATGAGGCAGGCCATAGCTACACCGTGATCCGCATCCGCAATCAGGTAAGACCGTCTGCCCTGCCGGATCCGGCACGCATTTTCGAGCGCTACTACCGTGGTCCGGAAGCCCATGAGTTCACGGGAACCGGGCTCGGGCTGCACCTGGTGCGCTCCCTGGCCCACCTTCAGGGCGGCGACATCCGCTTCGACATCGACAACGAGGGCGCCATGGAATTCGAACTGAGCCTTCCGGCGGCGGGGCCGGAAGGCAGGGCGGCCTGATGGAAGACATCCTCATCGTCGAGGACCACGGCATCCTGCGCGAAGAGCTGCTGCATTTTCTGCGCCTCAATGCCTACCGTGCAGAGGGCGTGAATTGCGGCCTGGCCGTGGATGACTGGCTGATGGAGCATGGCGGCCCGCCCGACATCGCGGTGCTCGACCTCAATCTGCCAGGGGAAGACGGTCTGAGCATTGCCGCCAGGCTGCGTCGAACCTATCCACGCATCGGCATCGTCATGCTCACTGGCCGCAAGCAATCCACCGACCGGATCATCGGCTATGAGGCCGGCGCCGATGTCTATCTGACCAAGCCAGTATCAGGCGAGGAGCTGATCGCCGTCCTGCGCAGCCTCCAGCGCCGCCTCCAGCGCCGCCTCGCGCCCGCCGCCAGGCCTGCCTGGCACCTGGACCCGCTCACTGGCGTACTGACCAGCCCGGTGGGCGCTAGCGCGCCTCTTTCGCCACTGGAATGCGCGGTGATCCGCACCATGGCGACCGGCCCCGAGAGTACGGCCAGTTCCGAGCAGTTGCTGCAAGTCTGCGACGATCCGACCACGGAGCATGAGAAGAACTATCTGGAAGTCGTGATCAGCCGTCTGCGGCGCAAACTTGTGCCACTCCATCCGGATCCGGCGCTGCCCCTCATCCGTGCGGTGAGGGGGAAAGGCTATCAGCTGCTGATATCGCTCGAGATCGACTAAGCGCAGGGACCCTGCAAGGATGTGACAGGTTTCCGCCGCCTTGCCCGCTACGATCATGGGCAGCTCTCAACTTCGTGCTCCGGCGAGCGGAATTGCTGAATGTCCTTCGAAACGCTGATGTTCTCCCGCATCAAGGATCTCACCATCGGCGAGAGGGCACTCGACGCCCCACGCTGCCAGCTGATCCTCATGGCCACCCGGACCGCCAGGGCGATCATGAGCAGCACAGATAAGGCGCGGGTCCGCCCCCTGGTACACGACTTTGCGGCGCTGTCGGCACGTCACTTTTCCCGCGAGGAGGACACGCTCAACGCGCAAGGCCACGGCGAACTGACGGAGCACGCCCGGCTGCACCGACGCTACCTGGACACCCTGACGGCGGGTGTCGCCCGCTTTGAAGCCGGGCAGCTATCCCGTGAGGAATTGTGCGTACTGGTTGAGGACAAGCTGGTCCATCACATCCTGGTCGTTGATGCGCCCCTGCACGCCTCCCGGAGCGGCACAGCGCCCCCCTGATGACAAGCCCCCCGCCGAGGCGCTGACGCACTGGCGCCCCGCGTCAGCAATGCGCGCTCACTGATCCCACTCCCGGTGCCGCAGCAGGCAGCCCCGGATCCGCTCTACCGTCTCCTCCACCGGCGCCTTCCTCGACACCTCCAGCCCCAGGTCCCGGGCGATGGCGTTCACCCGGGCAGGGTTGAGCGGAATGCCGCCCCGGTCGATGGCGGCGACGAGCATGCGGGCACGCTCGATCTCCGTAAGCGCCTTGCGCCCCTGGATGCGCTGACGGACCCACTGCAGGAAGGCTGCCTTCACGCATCCTCCCCAAGCCTGCCAAGGGTCTGTTCGAGCTCCGCAAACAGCGGGCGGGCGCCGGGATCAGGATCGACACAGCGGGCCTGAAGGCTCGCCAGAGCCGTTCTCGGGCCGCCCTCCGGCCCGTCCGCACCGCGCTCCACCAACTCTTCCAGCAGGCATCCAAAGGCCCGCACCTCGATACGCTGCAAGGCCTCCGCCGCCCCCGGGTCGCCGGGTGGATGAAAGGACGCGGCACCAAAGTCACCGAGCACGGCGGCACCCTCGCCGCAATGCAGGATGTTGTGGGCGTAGAGATCACCATGGTTGATGCCTTGCGCATGCAGGTGGCGGGCCACCGAGGCGATTCCCCGGGCGATGCGCAGGGCCGCAACCGGGGTGAACAGAGTATCCGGGGCGTACACGTCACGGGTGCAGGACTCGAAGCTGGGCGGCCCGGCGAGGCTGCGGAAGCGCGCGTCGATCAAGGCCATCACCAGCCCGTGCCCTTCTGCCGGATGATCTGCGATGCGGCCCAGCACCGGGATCAGGTTGGGGTGATCGCCCGCTCCCAGGCACACCGCCATCTCGTTGAGGGGCAGGCCGTCACTGGTCACCGCGCCCTTGAACAGCTTCACCGCCACATCCCGGCAGTGGGCACCCTCCTGCCAGGCGGCCCGATGGATCACCCCGGAGGCACCCTCCCCCAGCACCTGCTGCAGGGCCAGGGCATGCCAGGGCACCGGATCGGCCCGATCTGCCCCCTGCGCAGCCTGCTCCACCGCTGCGCAGAAGGGGTTGCCGGCATAGGCCAGCCACGCCAGGCGGGGCAGACGCAGCAGCCAGCCGGGCAGCCCGGTGAGCTGATTGGCGGCGATGCGCAGCAGTTCGAGCCGGGTGCACGCGGCCAGCTCCGGCGGCAGCTGGCGAAGGCGGTTGCCGGCCAGCATCAGTTTCTGCAGCCGGGTGCAGCGCCCGATGGCGGCCGGCAGCACCTCGACCTGGTTGTCGGTGAGGATCAGCCAGCGCAGACGGGGTGGCAGCGCCTCGGCAGGCACCCGTTCAATCTGGCACGACTTGAAGCCCACCATCTCCAGTTGCGGGCAGCGCCCCAGCACCTCGGGCAGCACCCGGAAGGGATTGCCCGAGCAGAACAGGATGCGCAGCCGGTGCAGACGCGGCAGATCGTCCGGCAGCGTGCTCAGCTGATTGCCGGAAAGGTCGAGCACTTCCAGGGTATCGGCGAGATCGAAGATCTCCCGGGGAAACTCGCCCAGGCCGGCACACAGGCGCAGCTGCCGCGCACCGTTCAGGCGCCCGGCACGCAGGTCTTCGAGGGAATGCATGGACGGAGCGAAAAAGTCTGCGAAGAGATCCCGATTCTACTGCGATCCGCTCTCCACCTCGGCCACCTCGCCCTTCAGGGGTGCCGACCGGACCAGGCTGCGGGCCACACGGGCACGGGTCTCCCGCTCTTCATGACGGGCCCGGGCCACCATGCTGGCGCTGACGAAATCGATGTGCCGCCGCACCGCCGCCGAGGCCAGGGCCGGATCGCGGCTGCGGATGCCCTCCCAGATCGCACGATGCTGGTCACGCAGCTCCTTCCAGTCGTCCTCGGTGCGCCGCAGGTGCCGCAGGTTGCGGTCGATGTGATCATTGATAACGCGGAACAGGCTGGCGGTGAGGTGCCCGAACATCACGTTGTGGGCTGCCTCGGCAATCGCCTGGTGAAAGGCCAGGTCGGCCTTCACCTGCTGCTCCAGCACCTCCGCCGAGGTGCCCTGGGCAAACAGCGCCTCGACCCGGGCAAAGGCCTCGTCGATGCGCTGCAGATCGGCATCGGTAGCGCGGCGCGCGGCGAGAGACGCCGCCTCGCACTCCAGCATGCCGCGAAATTCGAGCAGATCACCCTGGATGTTGGGGTGCTGACGCAACATCTCCTGCCATGGGTCGATGAAGCCCGCGTCAAGGCGATCGGTCACATAGGTGCCGCCGCCCTGGCGGCTGTGCAGCATGCCCTTCGAGACGAGCTTCTGGATCGCCTCGCGCAGGGACGGGCGCGACACACCCAGCTCGGCCGCCAGCTCACGCTCCGGCTGCAGGCGGTCACCCAGCTTGAGGGCACCATCCAGGATGCGCCGCTCGAGTTCATGGGCGATGGTGTCGGAAAGGCGCTGGACCGCCAGTTTGCCGTTGGCCATGGCATAAGTCTGAAATTGGTAAGACCAAATTCTACGGCGAGGGCTGCACGCACTACAAGCGCAGAACGCCCAAAACGCTAGAGGTTTACCCCTAGAACTCCATTAAATCAAACCTTTGAGCGCTCAGCGGGATTGACGCCGGAGACGCCAGAGCGTAAATTTTCACCCATCCGATCAATTGGTCTTACCAATTTACCGGAACTAATCAAATACTGATAGCCGATCGCCGCAGCGACACCCCCGTCGCCCGCCGGCAGGACTGGAGGAGACATGAGCAAAGCCCCCGAGGCTGCAGGCACAGGACACGCCGCCCGCAGCTACCCGCCCCGCCCCGAGGCGGTGTATTTCTACGGCACCTGCCTGGTGGACATGTTCGTCCCCGAGGCCGGCATGGACGCCATCGCCCTGCTCGAGCGCGAAGGCATCCGTGTGATCTTCCCCGACAACCAGACCTGCTGCGGCCAGCCTGCCTACACCAGCGGCTTCCCCGACGAAGCCCGCCAGGTAGTCGAATCCCAGCTCGACCTGTTCCCCGGCGACTACCCCATCGTGGTGCCCTCCGGCTCCTGCGGCGGCATGATCCGCTGGAACTGGGAGAAGGTCTGCGCCGACGACCCGGCCCTCAAAGCCCGCGCCGCTGCCGTCGCCGCCCGCACCTACGAGTTCGCCGAGTTCCTGCTGCACGTGGTCGGCTTCAAGCGCGAGGATCAGGGCCCGGCCGTCACCGTGGCCCTGCACACCTCCTGCTCGGCCCGCCGCGAGATGGGCACCCTGCTGGTGGGCCGCGAACTGCTGGCCCGCCTGGGCAACGTGACCCTGGCCATCCACGATCACGAGTCGGAATGCTGCGGCTTCGGCGGCACCTTCTCCCTCAAGCACCCGGACGTGTCCACCGCCATGGTCAGCGACAAGGTCGCCTCCATCAAGGCCACCGGCGCCTGCCAGATGGTGACCGCCGACTGCGGCTGCATGCTCAACATCACCCAGCGTGCCGCCCGGGAAGACCAGGACGCCGGCCGCGCCAGCGCCTCGCTGCCCGGCGAGCACCTGGCCACCTTCCTGCTCCGCCGCACCGGCGGAAAGCCCAGTGGAGAGCACGCATGAGCGCCCGCGACCGCATCCTCGCCAAGCTGCGCGGCGCCCGCCCCGCTGAACCTCTGGCCCACCCCGACCCGGCGCCCCACTACGCCGCCCGGGCCCGCAACGAATCGAAGGCCGAGCGCCTGGCCCGCTTCCGCACCGGCATCGAAGGCTTCCACGCCGACGTGCATGTCACCACCGAAGCCGACTGGCCTGCCCTGCTCGCCCGCCTGTGCGCCGACAAGGGCGTGGGCACACTCCTTTTCGGGGCGCAAACCCCGGCCGGCCGTCGCCTGGATCCCGCGACGTTTACCGGCACCGCGCTGCGCCCCTGGGCCGGCCAGGTGGAGGACATCAAGGCCGACCTGTTCCACACGGTGGACGCCGGCTTCACCCAGACCCGCGGCGCCATCGCCGAGACCGGCAGCCTGATCCTGTGGTCGTCCGCCGACGAGCCCCGCACCCTATCCCTGGTGCCGCCGATCCACTTCGCCCTGCTCGACGCGGCCAGCATCCACCCCACCTTCTACGATGCCCTGGTCAGCGAGAACTGGGCCGGCGGGCTGCCCACCAACGCCCTGCTGATCTCCGGCCCGTCCAAGACCGCCGACATCCAGCAGACCCTGGCCTACGGCGCCCACGGGCCGAAGGAGCTGATCGTGCTGGTCATCAACGCCGAAGGAGACGTGCAATGAGCGCCCAGGCCAACACCGCCGGCAAGGATGCAGGCAAGCCCATCGCCTTCGTCTCCGCCCAGGCCCTGCGCGAGCGCATGCACGACGCGGTGAATGATCCCCACCTGCGCACCAGCTTCCGCGGCGCCATGGACTTTCTCATGGCCAAGCGCGCCGCCCAGTTCCCCGATGCGGACGAGCTGGACTCCCTGCGCAGCTTGTCCGAGTCCATCCGCCAGTACAGCCTGTCCAAGCTGCCCGACCTGCTCGAACAACTCGAAGCCAACCTGACCCGCAACGGCGTGCAGGTGCACTGGGCCGAGACCCCCGAAGAAGCCAACGCCATCATGCTGGGCATCGCCCAGCGCCATCAGGCCAAGCTGATCGTCAAGGGCAAGTCGATGGTCAGCGAGGAGATCGAGTTCAACCACGCCATGGAAGCCGCCGGCGTGGGCGCCCTCGAATCGGACATGGGCGAATACATCGTCCAGCTCGCCGGCGAGAAACCCTCCCACATCATCATGCCGGCGATCCACCAGACCAAGCAGCAGATCGCCAAACTGTTCGCTGAGCACAT